>JADGQA010000029.1 GCA_017882185.1 Bacteroidota bacterium
TGCTGGTTGGTCAATACCGGCTGGATCGGTGGCGCATTTGGCGTGGGAAAGCGGATCAGTATCGGCTACACCCGCGCGTTGTTGAACGCAGCGCTCGACGGCTCGTTGCTGAAGGTCGAGTACAAAACAGATCCGGTCTTCGGATTCCAGGTGCCAAAGTCCTGCGCTAACGTTCCCGACAACATTCTGAATCCCGCCGAATCGTGGCCCAGCAAAGAAGCCTACAACGAGAAATACAAACAGCTTGCAGCGCGGTACATCGAAAATTTCAAGAAGTACGAGGAGGGATGTCCACCGGAAGTGGCTAAAGCGGGGCCGAAGCTGAAATAGACCCACGCTGACCCTCACCTCGCAAGGCTTTACTCCGAACGGTGAGGGTCAGCTGTATGGGCTTGTTAGCAGGCCGAGATTCCCACCTCGGAAGGCTCTCCCTCGAACGGTGAGGGTCAGCTAATCCCTGCAATATCGGGAGTCGGCAATCAGTCGGCGTTCTCCTCATCGTCACCGACCTGCGTTTCCCATCCGTCATACGCACCTCTAAACACGTGTGCAAGATCCGTTAGAGATACACGTAAGCGGCTTAGCGCTTCCTGTTCCGGCATCATAGATTTCGATGCCAGGCAAAGCCAATCTGTACCAACCACTGAATGCTCAATTTCCACGTGGAAGCCCATTGCTCGAAGCTCCGCGCCGGCGAGCTCCGCATCTTGACGGGTGGGAAAGTAGAGATAGGTGTCGATGGTTCGCGGTCTGCTAAAGTCGCAACCCAAGCGACGCATCTGAGTAAGTACAGCTGCGTCAGGAGTTCGAGGTTTGAGATTCCAAGCGCCGTGTTCCTTATGTCTGCGCAATCTTTGTTCTTCTCTGATGTCCTAGCCAAGATGACCCTCACCTCGCATTACTCATCCTTGTAAGGTGAGGGTCATCTGCATCCAAGTTAGAAATAAATGTGCAACGTTGCGCCCGCACTTCCGAAACCAAGAATCGTTGTCGCGCTCCCTTGCTTCGCGGTGACACTCGATTGCCCTTTGCGACTCGTCACCAAGTCCGCACTCGATGTCAGGCTGAACAGATTGAGCTGATATTCCGCCGATACACTTATCTCAGAGTAAATGAAAAATTCTGCCCCTAGAATGCCCGCAACCCCGAACGTGAGTCCATCGCCAGCAGTCGCACCCTTTGTTTCCGTGGTTGTTCCGTTCGCTGAGGAATTGGCAAGAGCGGGTTTTGAGTCCGACGATTGCATGATAACACTGACTCCCGCACCTAGGTAGGGTCTTACCCTTGGCGTCATCGCGTTCATATACGCCAGGTAATCAACTCCAACACCCAATCCAAAGAGCGACGTGCTGCCATCGGATCCGGGATTCGTTCCATTGCCTGAAAAATCATTCCATGGTGTCTTCGTGCTACTGGAATAGACCTGCAATCCCACCCGCAACGCTGCATCCTGATTCATGAAATAGGAACCGCTGATCCCTGCATTCACTCCCGCCGCCCCTAGCCCAAATGTGCCAAGTCCGCCAAACGTAAAGTTGATGGACTTCGCGCCGGCTTTGACAGCTGGCTGAACATCCTGGGCGAGTGCAAGACTCGATAGCAGGATTACCGCGATGATGAATGTGACAGCTTGTTTCATAGATCCCTCCATGGTGATTGATAAATAGGTGGCCTCCCGAAGATACATTAAAAACTCTTATTATAGGTGAAACATATCACAACTTTCGCCCCGATCATACATTGCGCCGTTTTAGGTGAATTTCGATTCCTCTGGTTGCCTAAAAACCCAGACTTCACGTTGCAGTTTCTGCACCTCTTGCCCCATCAAAAATCCTGCGATTGATCACAATGCCAATGCCGACCCCCAAACCTACGAGGAAACCGTAAAAAGCTGCCAAGGAAATGAATCTTGTCAGATCGATCGACTGGTGTTTGATGAAAACGAATTCAACAAGAAAAAGCTGGATGGACCATGCGACGATCGTGCAGACTCCAAGAATTCCCGAGAGCACCAATCCGAAATACTGACCCTTGAGGCCGGAATTCGATCGAAGCTGACGATAGTAGAGAATAACTGCCGTTGCAATCCCTCCGGTATGAAGAAGATCACGCAGGACATACATCGGTCGTGTAGACCGTGTGACAAGCAGTTCCAAGAGAAATAGAACGAGGAGTGCAGCAAATGCGTTACGTAATCGCAAGTAAGTGAGAGAATAGTAGAAAATCGATGCCAGGGCAGCGCTCTCCACAAATTGAAATGCTGGGTAATGGGGATTGAAGACGTTCCAACGATAAAAAAGAAATCCGATCGCCGTAGAGCATGCAATTGGTATGACGCTATGGAAAAGGATCTGTTGAATGATTCGGAGCTGTCGAATATCGGAATTAGATTGTCTCATAGGTTTCAAGTCCAACAACATGGTTGTCGTTTGTTCCAGCTAACCTATCTTGTACGAATCTCCCTGAATCATAACCAATACCACACCCGCTGCATAAACAAGCAGGGCAAGCTCACCACGTATGCCGTGAACGATGAGAGCAATCGCGAATACGATCAGAAGAACCCCTCCTCCCGCTCTCGCCGTCTTTGGAAGCACGAAAAGAACCGCAGCGATTGCTTCGGCGATCGCCAGCAATGTCAAGTGCGACCTCATCGCCCCAGCGACGTGACCCGAAGAGGCCTGGAGAACGGTGGCGATACTTTGTAGAAAGATCACCACTCCAAGTGTTATATGAAAAGCCACGAACGTGCTTCTGAAAGATTTACTGTTCATCGCCTTTCTAAATTATTCCCCATTTTCTCATCTTTGCATGCTCTGCATCCTTAGCGGTGGAATCTTCAATCCCCTTTCCGTTGCGCAAATTGCCTGTCTGCCATCAACAACGCCGCAGAGGAATCTCCAGCCATTTTGAGCTGCTCAATGATACCCTCCGCCGACTTCTCCTCTTCCACCTGTTCTTTAATGAACCATTGCAGCATAACTTGCGTCGGATAATCATTCTCCTTCAGAGACAACTCATACAGCTTATGGATCATCCCGGTGACCTTCTGTTCGTGTTTGTACGCCATCTTGAAAATGTCGAGCGTCGTCTTGAAATCCGCAGGGGGCTGGTCGATCGCTTTGAGAGACACCTTGCCGCCACGATCAACGATATACTCGAAGAATTTCATCGAGTGCTTAACTTCCTCCGTCGCCTGGATCTTCATCCAGTGGGCGAACCCGGGAAGGTTGGCCGACTCAAAGTGCGTCGCCATCGAGAGATAGAGGTAGGCGGAATAGAGCTCATTCTTAATCTGTTCGTTCATGGCGTCTTGCATCGTCTTGCTGAGCATAGGGGGCCTCCTTTTGTAATCGGTTGAGGAATTATGTTGCAGTCAACATTGTTAATCTAATTGAAATAGAGTAAAATGGAGAGTATATTCTGACCCGTAATGACGGGCATCTGACCGTCCAGGTAAGAGAGACCAGAGGATTCACAATGCCGACATATGAGTACCACTGCAGGGAATGCGGACATGCATTCGATGAGTATCAGCGTATGACGGCTGATCCGCTCGTTGTTTGCCCCAACTGCGGCAGGCATGCCTTGAAACGCATCATGGGAACGGGGGGAGGTTTGATTTTTAAGGGAAGCGGGTTCTACCAGACCGATTACAAAAAGGTCGGAAGCAGTCCATCCACTTCGACCGAAAAGAAGAAAGCAGAAGGAGCGTCGAAAGACAAGAAAGAAAGCGATGGTAAGCCGGCTAAGAGCGATTCCACCGAAACCAAATCAAGTTCTTCTGAGCCCAAGTCCGACGGATCTTCAAAGAAATCCGAGTAAACACTTAACCTTCACCCCAATGATAAAGCCCGATCTCGCTGCATGAGGTTGGGCTTTCGCATTCTAAAACCTATCTTGATCACCTAATCCTCTGCTCCGGGTTCCTCCACATCGTACCGGTCAAGCTTGAAAGACTCTCCCAAATAGAGTTTCTTGGCTTCGGGGTCGTTTGCAAGGAATTGGGCTGGGCCTGATTTGAGGATCCTTCCTTCGAAAAGCAGATACGAGCGATCCGTGATCGTAAGTGTCTCGTGAACGTTATGGTCTGTAATCAACACTCCAAGGTTTCTCTCTTTGAGCTCCTTTACGATCTTCATGATTTCTTCAACGGCGATTGGATCGATGCCTGCAAACGGCTCATCAAGGAGCATGAACCGCGGGTCGAGCGCCAACGATCGGGCAATTTCCGTACGGCGTCGCTCCCCCCCGGAAAGAACGTACCCATAGCTGTTCATTACGTGTGTCAGGCCGAAATCCTCAAGAAGCCTGTCGCACTTCTCATTTTGTTCTTTTTTCGAAAGCTTCGTCAGCTGGAGAATCGCCATAAGGTTGGACCGAACCGACAATCGACGGAAGACGGAAGCTTCCTGAGGAAGATAGCCGATCCCAAGGCGCGCACGCTGATACATCGGATAGCTCGTTATTTCGGTGTTGTCAAGAAATACTCGTCCAGCATTTGGCCGGACCATGCCAACGACCATATAGAACGTGGTCGTTTTGCCGGCACCGTTTGGCCCGAGGAGACCGACAATTTCGCCCTGCCGGACGTCGATGGTAACATTGTTTACGACTGTCCGTTTCTTGTAACGTTTCACAAGGCTCTCGGTCCGCAGTATTGCCGATTCCTTGAAGGTTTTGGGAAGTTCCACCGTTGAGGTTTCAGCACGCTGTGCTTCCTTCACTGAAACCTTTGTCAATTCCTTCCGGGACTTTTCTGGAACTGGCGATGTCTTCTTAGTCATACCGTTGATCCAGTATCATCAATTGAACACGGCGCGGACGAATCGTGTACCATTTGAAACCGTCCAAATTGTACTGGCTCTCATGGTTGGCGAGCATCTTCTCGGGAAAATACTGACCCTGAACGCCTCCCACAATCTTGATGCGGTCGATTTTCCCGTCCATAAAGTTTATGTAGATTCGATCGCCGCTCGATTTGTTCGCCCCATCAGGCTTGTCATTGTCGTACAAGTAGTAGAGACTTGTGGCGTTGTTGTTCACAAAGACACTGTCCAATCGGTCACTGGCGAAATACATCGTCATCTCGCGTCCTGTGAGCTGGTCGTACCGGTTGTGATACAGGGAATCAGACCTGGAAATCGCGACAGCATGACCCCACACATGGACGGAACGAAGCTTCTTGTTCTGAAGGCCAACATGGATCGAATCCCCCGTGATCTGGTTGAGTGCCTGCCATACAATAGGATGATGTTGCAGAATAATCAAGTCTTTCCGTACAAAAAACGTTGTCCTTCCGCTGCGAGCGGACAATTCTCCCCGTGCCATTTTCACGCTGTCGATGGCGACAAATCGTTCGGACGAGTCCTGATATGACTCCATGACCTTGCTGACGACAACAAGAGTGTCAATGACGCCGGACGAGGATGTGTCAATCTGGACGAGTCTCGGATTGCTTGGAACGATGCTGTACCGCCTGCTTTCGAAATGCACAAGCGAATCGCCAAGAATGGTTGCAGAATTGGCCAGGTTCACCACACGTACGTTCCCCGTGGCAATTGACTTTGACTCAGAATCAAAGTAGGTGAGATCATTGCACGCAATGGACGATGCAGTATCGACAAGGCGCACGTTACCAGAGAAATGGGATCGTTTTTCATCTATAGAGTACTGCCCGAAGAGGGACGTCAGTACTGAAGTGCCGCGCACGAGGCGAACGTTCGAGGTAACTTCCGCTCGTTTCTCATTCCCGTAGTACTTGCCTTGATCGGACGTGATGGTGGTCGTATCGCGTATGATTTTCACGTGGCCGAATAGATCCACTCTATTGGCGTTCAGATATTGAAGAGCGCGGTCGCACCAAAGGTAAACACGGTCCCCCTTTTCTGTGATCTGCGTGAAATGCACCTTGCCGATGAACTCGCGGACCTGTTCACCGTTGATGACCAAACCATTCATTTGATCGGCATGATTGAGCTCGATAAGTCTGGTTTGTTGTGCAAAACATTCATTCCCCGCACAATGAACAAGAAGGGAAATCAGCAGAAGCCTGCCGATGAAGCCAACACACGAATATCGTGGGAGGAGTCGCAACGACGGCGGGTTATTGTGGAACCGCTTGTCCGGTGACGTGGAAGACTTTGTAGTTGCGGAGATTCTGATTCGACTCAAAACCATGACCCTGAAGCTTTTCCTTGGGAGAAGTGATTTGTACAAATTCTGGTGTGTGAACAAGCTGGCGTCGATTGTCCCAATACAGATGTTCCGTCCTGAGCTTTGAGCTGTCATCGGAGACAACAAGCACGTTGCCGATTGCTTCAAGATTGTCAGTGTTTTCATCGACAATCGCTTCCTTGCTTGTCATGACCGACGTTTGCTTCCCGCCGATGTCGAAAAAGTGCACGACGACGCCTTCGCTCATATGCGTCTGTTGAGAGCCTTCAAACACACGAAGATACCCTGCATCAATGACCGCACGAACCAAGCCGGAATCGGAAATCACGATGTGGCTATTCCAGCTTTCCTGTTTCGGGATGGTCTTGCTGTCGACGGTGGGCAATACGGAAGGTTTGATTTTTTCTTCGCACGCCGCGAAGAGAATGACCAGGAGTGGAACTATGAAGAACGCGACGCGCATCGGGATTCCAATCACTCCGACGATCCATTCCCCAACCCCGCCTTGACGAGATCGTGCAAATGAAGCATCCCGATGGGACGATGCTCACCGTCCACGACAATGAGCTGCGTGATCTTGAAGTCTTCCATTTCCTCAAGAGCAATCGCTGCAAGGGAGTCTTTTCGTATTGTCTTCGGGTTCTTCGACGCAACATTGAGTGCCGTCAAATCGCGGATGTCCGTGGTTCGTTGAAGCAGTCTTCGCAGGTCACCATCGGTTATGATGCCGAAGAGCCTTCCCGAATCATCCACAACACACGTCGCACCGAATCGTTTTGACGTTATCTCAACGATCGCATCGGTGAGCGAGACACTTTGTTTCACGATTGGCACGTCTTTACCTGACACCATCATCTCTTCAACGCGCAAGAGGAGCCGCTTGCCAAGGTTTCCTCCAGGGTGAAACATGGCGAAATCTTCCTTGGTGAAATTACGCTTGTCGAGCAGAGCCATGGCGAGTGCATCACCCAGGGCAAGGGTGGCTGTGGTCGATGCCGTCGGCGCCAGATCGTGAGGACAAGCCTCTTCCTTGACGCTGATGTCCAGCACGATATCGCTCTGTTTGGCGAGGGTAGATCCCGGACTGCCGACCATCGAAATGACTTTCATACCGATATGTCGAAACATGGGAAGGAGTTGCCTGATTTCCTCCGTGTCGCCACTCTTCGAAATACAGATCGCAACATCATCCTTGCGCACCATGCCAAGGTCGCCGTGCGCAGCATCCGCGGGATGCAGGAAGACCGCAGCGGTTCCTGTCGAGTTCATCGTTGCGACAATTTTGCGCGCAACAAGTCCTGATTTTCCAAGACCGGTGACGATGACTCTTCCCTTGCAGTTGTAGATTAACTCAACGGCATCAGCGAAAGAACCATTGATCCTGGATTCGAGAGCAGCGAGCGCTTGCGTCTCAATCCGTATTACTTCTTTGCCTCTTTCGATTGACGAGTCCATATTCAGTCAGATTTCAGAATGCGAGAGTGAAGTCTTCTCAACAGTGAAGGCTTTCGCTCGTCTGTAATTTGAAGTTGATCTTCAAACTCAATTTTTGTTTTTAGTTTGTTATATGAAGCAAATGCCCGGGACAGCGTCGAATCGGAATAATTCTGGAGGTCCGTGAAAAGTCTTTTCGAATTCAGCGCTATGTTTGGATCGCGAACTTTTGTGTGGAGCATAAGCTCATTGTAAAAATTCGTCAGGGGGACAGGATGATTGACTCCGCTCACTTCATCATACACCCAGATTCTTCCATCGTTCTTGCACAGCGCAAGAGCAAATCTCCTTCCCCGTTCAGTCTGCATAACAACTTCGCGGAGGATGCCCAGGCAGTTCGGACATGCTTGTTTGGGAAGCCAAGTGGAGAATGTCCACCGCCTCTTTTCTTCCAGGACATCCGGGAGAGATTCTCCCTCAAGACTTACGATTTCATATTCAAGCTGATCCCCGAGTCGTTCACGAATCGTTATGGCAATCGCCCCATGTGCCAACTCGACGAGCCCATATGCAAAAACCTGCGGTAACGGAGATTCATTATCTATTTCGGTGGTTTCCGATGCGAGAATGAAATTGCCCTCCCCCCTCCTCCCTTTTGCTGCAACGCTCCATGCAGCAACAATGGATCGATACTCGCGATATCCCGGTCGATCGGCCGGAAGCAGCCACAGCAAGAGGTCTTTTTCCAGCGGACTCAGGTCCCGTGGAAAAGATTCCTTAAGCACCATGAGAATGGCTTCCGAGAATCAATTCGACCACTTCCCTCACCGCTCCTTCGCCTCCACGGTTCCTGCAAACAAAATCTGCCTGACGCCGGACGACAACCATTGCGTTTGCAGGGCACGCGGCAAACGCCACTTTGTTCATGACCGGGATGTCCGGCTCATCATCCCCAACGTAGGCAATCTCTCCGTCGTTTAGATTGAGTTTGAGCTTGATCTGTTCGTAAGCGTCAAGCTTGTGCTCAAGATTCTGATACACTTCGGTAATTCCGAGTTCTTGAGCTCTTCTGGCAACAAGTTGAGACGATCTGCCTGTGAGAATACCTACTTTCACTCCGGATTTCTGAAGTTTCGCGATTCCGTACCCGTCCAGGATGTTGAACTTTTTTAATTCGTCACCACGCTCGGAAAAATAGACTCCGCCATCCGTCATCACGCCGTCCACATCAAGGAGAAGAAGTTTGATACCCCGCAATTTTGTTCGGTTCGGAAGTTTCGCTGACACAGACATTTCGTCAATTTGATCTGAATCGTTTCATCGTGCCATCGAGCGCGACAAGCTGCTTGAGCAGATCTTCCAGGAGATCAAGCTTCAGCTGGCTTGAAGCGTCGCTCTTTGCCTTGGCGGGATTGGGATGCGTCTCGATGAAGACCGCATCACAGCCTGCTGCCACGCCGGCCCGCGCGATGGGAAAAATGAATTCCGGTTGTCCACCGCTCTTGCCCCGTTCACCACCGGGGAGCTGAACAGAATGGGTGGCGTCAAGAACAACAGGATAACCCGTTCGACGCATGATGGGAAGCGATCGCATATCCACGACAAGATTGTGATAACCGAATGTCGATCCTCGTTCCGTCAGTAGAATTCTCTTGTTCCCGGTGGATGCAACTTTCTCTGCTGCCAATGCCATGTCTTCCGGAGCAACAAACTGTCCTTTTTTAATGTTCACTGCCTTGCCGCTCTTGCCCGCCGCCTCCAGCAACTCCGTTTGTCTGCAGAGAAAGGCCGGTATCTGAAGCACGTCGGCGACTTCGGCGCCCATCAGCACTTCTTTTTCTGAATGTACATCCGTCAGGATCGGAATACCGAATTCGCGCTTCACATCTCCCAAAATCTTGAGAGCAGATTCGTCACCGATGGTGGAAAATGACTTGCCGCTGGAACGGTTGGCTTTTTTGTAAGAGGACTTGAAAATGAACGGTATCTCAAGCCGGCGGGTGATGGACTGTATCTTTTCTGCAGTCCTGAAGATCATCTCGCGGCTTTCAACAACACACGGTCCCGCAATAAGCACCAGTGGAGCTCCCCCGCCAATGGTGATCGTGCCGATATGAACAACTCGTGTAGGGGGAATGTTCAAGGTTGTTGACGGACTATTGGATCGGAATTCATCTTAACATACGAATAATTGGAGCAACAATCAAAAACTTGGGTTTCTCCGGGTTTCTTGCTTCTCCTTCGTTATTACGTTATTTTTCAGCACGATCACCAGCGCAATGACCAACACTCCTGTGTCTCCGCCATTAGTTCATCCCTCGCAAGCTGCATGAATCTTCGCGCTTACGCCAAGATCAATATTGGACTCCGCATTCTTGGAAAACGATCAGACGGATACCACGACATCGAAACAATCTTTCACCAAATTGATTTGTGCGATGAATTGTCGATTGAACCGGCAGAGTCTGTGACACTGATGACGTCCTCTTCCGGGATTCCTCGTGATTCGACAAACCTGTGCGTACGAGCAGCACAAATGTTCCAGGAACACACAGGTCATCGGGAAGGAATTGAGATCGGTTTGAAAAAGCGTATACCGGTGGGAGCAGGCCTCGGAGGAGGAAGTAGTGACGCCGCAACCGTCCTTGTGGCTTTGAACAAACTTTGGAAGACCGGGATGGTCTTACGGGAACTTGAATTACTCGCTTCGCAACTTGGATCGGACGTTCCATTTTTCATACAGGGAGGTACGGCCGCAGGAACATCGCGCGGGGAAGTTCTCGACCACTTCGACCTGAATATTCCATATTGGATATTGACCGTGACACCACCTATCCACATATCAACGGAGTGGGCATACTCGCACGTGCAGTTGGAGGCAATGTCCAATGCCAAACCGCTTCGGACGCTCATTGAGGGATTCCTGGCGAGCCCGGACGATATTCACACGTACATTAGGAACAACTTCGAAGGGCTGGTATTCCAGAAATACCCGGAAATTCGCCGCCTCAAAGAAAAACTCGAGTTGACGGGTGCAATCTTCGTCCAATTGAGCGGGAGTGGCTCTTCTATTTTCTGCTTTTATCGACATGAAACTGCCGCACGAACTGCGATGACGGAACTTGCATCGACTTGCGCCACATCGCTTACCCGACCTGATTTCAAACCAAAACAGATATCTTAAGATCGAAAATTCTTTGAATTATTTTGCCGTGCATTTGAGACCCATCGTTCTCCTCGGAGTAATACTTCTTTTTCTGCCAACGACGAAAGCCGTTTCCCAACAATTGAGGGGGCCAGATTCCACGAAGACAGCACGAGCGGATTCTTCCGCAGCTGAGGATACATTACGAGTTCGTTTTATTCCGGCGATCGGCAGCCTGCATCAGGGAATTGATTCATCAAGCGAATTTCACAGCTCCCAGTTCATCTGGTCGGATGCCACATATTTCGGCAATCTGCTTTGGAAGCTCCCGGGATTCTCTTTGCGCGACCTTGGAGAACCTGGAAAGCCCGGGCAATTCAATGCCTGGGGTGTCGACTGGCGCGGAGTTGCCATCCTTATGGATGGCAGACCGATGAACGATCCCATCACGGGTACATACAATCTTTATGATATCCCCATGGAGTTTGTCGAACAAGTTGAAGATTTCTCCGGCATTTCGTCGTCAGCGGAGTCGTGGAATGCGCCAGGGGCCGCGCTCAACTTTGTTACACGGCAATACAACACTCTGCGACCGATCACAAAGGTGCGTTATATCCAGGCCCCCAACAATGACCTCATGTCGGATGGATTGTTCACCCAGAATATTCTCCGTGGACTCAATCTTATGTTTGGATTTCAACGTCGAGTCTCTGACGGACGTTTTGATGGAGCCCGCACGACATCTGCCGCACCAGCTCCTCAAGGGGCCATTGTAAACAACTGGAATGTGCGTACACGATTGCGATACAATTTCTCCGACAGGCTCAACATCGCCCTAACGGACTTCTACACCAAGGATATTAACGGATTGAATGGTGGGGTCGATATTTCCAGGACTCCAAACGTGTTCGACGATGTTGGCGCTTTCGTCAACAGTCCAAACGCGCTCGAAACTGTCTCGCGCAGAGATGTATCATTGCTCGCCATTGGCAAGTTCTTCAATGATTCAACATCGATCACACAGGCGAACGCATACTACACGCACCTGCTGAGAGATTATTCGAATTCAGGAAGCGAGTTCACACAGCTTACAATCTCCGATTCCCACTATGCGGAACTTCGCGGTATGCGTGTCCAGCAATCATTCCGGTCCGAATTTCACGAAACAGAATTCGGAGTACAATCGGAGCACTCACAATATGCTTCCAACGGATTTGTCGATTCAGCAGCACAGGCGGGTACCGTGAACAGTGCAAAGAGGACGATTGCTTCTGCGTTCCTGGCATCTACTCTTCATCCAACAGAATACACGAACGTGAGTATCTCCGCACGATTTGACGAATTCAACAATCAACCAGCATCATCAATCGGTGCCGGATTGAAATTATTTCCCGTAACGCCTCTTGGCATCTTTGGTGAATACGGTCGGTCCTATAGGTTTCCCACATTTCAAGAATCATCGTGGGCCGATTCCACAATTTTCCGTTCGTCCGCCATCGAAAAAGAAAAGCATACATTCTATCGTGCGGGCGTCGAATTCCATCTTGGGGACGCAGGGCTCTTGTCGGTCGCTGGATTCGACAGGAGCATCGAAAACGCAATTATGTTTCAACCTGCGCAAACGCTCTATGGGAGCCAGGCCGTCCGAATCCTGAACATTCCAAAAACCCACACACGCGGTATAGCTGCATCACTAAACGCTCAATATGGTCCTTTCGCATTTGAAGGAACGTTGCTCTACACGCGGTACACGGAAGCCGACACGATAAAACTCCTTTCCCCGGACCTCGTGATGAGTGGAGAACTGTCGTACCGAAACAAGTTCTTCAAGAATGCGTTGGATTTCAAAATCGGCATCCGATCTCATTTCATGGACGCTCAGCACGGAATGACATTGAATCCGCAGTTGATGTTGTACAGAGAATATACAGATACAACGGTGAATTCCTGGACCAGACTTGATTTATTTGCCATCCTGAAAATTGGCGACGCCTATATCACTCTCTCCTACGAAAACCTTTTGAATGCCAACTACTTTATCACCCCCGTCTATCCGATGCCCGATAGGACGTTCCGCTTCGGCATTAATTGGGTCTTCCTTGATTGAGGACTGGAGATTTTGAAGATGAAACCCATCGTAACAATGTTTGGGAGCTCTATTCCGGAAGAAAACAGCGTGAATTACGTTACAGCGTACGAATGCGGCAGAATGCTTGCGGAGGCTGGAATGGTAGTCTGTAACGGCGGGTACGCAGGGACCATGGAAGCTTCTGCAAAGGGAGCAAAGGAAGCCGGTGGAACAACTATCGGCATCACTGTCTCAGGTTGGTCCCGCAAACCAAACCCGTGGATCCAACAGGAAATAAAGGCGCATTCACTTATTGAACGGTTGATGAAACTGGTCGAAACGGGTAATGCTTATGTCGTCTTGCCAGGCGGAACCGGCACGCTGCTGGAATTTGCGTGTGTGCTCGAACTGATCAACAAAGATATCATCAGCCGAAAACCTATTGTTCTTGTCGGTGATTTTTGGAATGGCGTTGTTGATACACTTCGCAACGAACCGGGATCGCACAGGCAAAACGATTGCACACGGTTGGTGCGTAAGGTGGGGAGTCCGGCTGAACTATCAGACTACTTGAAGACGACGCTGCTCTCGCCGTAGAGTGTGATCAAATCCGCGGCCCACTGCATCAGTGTATCTGTTTCACTTCCGCTTGAATTTCCTTTAGAGCCTGCCACACCTCTTCGACCTCGATATGCGTAATACAACGGAACTGATCGTCTTTCCATACGCAGCGGACGGGCCGGGGTGAATAGTAGAAACACGGGCTGCATTCCAGTTCACGACGAACAATCCGGTGCGGCGTTTTCCATGGATAGAGACCGAGTGGATTCGTGTAGGCAAAGACGGAGACGACCGGTACGTGCAGAGCGGATGCGACGTGCATCAGGCCCGCATCGTTGCAAACCATGACGGTGCATCGTGCGATCAGTGCCGCACCTGTCGAGAGAGACGGGACCTGTACGACTTGCCCTGTGCCACCCATCTCGCGGTTGATGCGCTCATTGAGCTCGTATTCTTCCGGTCCTCCGAAGAGCAGCACGACCGTATCTTGATTCTCCTTCAGCCTGCGTCCGAGTGCTGCAAATTTTTCCGACGCCCATCGTTTGCGGATGTGTTTCTTGAACAACGCTGATCCGGCATGAAATCCCACGAGAACTCTGGAGTCTTGAATTCCACGGGACCGCAGCCATTCGTCCGCTTGAGCCTGATCCTCAGGCTTCAATTTGACCTTGAGAGGCGGCAATTCAGGGGGAAGCTGAACCCCGAGTAGTTCGACAAGTTTTGAATTCTCTTCGACATTGTGTCGTTGCCGTTCTTCCCGAATGCGTAGATTGTTGAGAAAATTGAGGGATCGAGTATTGACGTGATCATAGTCGTGGCCGATTCTCTTCCTGGCCCCAATGACATAGCAGATAAGATTGTACGGCCATCTGTTTTGAGGATAGACGCTGATCGTCGCATCATATCGGCATCTTCGAAGACGCAGAAGATACAGGAGCGAGGAAATTGGCGATCGATGAAGAAAATCCCAATGGAGTACCTCGTTGATGTCTGGATTGCGCTCGTACAACTCCTTCACTCCCCTGAACATCGAGAGAAGATCGATCTGTGCATCGGGATACTGTCGGCGCAGCAATGTGAGCGCCGGCGAAAACATCAATGCGTCTCCAATTCCCGATAATGCAATAATGAGTACATTCATCGATTGAATGGCTTCAAATTCAAGAATTCGTCTTAACAACGTTGTGTGTCACGAGGTCGCTTTCGCCTTGACAGCAATAACACCGATGGATATGCCGGTATGGAGCGGGAGAGGTGTTGCAAGGAGCCGTTCGCGCGTCCAAGAGCGTACACCGGTAAGGGGCTTGCCCAGCGTCGGATACAGAGGCAATGTCCATCCCGTCTTCTTCAAGAGTTCGCGAAATGCGCGGTAGAAAAAACTCGGATACATCCACTCGCCATACGCATACACGGGCGTGAGTCCGAGACTTCGAAGAAGTGAGCGCAACTCGCCGACCGAAAACGATCGTTCCCATCCTGCAAACCACTTGTCCATTGCGATGAGGATGTGCTTGGCAACCGTGTAGGAATGCCATCGCTGTGGAACGTCGACAAGGAGAAGCCCTCCCTGCTTCAGGATCCGTATGTTTTCCCGAAGCAATCCTTCCGCGAGAGGCTTCCGAAAATGTTCAAGCAACCCCTGGTGGAAAATGATATCGAACGTTTCATCACGGAAAGGAAGATTGAAGGTGTCTCCACCCACGATACTTACCGGGAGATTGCTCTCCTCCGCAAGACGCTTCAGGATTTTGAGAGAATTCTCCGCGTAATCAAGCTGATAGACTGTTGCCCCTTGTTCCACGAGCGGAAAGCTGTCCCGTCCTGTTCCCGCACCAATCTCCAGAACTTTCTTGTTGTGCAGGTCGGTCACTTTCGACAAATGACGCAGTACCCTTCCGGCGTTTGAATATACTTCATCCGTATCCTGCTTCTCATCCCAAAATGTCTCCCAATCGTCTTTCCTGGATTCTTTTGATGCCTTTGGAGTCTGTAAGGATTCCACAGATTATTTCCCCTCACTTCCCGGCCCAATCGAGTCGCGGGCTGCGTTCTCTGAAGCCTGAGCCTTCCGCCTGGCGTCGATCTGGGCAGTCAGTTGTGCTATGAATCCGTCAACGCCCGGCTCACCCG
This sequence comes from Bacteroidota bacterium, assembly GCA_017882185.1. Taxonomy (GTDB): domain Bacteria; phylum Bacteroidota; class Ignavibacteria; order UBA10030; family UBA10030; genus JADGQA01. The sequence continues at coordinate 15,516 of JADGQA010000029.1, forward strand.
CATAAACTTGTTTCAGAATGTTGACCAGCTCGGAAGCCTTGTCATACATATCCAGTCCAAGGTAGCTCGTAAACAGCATGATATAGCTGCTGTAGTAGCTAATCTGCTCCTTCTGACGTTTTGCCACAATTGGTTCCAAATCAGCAATCAGTTCGCGGACATATTCACGAGACTTCGCCGTATCTCGCGTCAGGTTGTAAAAGCCTATGACATCGAGCTTGAATCGTGGGTCCATTGGAAAATTCCGCCGGGGAAGGAGATGGTCCATTCTGTCCAGGGAAGTTGTGGCTTTCTCCGGCTGGTTGGTGACATTCGTATAGTAGACCGCGAGCGCAAGATAGGCGTTCCGATAGTTTGATATCAGTCGCCTGACATCTTCATCAAAGTATGTCGTAGTGTCCTGGAGACCGCGCCACAAAAAACCGTAGCTCGGCGTTTTCGAAGGTGTTTTCACATCCGTCATCAAGTTGGCCACCATGGAGTGCTCGTTGAGGTTGGCATAGTACTGCGTCTGCCGTTGGGGAACAAATTTGAATGCGATTCCTCGCAGTTCCATGTATTCCCGGAGGCCGATTTTTCCGTCATCGCCCACGGTCATTGCAAAGTAAATGGGTCTCTGCCAGTTGGACGTCCGGATAATATCGTACACCATGATGTCCTGTGCACGAATTGCCTTCACGTTGCCGAATTGGATTGAGTTCGGCATAAGCCATCGCAGCACCCCACTGTTTGTAATCGAGGTGTCCAACGTTGCGGACTGACCTTCAGGGATAAAGCGCTTCGCTACTTCCGCCGTCGTGGGTAATGCCATTGTTCTTGGTTCGAATGCAACAGCGCGTATAACGTCGATCTGATCATCGGGCAAACTGATGGGAACAGTCAAGGCTCCATACGGCCGCTCGTGTTTAAGTGCCTTGATATACCAATTGGTGTTCGCGAGACTCAGATTTACGACGCGTATATCGCGCCGGATTCCTTCCACATCCTGTAGGTACCAAAGAGGAAACGTGTCATTGTCGCCGTTGGTGAAGAGAATGGCATCCTGCTCGCAACTTTGCAGGAGATTGTACGGATAATCCCACGCAGTGTAGTTGCCGCTCCGGTTTGCCTCCCTGTAATTGACACGCAGCATATTGGCCGGGACAAATATGACTCCGAACGCAAGGATTCCATAGGATACGTACTGTGGTTTGCTGAATCCGGTAATCCGCCCCTTGAGCAAATCGATTAATCCAAGGAGTCCCATCCCTATCCACATGGAGAAAATGAAAAATGACCCGACATAGAAGTAGTCGCGTTCCCTCGGTTGTGGTTCCTGCATGTTGAAGTACAGGACGAGAGCTAAACCCATAATAAGGAAAAACGCCGTCGCCACAGAGGCCATTTTCCAGTCCTTCTTCCAATGATACCACAGCCCGAACAACCCAAGGAAGAGAGGAATGAAATAGAAATCTTTTGCACTCCAGGCCGACTCCTTTTCATCACCAGCTACGCCGACATAATTCCACATGTGATACCGCACGTACATATGGTTCAGCTGAAAACGTAAAAGGAAATCCAGATCGCTGGAGTATTTCTGGGAGGCGCGTAACTTTTCAGGATCGTTATCCCAGCGCCGGTCAACGAGCGGCGCGCTTCCGTACTGCTCACGATTCAAATATGACACAAGACGAGTGAGCGTACTCGGATCATTTTCATTCATGGGGGGATGAGCATTTGCGCGGATGAAGACCATCGTGTACGTCGAATAACCGAGAATAATCAATACGAAGGAAAGCAGTGCAATATTCAGTATTCGGTTTCTCTTTTTTATGGAGTAGTAGATGCCGAACCCGGCCGCAACGAGCAGTACGAGGGGAATGTAGGCAAAGAACTCGCTCCTCGTTCCTCCGATTTCTCCATCCAGCATCGAAGGCAGCTCCTTGACAATGCCCGGATAGATGATTCCAAAGAGGATAAGGGCAGCCACCCCAAACTTGAGAAGTGACTGGACCGAAAACTCATTGTATCGATAATAGAACAACATCATCACGAAAAACACGGCGAGGATTGCCAGCAGATGCACCCCCACCGCCAGACCGATGATGTATGCGATAAACAACAGGTAACGATCGCCACTTTCCTTATGCGCCCGTTCATACCATCGCAAGCTCAGCCACACAATTCCGCTCACGAACATCATGCTTAATCCGTACACTTCCGCTTCAACAGCATTGAACCAGAATGTCTTGCTGAACGTGAGCGATAGAGCGCCAACCACGGATGATCCATAAACAACAAGCGTGTCGTAGGTGGTCTGCGGAAGGCCTCTCCACATAGTGATGAACCTCACGGAAATGAAGTAGAGCAGCATGCAAGTTATGGCGCTTGCGATGGCAGAAAGTATGTGCATCCTTACCGCCGTGTCCGGAATGATCGGGATCATTGATGAAAGGCGAGCAAGGAGCAAAAAGAGCGGCGCTCCCGGTGGGTGTGGCACTTGAAGCGAAAACGCAGCGGCGCAGAATTCGCCGACATCCCAAAACACCACGGTTGGAGAAATCGTCTTAACGTACGTGACAAGCGATACGGCGAATACGAGGAGGCCAACAATACGGTTCAGTTTTTTGGTATCCATTCTTTCCTCGGGTGCACTGGCTGGAGTACGAAACGCGGAAAAACGAGCGTTTTCAATGTATCAGGAAATGAGTCGAACTGCAAGGCGTCCCGCAGATGCCGGAGGAATTCTCTACTCGATCTATGTGTGAGACGCGAGGTTGGCAGCGTTTGCTTTAACGAAACGATCGGCAAATTTCATCGCACAAGAGATACCCTTTCGACGTGAGGCGGAGCCGGTTTTCCTCGATGCTTGCAAGATTGTCCGTGAGAAGACCGTCGATGATCGTTTTGAAATCCTTCAGAAGATCTTTGTGAAACCGACGTTCAAATCCCGCCAGCGGAATGCCTTCGCTTCGTAACCCAAGATAGATGGTTTCATCGAACCACTGTTGAGAAGAGAGGGTCTCCTCTCCTGCGACTGGAACCGTACCTTTGCTCAATGAATCGGAGTACCCGTTGACATTGGACAAGTTCCACCAGCGCTTCCCATTCCAAAACGAATGTGCAGATGGCCCGAAGCTGAGGTAATTCTCATGATTCCAGTAGGCTATGTTATGACGACATTTGAAACCGGGCTTCGCAAAATTCGATATCTCATACTGCTCGAAACCGGCATCCGCGAGAACGCTCATCGTTTGTTCATACATATCGGCATCTTCGTCCATGGCAAGTGGGGTCACCTGTTTCGCTTCCACCATTCGATGTAATGGCGTATTGGGTTCCACGATCAGGCTGTAACACGAGATGTGGGTCGGAGCCAATTGCAAAGCCTGTTCAAGATTGGAATTCCAGAGTTCCTGTGTCTGGCCCGGCAGTGCAAAAATCAGGTCAAAGCTAACGTTGTCAAATCCCGCCTTATATGCGTTGCGAACATTTTCCCTTGCCTGGTCGGCGTTATGAATCCGTGTAAGGAATTGCAGATCCTTCTCGTGGAACGATTGAATCCCAAAACTGATTCGGTTTACTCCTGCGGACCTGAACTCGCGTAGTTTCCGGATGTCGACAGTGCCGGGATTTGTTTCGAGAGTAATCTCTGCATTGTCGCTGATGGAGAAGCTGCGAGACAGTTGATTGAGGATAGTCCCGATGGCGGTGGGTGAAAGAAGCGAAGGCGTTCCCCCGCCAAAAAATATTGTTTCGTACGTCGATTGAAAGGTTGCGTCCCGTCCCCGAATCAGAATTTCCTGATCAAGCGCTGTAAGAAAACGTTGGACAAGGTTGTCGTAGTTTTCCTCAGTCTCCTTTGGCGCAATCGAATAAAAGTCGCAGTATATGCACTTGTGCTCGCAGAATGGGATATGGAGGTAAAGAGAAGCCAAGGAGAATTTGAGATTTTAGATTGACGATTGCAGATTGAGGCGATTAACTTCTTTCAGAATTCACAATCCGCAATCCGAATTCCGCAATTATTTGATGATCGTTCCAATTCTATTCCACCGAATGTTGCTCGACTTCGCCATCAGACTTCCTGTCGAAGACTCCGCATCCCACGACCAGTATACCAGCAGGGCTTCCCCAACGATATTGTTTTCCGGTACAAAGCCCCAGTAACGACTGTCGAGACTGTTGTCCCTGTTATCCCCCAGCATGAAGTAATAGTTTCGCTCCACGGCATAGTGATCGGTTTTGCGACCATCAATAAAAACCTGTCTTCCCTCATCGACAAGAACGGCATGACCTTCCCGTTCAATCAATATTTTCCAACGACGAATGGAGGCTCCGTCAAGATCAATGGTGTCGCTCCGTTTTGGAACGACAATGGGCCCAAAATCAAATTGGGTATATGATGAGCCTGGTGGGAACGGTGTCGTTCTTCGAGAGCCACTGAAGAATCCGTATTCACCGACCGGTTTTGCGAGCGCAGGGAGATCCATTGTGCTGCCGTCAACGAGCACCTTACCGTGTACAATGCGCACCGTATCGCCGGGGAGACCGATACACCGCTTGACATAATTGACCGCCCTTGATGGTTTCACTTCGTCAAGCGAGCCCGGGTATTCGAACACGATGACGTCTCCCCGACGAACATGTCCCCACAGCGGAATCTTCAGCGTCGGCATTGCCACATTGGTTAAAGGGAGACGGCTTGGGGTGCGAAATCCGTACGCGAGCTTGTTGACGATGAGAAAATCACCCACGAGGAGAGTATTCTCCATTGATCCTGAGGGAATACGATACGCTTCGACAACAAAGATCTTCAGGAAGAGCGCGACAAGAATCGTCGCAATGATAACCTTCACATACTCGAGATAGTGGGAATTGCGGCTACGGGAAATATTCGATTCCGGTTCAGACTGAACTTGATTGTCTGTATGGGTCGAGTTCTCTGCCATCACTCAATCAGTGAGCCGATTCGCCCCCATCGAATGGATGCGATTCTTCCGAAAATATCGTACAACGGAATGTCGGTGTCCCACGACCAATACACAATCATTGGAGTGCCAACAAGATCTTCACGAGGTATGAATCCCCAATAACGGCCGTCAAGACTGTTGTCGCGGTGGTCGCCCATTCCAAACAGGTAGTCCCGTTGGACAGTATACTCGTTGGTCGGTTTACCATCGACAAGGATTTGATCGCCTTGACGTTCGATACTGTGGCCTTCTCTTTGGACGAATACGGCCCATTCATCATAATTCTGCGCATTCAGCGGAACTTGCATCCCTTTCTTCGGAATGACAAGCGGACCATATTGGTCCTGGTTCCACGGCTTTCCCTTTGGGAAAATTCCTTCATCGGGAATATTGGGGGGCCAGATCTCGGGACGATCGAACTTGATGTTACGCGGGATCGGTGCCATTTTTCCGTTCACATACACCACACGGTTCTTGACCTGGATCGTGTCACCGGACAACGCCATGCAACGCTTGAGGTAAAAAACGAAATCAGTGGGGTGCACCACATCCCGCTCTCCCGGGAAAACAAAAACGATCACGTCGTTCCTGTGAACATCCCTGAAGGCAGGGAGTTTGAAATAAGGAAGCCGGATATTGGTGAAGTGAACGTTTCTCGGCGACGTCGCCCCGTAGATAAATTTATTGACGAACAAAAGTTCTCCCGTCAGGACCTCGTTTTCCATCGAGCCGGTTGGTACGAGGAAGGAGGCAAACACAAAGCTATTGATGACGAGGAATAAACCAAGAACGATTCCGGCTTCTTTGAGAAAGAGCAAAGACTTGCGTCCGAAACTTATCGGGGGTTTATTCTGTTCTTCTTTGATTTGTTTGGTCACGTTTTTGCCTTCCTTATCAGTTCGACATAATTCGATCGATGTCAACGGTCACTTTGGATGATGGAACTAGTCCTTCATTTGGAGAATCGCGAGAAAAGCCTCTTGCGGTATTTCGACACGTCCCACCTGTTTCATCCGTTTCTTCCCCTCCTTCTGCTTCTCGAGGAGTTTGCGCTTTCGTGTGATGTCACCCCCGTAACATTTTGCGAGGACGTTCTTTCGCATTGCGCTGAGCGTTTCTCGGGCGACAACCTTGCTCCCAATGGCAGCCTGAATCGCTACCTCAAACATTTGACGCGGAATGAGCTCCCGAAGTTTCGAGCAGAGCTTTCGTCCCCATTCGTATGATTTTTCCCTGTGGACAATGGTCGAAAGTGCATCCACAGACTCGGCATTCAGCAAAATGTCAAGTTTGACAAGATTTGATTCACGATACTCCAGAAAATCGTAATCTAAAGAGGCATAGCCACGTGAAAGCGACTTCAACTTGTCATAGAAATCGAATATGATCTCCGCCAGGGGGAGTTCGTAGTGGATATCGGCCCGTTCAGGGCTCAAGTACGTTGTGTTTTTGTGAATCCCTCGCCGATCCATACAAAGCTTCATGATCGAGCCGATATACTCTGTCGGCGCAATAATCTGAGCCTTGACGAACGGTTCTTCAACGCGTTCAATATGCCCGGCATCAGGCATCAACGCCGGATTGTCCACGAAGATAACCGATTTGTCCGTTTTGACGACTCGATACTCGACGTTTGGAACGGTATTGATGAGCGACTGATTATATTCTCGCTCAAGCCGTTCGTGAATGATCTCCATATGAAGCAGACCAAGGAATCCGGCTCTGAAACCAAATCCAAGGGCGAGCGATGTTTCGGGCTCAAAAACGAGTGACGCATCGTTGAGCTTCAATTTCTCGAGAGCATCGCGAAGTTCTCCAAAATCATCGCTGTTCGATGGGTACAAACCGCTAAACACCATCGGCTTCGCTTCCTTGTAGCCCGGCAGCGGTGTGGAAGCCGGTCTTTCAACAAGCATTATGGTGTCGCCAACTTTCGTATCGTGGACATCTTTAACGTTGGCCATGACATATCCAACGTCTCCGGTAAGAAGTTCTCCGGATCGTTTCCGTTTCATTTCAAGAATACCAACTTCTTCGGCCTGGAATTCCTTGCCGTTGGAGAAGAATCGGATCCTGTCTTTTTCTCTGATTGCACCGTCCACAACGCGAACGTAGGCTATGGCTCCGCGGAATTCATCGAACACCGAATCGAAAATGAGCGCTCGTGTTGGAGCATCCGGATCGCCTTTCGGCGGCGAAATTCTGTTCACGATGGCTTCCAGGACTTCATCTGTCCCCAACCCCGACTTCGCACTCCCCAACAGAATATCCTCTTCTTTGCATCCGATCAGATCGATGATTTGATGCTTTACGGTGTCGATCATCGTGTTGGCACTCGGGAGATCGATCTTGTTGATAAAGGGGATAATTTCCAGGCCAGCATCGATCGCAAGGTAGAGATTCGAAATCGTCTGAGCTTCTACGCCTTGGGTTGCATCCACGACGAGGATGGCTCCTTCGCAAGCAGCCAGCGAGCGTGAGACTTCATAGGTAAAATCCACGTGCCCCGGCGTATCGATGAGATTAAGCGTGTACTCCTGAGCATTTCTGGCTTTGTACTTCAACTGGATGGCGTGCAATTTGATGGTGATTCCGCGCTCCTGCTCCAGTTCCATGTCGTCCAACATTTGCTTGGAAAGGTCACGAAATGCGACAGCGCCGGTTTTCTCCAGCAGCCGATCTGCTAGCGTGGACTTGCCGTGATCAATATGCGCTACAATGCAGAAGTTTCTTATTTTATCCATCAGAGCCAGCTTTGTAGAGTCCAAATGCTTCTTGGTATATTTTCCCTTGGGCCCAAGACTAAATTTTGTTGGACCGACCTGCCCGCAAATCTGTTCAGGCGGGTTGTTACTCGGTCCGATGAGCCTTACCATCACTTGTTTTGGACGGTGCCGGTGCGCCCGAGACAACCAAAATCAACAATAAACACAGAAAGAGTAAAAAGTGGAGGTGCGGAAAACCACTCTTTACTCCTTCTTATTGAGAAAATATAGTCTAAAATGAATAGAAGAGCAAGGAATTGACAGGCTCTTGGCAATTGATGATATTCAGCTACAGTGAGGCCGTCCAAAATGTAGGTCGAGATGGTATCTCGACCACACTGAGTTTGCGCAATCGTTGATTGCTGGAAACGCTCGAAGTCACTCGCCGCTGCAATAGTAATTTTTGGACGGCCTCAGAAACCAGCGTGGATGGCGAACAGCTATAAACATGGGAGATAAACAATGAAAATCGTTCTGTTCGGAGGATCTGGATTTCTCGGCAAGCATCTTGTGCCCAAGTTTTTGGCTAAAGGTCACAATGTGACTTT
>JADGQA010000132.1 GCA_017882185.1 Bacteroidota bacterium
GCATCATCGTGAAAGGGAATTTGGCCATGGCTGTAGGACACGACGGACCAACAGCCGTAATTGCAATCGGAAGGAGGTGAAACACAAGCCGCATAACACGTAGCCGTTCATTCGGTATCGCTGCACAACAAACAATATACACCAACCCAAGAAAGGGGAAAGTCATGAACAAGCACATAGCTTTAATGATGGTCGTGCTGACGTTCGCAGGGACATCTCTTCGTGTGGGAGCTCAGCCGGCAAACTACAGAGTCAATCAAGACCCTTCCGGCAAGAACCAGACCGAACCAGTGATCTGTGTAAACCCCTTAAATCCTAATGTGCTCGTTTGCGCTGCTGACGACCAGCGTTTGGGATATATCGGAACAGGTTACTATCGTTCCACAGATGCGGGTGCGACTTGGATGGACGGGGTCTTTACAGTGGATGGAAGTTATGATTCAGAGGGCAATCGATCTGTTTCTTTTGATAGAGCCGGAAACGTTTATTACGCACATGGATCGTGGGATGATTGGACGTCGTGCCCTACGGGCCAATTCTCAGATAACGGTATATATGTTCATAAATCGACAAACGGAGGTCAAACATGGATACCGAGTGTATATACAATTACAGCGGTAGGCAATGGGGGAACGGAGAACCACTGCCTTCACAACATACCCTCCAAGGAATTCATCGAAGGTCGTAAAGTAAATATCTGACTTACCTGAGGCCTTCTCCTCGTCAACAACCTGCCTGACATTGCGGCGAATCCAATCCGGATATGCCAACACCACATCGAAACACGGCTATTTGTTAAATAGATAATCCGCAGCCATGGCCAGAAGGATAAAATCGGTTGTCCCGCCCCCCAAAACATATTCGCCCTGCTGCCAGAAATACGGCCATCGTTTCAATTCCGGCAGGTCGGGGCGAATAAGCGCCGTACCGCTCGCAATTCCGCCCGGGATGTACGACCAATCATCTCTGTTCGCGCCGTAAGCGACCGTCATCGATCGCACTCCCACTCCAGAGACGAAGGAAGAAGTGTTTTCGCCAGGATGACATCCCAATACGAAATTCAACGCGTTAAAGACGTAATCCGTTTTGAAGATCTTCGGGAAACCCAACGAGAGAAACAGCTGGTCGACGCCAAAGGACTGTATCTGCCACCCTGCTCCCCAGATATATGGCCGGTACGGAACGCCATAAGGATTCTCTTTCGCGGATTGCGAGACGTTCGCAAATGCTTTTCGAACGGCATCCTCGATCTTCGCGGTGAACGCCGGGCTGTTCAGTTTCTGAGCGACTCTGCCAACCACGATGCTGTGCCGAATGATGTTTCCGGCGATCAGATCAACGTTGTCAAGGAGCATCTGTTTGTACTCTGGCTTTGATGTTGTGAGATAGAGCTCAGCAGCGGCGTCTATTTTGAATTTTGCAGCCGCAGAACTATCGTCGGCATAGATTTTCTCCGCAATCTTGAGGCTTTTGTCCGCCAACGACGGATTGAAGTCCTTCATCACTCTGTGTGCTGCGGCGAGAGTCGAAGCGACATACAGCTCGCGTTGCGGATTTTCATCAGTGAACACCATTCTATCATCCTGAGGAAGCGGTCGATGAAGCACAGGGTCGGTCCCTCCGGGTATGTAGACTAGGTTGTCCGTTGCATTCGCGCCATCACCCAGCAGGGTATACTGGTGAAGCGTTGCTTCCTGGATTCCCCTGTAAGGCCTCCCAAGCGATTCATAGCCACCGACGATGGACAGCAACCCGTGTTCAACTTGCTGGAGAATATCTGGCTTGCCGTCCGGCTGGTGCAATTCTGTCAGCCTTGTCTCCTCGTTGATTGACGTCTGATCAAAATTGTTGTGGAACAGCTCATAAGCCAGGGCGAGTTTGTAGACCGTTTCAGCTTGCGATTCGATTCTAAGGTCGTAATCACCTGCGTCATGCCAGCCTCCGATATTCAGACCTGGCACAAGGTCGGACGACGAATACTTCGTCAAGGTGGATGGACCCTGGGAATATCCGTCGAAGTGATCCTGATTGATCGGCGCCATCGTCGCGTCGTCCATATGACAGAGTCCATGCCAGATGCGGTATCGGTCTTCCACTTTCATGTGGCACATCTGCTCCGGAAGGAAATATTCCAGCGTAGGTTGCCATACTTCATGAGCAAAGATATCATCAGCTATCTGGAACTCACTCGATTTAACGCCTCCGTATTCCACTCTGTACAAACCGGGTGTTTTGATATCGCTGAAATCGAATCGAAGATGTTTATATCGGAGAAAATTGCCCCAGACCGAAGGATGGTCATCCGACTGTACGACAACTTGCGTATCTCTTTCGATCCTCACAAGCCTGACGGGTTCGAACGAGTCCGTAAGTTTGTCCAGCTCGATGACGGCGAACTTTATTTGTTTCGGATGGTAGCCCACCTGAGACACCTGAATGACGGGTTTATACCTCCACGTAGTATCCGCCCTGGGGCTTATGATCCACTCCACGACGTCCTTCGTTGCACCTGACGGAATCGTCGAACGGAGGACGAACCAGCCGTTGTTGTACAAACCTCTTCCATCGAGAAGTTCGAGTTTTCCCTTCCGGCTCACAATTGTCATTTCTTTCCGGGCTTTCCCCGGCGCGACCATCAAAGTGTCGCCAACCGCCATCGGCACGACTTGAAGATTGCCGTTCTCGTCGCGCTGAACAGGACTGTCGACCTGACGGGGAAAGATTCCGGTTTTGTCGTCCATGAAATAGTGTTCCCCGAACAGGCGACCAGGAAATAATTCCAGATTGAAGCCGACTTTGTTCGCCCACTCTTCCGGCAGTGGGTTTTCAAGGCTGACTGTCAACTTTATGCTCGACCCGTATGTTTGAGTTTTAATTGTGTACCTAAAGGTGAGATCGGGATAATCGATTGGGTTGAATCCCTTTCTATTGATCGACGAGTCGGGATACCAGAGAGTTGCTTCGATAGTGCCGTTCTTCATGTCGACCGTCCGACCACCGAGTTTGGGTGTCGGTGACCACTGTCCAGGAGTCGGATCGATCCTAACGTCGCCGTTTGACGCGACGCGCTCGCCGAACTGAACAATCGTCAGACCTCCCTGGTGGCCTTCAGGGTAGAAGTCATCGAACACCATCACATTGAGACTCGGCATTTCGTAATAGCCCTTGTCATTGATACTCAACTCGCCTCTTGGTTGGTTCTTCTGGGACTGAGCTGCGAGCGAAACGATGAGCACGACACACAAAACGGCTGCATAGCGAAGATTCACGGACATAGTGTGCCTCTCTGTTGAGTATTGTTGTTGTTGTTGTACAATGCGCTTACGCAACCGGGAATTCGACGATTCCGGTTGCTTCGCTCACTAGAGACCACCTCAAAGAGACCCTCTATGTCACCCCGATCTCGCCTGCCCCGTTTGCTTTAACACGGGGTCGGGGTCTATTGCGGGCCAATGTGTAGATGCTGAACTCCCGCCTCTTGGGATCCCACTGGTTTGCGGGATCCTGGAAAGCGGGACAAGTTCAGCATGACCTGTAGTGTTTTTGAGATAGCTTCTAATTTATCCGATCACGCTTGCTTCTTGCTCATTTCTCTCCGGCAAACAGAGAGAACGATTCCATATCCTTGATCATCTGATCCGCCATCTTCTTATGCGTTGCGATGGTAGGATGTCCGTTTGCCACATACCCTCCCGGAAATTCATCGAAGGTCGAATAGTAAACATCAGATTTGCCTGAGACCTTTTCCTCATCAACCATCAGTCTGACATTACGTCGAATCCACTCCGGGTAAGCCGCCACCGCAACTATCTTTGCGTGCGGATAGACGCCGCGAAGCGTTTCCAGAAACTCGTGATACGTCTTCCGAAACATCGCTGATTTGTCATCCGAGACCTTGCCATCCTTGTCTTTCAGTCCGGAATAGTCGTTTAGTCCCAAACAAATCACGACTACATCGGGAATCCATTTCTTGAAATCCCATTTCGGCGCGCTGGATTCCATCAGCGTCCGATCAAACTTCTTGGGAACAGATTCATTGGTATCCCCCTGCCAATCGCAGACCATTCCACTCCCGGACCGGCAAGTTGTGGCGTACTGAGCGCCAAAATGCTGCGCAATGAGAGGGGCAAATCCTTTGTCGATGTTCGTGACAGGGTATCGAGCTTCCCAGGGCAACTGCGGCTCTGTTGCCTCGTCACTTTCTGCTGCGGTGAATGAGTCTCCAATGAACTCGATTTTTCTCGTCGGCTTCCGGGGAGGCGGCAACAGTGTGGCGCCGCCGTCAAGGACTATTCCACAGAAAGTATAAGGTGTCTCGAATGTGATATTCCGTCTGCTGAACCTCAATGAGTGTTTTCCGTTGACAAGTCCTTGCGCGAGAATGTAGTCTGCTTCACCCGATTTCGTGCCATGAAAAACGCTGTGAAGCTTGCCGTCTATGTAGACATTGAAGTAGTTCGTGCCGTCGACGAGCCTCACTCCGATACTTCTTCCGGTGAATTCGCAAGAACAATACACGCCGGGCCAAGAATATCGATAATGCATCGAATCCGACATATCCCAGCGACCGAAGTACTGAATATTGGGATTGTTGGGTAAGATCAGATTTTCGGATGATGCCATTTCAACCATTCCCATTGAGCAAAGAACGTAGAAGAACAGAAACATCTGCAAGAATTTCATAACGAATTAGCCTTTGTTCTGGTGGCAGCAAGATTGACAACTCAATGCGAAGAATTCAACAACGTGGCCGTACTCAGTCGTTTTCGTCAGACGGGAATGCATCGGGATACAGTTTCTTGGCACAATCCGGACAGATGCCGTGTGAAAATTTCGCCTCAGAATGGGTCTGGATGTATGCTTCCATCTGATCCCAGAAACCTTTATCGTTGCGGATCTTCTTGCAGTTTGCACAAATGGGAATGAGGCCACTGAGCATCTTGATATTTGCCACTGCCTCGTGGACACGTATTTCAAGGGCCTCTTCCCTCTTGATATGGCGCCACAAGCGAAACCTGAAAAGGCCATAAATGGCGCCTACCAATACGATAACAACAAGGGATGAAAACCACACGGACTGATAGAAATGCGGCAGAAGCTCAAACGCAAAGCTCGCTCCGGTTTCATTCCAAACGCCGTCGTTGTTGCACGCCAGGACCCGGAATCGATACTGGCCATGAGAAAGGTTGGTGTAGTAAGCAACCCTGCGCGTGCCTGCATCGACAAAGTTACGATCGAATCCATCAAGTCTGTACTTGAAACGTACTCGGTCAGGAACAAGATAACTGAGCGCTGTATAATGAAATTCGAGCTTCTCCGTGCCTGGTGACAAAGTCGCAAATTGATCGGGAACAATTGGTTTGAGATCCGTGATGACCCGTTCAATCAACACCGTTGGTATGAGCGTATTTTCACGGAGATTTTTGGGATCGATTCTTACTGCCCCTTTCTTCGTGGCAAACCAAAGGATCCCATCATGGGCTTTCCAACCGGCAGGTTGCCAACTACCGAAGCATTCATCGGTTTTCATGCCATCCGCAGCCACGTAAACGCGGCAATGCACAGCATCTATTCGTCCATCAGCGAATTCGTCGAGTTCTTTTCGCCTCACGTGCCCGATGCCACACTGGCTGCTCAACCATAGATCTCCCTGGTCATCACCGAGAACGCAATAGATCTCTTCCGAAAATAACCCCGACTTCGAATTATACGCTGTGAATTTGCCATCCCTGTATCGGGAAAGACCTCCTTGTGGAGAACTGATCCACAGACTCCCCTGCTTGTCGTCGTAGATCGAGCTAACCCAATTGCCTGCGAGTCCTTGCGCTGTCTTGAAACTCGTCATGGTTCCGTCCTGGACTTTCACCAAAGAATCGGCGGTCCCTATCCAGAAAATGCCGCCAGGCTGCGGATAGAAACACACGACATACTCCTTCGCGGGATATTGCGTATTCGTTCCGATGACGAAGGGTTTTAATTTATTGTTGACAAATCTGAAAATACCGGTATGATCGATATACATGATGAGGCTTTGATCGTCCTCAGTAATTGCAGAAATCCATTTCGCGGGCAATCCTGATGCGGTGTCGTATCGCTTGACAACATCGTTCTTGATATTGTACATTGCTCCGCTCTGGCCAATCCATAAGCTTCCATTCTTCGCAATGTACGCCGGGCCGACCGGTAAATCGTATCGAACTTTCTTGCCGTTGGTGACGTGGATAACGCTTGATCCCTGGTCACTCAAAAAATAAAGGCTTCTGTCCGGTGCCTCGAGAATGCTCGAGATGTGATCATTGGAGAGACCGTCGTAGACCGTGTATGTTGTTAGGCTGGCATCCTCAAATTGATTTAGTCCATCCGTTGTACACACCCACAGGCTTCCTTCGTGATCCTCGGCGATCGATCGGACGTTGTTGTCGGTCAGACCGTCCGATTCGGTATAGGCCGTCCATTTGCCATCTGAGTACCGGTTAAGACCTCCTTGCGTTCCCACCCAGAGATTACCGTCCCGATCCTCGAGAATGTCATTGACGTGGTTGTTCGAGAGACCGTCAGCAACGGTGAAATTTGAGATTGTCCCGTTCCTCCACCGCGATAAGCCATCGACCGTCCCAATCCACACATTGCCATGCCGGTCCGCATAGACAAACGTCACAACATTATGTCGCAATCCGTCTTGAACTCTCAGGCTCTTCATATGAGGAGAACTGGAATCATCGAAGATACGCAATCCATCGTGGGTGCCAACCCATATCCTGCCGAGCGCATCTTGCGCGATGCCCGTTATATAATTTGGATTGAGCAGTACTGGTGAGAATTTGCCGTTGTGGAAAGAGTAGAGACCTACCGATGTACCTATCCAGAGTCGCTTATCCCTGCCTTCGCAGAGTTCCAACACCTGTGTGTCGTAAAATCCTTCGTGCAGACCATAGTGGTACACCTTGCCATGTTTGAGGCGTCGCAGGCCATTGTACATCGTTCCGATCCAGAGGCTGCTATCACGACTTTCGCAGAGGGAAGAAATCGATTCATGAATTTTGTCACTTTCAGCATCGCCAATGGATTCATTAAACCGCACTCCATCAAAACGGAACAGACCTGCTGAGGTGCCGAACCAGAGATATCCATTGCTCGTCTGGAGTGCAGCATCAACAGCATTTGCAGGAAGACCGTTTTGGCGGAGCCAGATGTTGTGACCATATTGAGCAATCGACTTATGCGGATCGAGAGCCTGAGCTGACGTAAGGACGCAGATCGAGGCCACCAGACTTGAAACCGCCTGGCGCAATGTCCTCATCGTAAAGCTCACTGAAAACATGAGATCCTCTATTCTTCGATCACTATCATCTGCTCTTCGATTGAGGAGCGGATTATTGTGGACAAACAACCGAGATAAGTAATGAAACGTCGTTTGGTTTGTGCACACACCATAATAGTATTATCGGCACAAATACCCAAGTACTTTCGAGATACATCTTCAGGTCAATCGTCATATCTGAGAATTGCAACACTCACCTCCGAGAAATTCTTCGAATCGTCCCGGGACTGACCGTTCCAATGATTGGGAACAAGAATACAGGAAGGAAAAAGACGTTTCGGAGACATAAGTCTGCGGAAGATACGGACATGATTCAATCCAACAGGAACCGCTGTGGTGCGATCAATGATGATACAAGCGGAGTATCTTGTCGATCATTTCATTCGTTTCGGAACGAATGATCTGCCGAGCCGGGTCGGATTCGAACCAGGCCAGTGTTTGTTTGATCCCCCTGTTGAACGGGATCGTCGCTTTATATTCCGGAACGAATTGCTTGATCTTCGTATTGTCAAATATCACGCTTTGTGCCTTGTCTCCGATCAGACTTCCTTTCAAAGAAGGATCGTGCGCCGCGAGAAAATCAGAGGCAATATGGACAATCCTTGCTTCGCAACCTGCTGCTTCCGCTACTGCTTCGTGGATCTGATTCCAGGTGAGGATTTCATCGGAAGTGATGTGGAAAGCGTGTCCGATTGCCTGTTGGTGGCCGAGGAGTCCAACGAATCCCTTCGCAAAATCTTCAGCGTGCGTGACAGTCCACAAGGAAGTGCCGTCGCCGTGAACAATGATCTCTTTCCCCTTTTTCATACGGTCGACAACGGTGTATTCAGTCCAGCCGCCAATGGGTAGAGGGATCACAGTATCGTAGGTCAAGGACGGCCGTACGATCGTGATGGGAAAACCTTCTTCGCGATAAGCACGATTGAGCCGTTCTTCGCAGGCGATCTTATTTCGTGAGTAGTCCCAATACGGATTTGCAAGCGGAGTTGATTCCGTAATGACGGGATGGACCGGGGGTTTCTGATACGCCGAAGCGGAACTTATAAATATGAATTGTCGGGTGTTCTTGCGGAAGAGACTGATATCGCGCTCGATATCACTTTCGGTATATGCAATCCAATCCACGACGACATCCCAGTGATGATTGGCGAGATCGGACTTCAGTTTTCCTTGCTGCGCAATATCCCCTCTGAGGAGATGAGCTTTTGGGATTTCAACATTCCGAACTCCTCGATTGAGCAAATAGAGATCGATTCCTCGCTCGATGCAAAGGTTACTCACCGATGTACTGATGTTCCCCGTCCCTCCAATAAAGAGTGCTTTCACGATGATATTCCTTTCACGATGCGACCCGAAACTGAGAATGACTAGATTTTGCCTTCTCCAAGTCCGTTCTTTCTGAGATAGGTATAGCCCTTTGCTATACCCTCAAAGATATCCTTGTCGTACTCATCGAACTCGACGACCAACCACTCCGTATTTTTCCCTCCTGCTTTCACGATTGCAGGAAAGTCCAAGCTTCCTTCTCCCATAGGAACCTGTTTGTACATTGGATCTCCTTTGATTGCAGGGCCATCTTTGATGTGGAGCAAAGGTGCTCGTTTTCCAAAGTCTCCCACGACCTTCACTGGATCCTT
>JADGQA010000133.1 GCA_017882185.1 Bacteroidota bacterium
ACAGACTTAACAACACGCATCGTCAAAAAATCCTCTTGCCAAAAAATGAGAGAATGAGTTCCGACGCGAATTCCGCCGATTGGTTATGACTGTCCAGGATAGGGTTGACTTCGACCACCTCCAAGGAATTCACTTTGCCGTGTTCGAACAATGTTTCCATAATTAGATGAGCCTCTCGATAGTCAAGGCCGCCTTTGACGGGGGTACCGACACCCGGAGCAACGCTCGGATCGACTGCATCGAGATCGAGGCTCACGTGAAGAAAATCTACCTTCGAGAGTTTCCGCAGCGCTTTATCCATAACGACGGCCATTCCGTATTTGTCAATCTGTTCCATCGTGAAGATGTTGACGCCGAGTTTTCGAATGTTGTCACGCTCTCCGTCGTCGAGATCACGGATGGCTATCAAGACGACATCCTTCGGATCGACTTTCCTGAAGTCCCCGCCAACCGAGGTGAGTTCAATGGCACCCAGCCCCAACGAAGCTGCGAGGGGCATACCATGGATATTGCCGGAAGGTGTCGTGCTTTCCGTGTTCATGTCGCCGTGTGCGTCGATCCAGATGATGCCAGGCCTTTTGTGGTGCGAAACCGCATACGATGCAATTCCTGCAGTTGTACCGATCGCGATGGAATGGTCTCCGCCGATGACGAGCGGAAATCCCGAACCCTCAAGTATTTTTTCGACTTTTGCAGATAAGATTGTGCAGGCACGCACGATTTCGGTGAGATAACGAAGCTTTTCGTTCCTGATTTTCTGCTGTTCGGGGGGCTTGACAACAATGTCGCCCTCATCGATCACTGTGTGGCCAAGTCGCTGCAGTTTTTCAGCGACACCAGCGATCCGGATTGCCGAAGGTCCCATATCCACACCGCGGCGACCCGCTCCGAGATCCATCGGTACGCCGATGAGATGGATGTTCATGTGTCAGTTGAGGAGCAGATGAAGGATTTTCGTCAGTTGGTCCTTCATTTCCTTCCTGTGGATCACAAGATCGACAAACCCTTTTTCCACGAGGAATTCGGAACGTTGGAAACCCTTCGGCAGATCCTTGCCGATTGTTTGTTTGATGACGCGAGGGCCGGCAAAGCCGATGAGTGCCGCTGGCTCTGCAACGTTGATGTCTCCCAGCATTGCAAAACTGGCTGTGACGCCCCCTGTCGTCGGGTCCGTCATCACGGAAATGTATGGGACACCTCCGTCCGAAAGCTGGGCGAGTTTCGCACTTGTCTTGGCAAGTTGCATCAGCGAAAGGGCACCTTCCATCATCCGTGCACCTCCGCTTGATGAAATGATGATGAGCGGGAATTTCTGTTTGAGGGCCACGTCGATCGCCCTCGCGATTTTTTCACCGACAACCGAGCCCATGCTGCCGCCAATGAATCCAAAGTCCATGCACGCAATAACCACGGAAATCTCGTTGATGGACCCGGTTCCCGTCCTGACAGCATCATAGAGACCAGTTTTCTTGATCGTCTCGTCCAATCGTGTGGAATACTTCTTCGAATCGACAAATCCGAGCGGATCGACCGATCGCAATTTCTTATCCATCTCTTTAAATGTGCCTTCATCCAGTAATATTTTGAAGTACTCTTTGCTTCCGATGCGAAAATGATAGTTGCACTTGATACACGTGAACAGATTTTGTTCGAGGAGTTTCTTGTGGATGATCTCATTACACTCGGGACATTTCGTCCACATACCATCCGGAATATCCTTCTTCTGTCCATCCGATGAGATATTTTGCTTCGAACGACGGAACCAAGCCATGGATTACTCCCTAGGTAATTGCAGTTTTGACAAGAAATTCTTTCAGGTACTTCGGTTCGAGAGAGGCAACATCTGCGAATTCGTTCCGGGTGTATTTCCCGGTCGCAAGACGTGCCACAGCGTCTCCCCTGCAGAACGAGGAATATTCAAAAATGAGTTCCGATGGAATACCATACCCTCGAATGACATCAGGCCGGTCGGTGATCCAGACTGTAGCATCACTGGAGTATTCCGACCAGGAAATTCCTTCCAAATGCTGCGTTTGAACGTTCATCGTCGACATAGCATGGACCATCTTCAGATCAGTCGTTCCGAAATAGAATTCACCTTGTTTCGCATCAATAACGATGTTAATTCTGGAGGAAGCTGATTTAGATTCTTGCGCCGCCCGGGCAACGGCATCGAAGGTCGAAACTGCTATGAGCTTGTTATTGAGAGAGTAACACAGACCTTTTGCCGTGCTGAGTCCGATACGGAGTCCGGTAAAGGAGCCGGGGCCGATTGAAATCGCAATGGCATCGAGATTTCCCAGATCCACTTTAGCCTGTCTCAAGACCTCTCCCAGCAGCGTAAGCAATTTTTCCGAATGTATATGAGGATCAATGATATTGCGTTCGATGCTCAACCCCTGATCATTCACAAATCCCACGGAGCAAACAGGGGATGATGTCTCAATACCGAGGATGTTCACTCTGTAATTTCTTCGTGTATGGTAAGTCTACTGCGCTGTTCGTGCGGGTGGTTGGAAACCGTTCAATGTCAATGCGCCGTTCGTTTTCAGTCGAGCCAAGTGTGAACCTGATTTCGGCACGTCGGTGCGGGATCAGTTCTCGGAGCTTGTCTGCCCATTCGATGAGACAAATCCCGTTGGCCTGAGAAAACTCTTCGTAACCCAACTCAAGAATTTCCGATTCGCGTTTCACCTTGTAAAGATCAAAATGATAGAGAAGCAACTCCTCATCCCTGCCATCGCGACCCTCATAGCGATGGAGCATAACGAACGTCGGGCTTGAGATCGTGTCCCGCACTTGAAAAAAACGACAAACACCTTTCACGAATTGGGTCTTTCCACTTCCCAGATCGCCGATGAGCATAACGATATCATTTCGCTGTAACGAGGAAGCAAATGAGTCGGCGTAGTTCGTCGTGTCTTCTGGTGATTTCGACAGGAACGAATGCATTGTTCACTTGGCTTTCAACTTCACGATCGGAAGGATAATTTCCTCCATCGATATTCCCCCGTGCTGAAAACTATCCCGATATTGGTTCAGATACTTATGATAGTCGGTCGGGTACACGAAATAGAAGTCTTCCTTCGCCATCACATAATTTGTCGTCACACTGTTTCTCGGCAGCTTGAAATCTTCCGGATTCTTGACGAAGATTGCCTGCCGATCATCGACTTTCAGGTTTCTGCCAAATTTGTATCGAAGATTTGTGGAAGCTTCCCTGTCTCCGATAATTTTCGATCCGCGAAGGCACCGGACACTCCCGTGATCGGTCGTTAGCACGATCTTCACGTTTTTCTGTCGTGAGAGCGTGATCAACATTGAAAAGAGAGATGAATGTTGGAACCACGATCGCGTGAGAGATCGGTAGGCTGCTTCATCCGGTGCAATTTCCTTCAGTAATGGGGAATCGGATCTCCCGTGCGCGAGCATGTCGATAAAATTCACGACAACAGCCGTCAGCCTGTTCTGAGCGTATGAGAGAAGATTGTTCTCAAACTGGCGGCCGAATTCGACGTCGAGTATCTTCACATACTTCGATTCAGGCTTCAGCTGAATTCGCTTTCGTTCGAGCAGTTTGTCGAGCAGCAAGTGTTCGTTCCGATTTCGACTGTATTCGTCATCCTCACCGGCCTGCCAAATCTCTGGGAATCGCTTTTCGAGGTCGATGGGAAACAATCCACTGAAAATCCCATTGCGGGAATAGGGGGTCGCGGTGGGTAGGATGCTAAAATAGTAATCCTTTTCGATCGTGAAGTATTCGGAAAGCAGGCGTTCCATCACGAGCCATTGGTCCAACCGGAGGCAGTCGATGACGAAAAAGAAAACCGAAGTCCGCTCACCGATTTCCGGCAAAACGTACCGTTCAACTACGTCAATGGAAAGAGGGGTCTTCCGGTTTAGCTGATTGATCCAATCGCGGTAGTTCCGTTCAACGAACTTCCCAAATTCCATATTACTCTCACGCTTCTGATCAGACAGTGTTTGGCGGAGACCGAGCTCGGGATGGTTATCGATCTCCATGTCCCAATCCGTCAGCTTTATATACAAATCGATCCAACCGTTTGCATCAAGATCGGTTGTAAGTGTAGCGGAAATATTCTGAAATTCCTTTGCGTAGTCGCGTGAAACGAATTCCCCTGTAATTTTCTTTGTTTCGAAAATTTTCTTGCAGGCAAGCAATATCTGGCTCGGGTTTACCGGCTTCGTAAGATAATCAGTAATCTTGCTGCCGATAGCCTCTTCCATGAGCGTCTCTGTTTCGCTCTTTGTAACCATGACCACCGGCATTGTTGGGAGGATTTCTTTCATTTCAGCCAGTGTTTTTAGCCCTCCCATTCCGGGCATCATCTCATCCAAGAATACAAGATCATAACCCTTCTGCCTCACAAGTTCGACGGCATCCTTTCCGTTCGTTGCAGTGTCGACTGTGTATCCCTTTTGCTCCAAAAGACGCAAGTGCGCTCGCAGAAGATCTATTTCGTCATCAACCCAGAGAATTTTCTTTGCCATTGCCAAAAATCTTTCTCAATTCCTACAATTTGAATTCAAAGTAATCATTAAAGGATACAGAATCAACGCAACCCAATTCCATCTGCCTGCATCCCGGACAAAGATCAAGAGAGTACTGCTCTTGATCTGCTCGATCGATCACTGTATTGAAACATGGACTTCCAGGCCGCCTTCGTTGACTGTCGAACCTGGAATGCGAGAGCCACCTTCGCCGGGTGTGACCTTTGTGTATCGATAGTAGACGGATGAGGTTACCCTTGCACTCAACGTATAGCGGATGCGAGGTTCCATCGTTGTATTGTCAAGACCCTGAAGGGGATTTCCAGTGGCATTGAATACTGGCTGCGAGAAATCATAAATGCGGCTGGCATTGGAGGTCAGGCCATACGTGAAACTCATGTCGATATCATTCGAGAGAGAAAGTCCGAAGAATGGGAATTGAAAACCCTGACGGCTATAGTTGACTGTAATGTTGTAGTTGGCGGCAGTGGATTGCGTCAGGCTCTGGCTCGACGGGGCAAGATCATACGTGTAGTTAACATTGTATCTGAAGGTTCCGCCAAAATTTCCTTTCATGAAGTTCTTGAACGTGAGATTGAGCCCAAGGAGAGGGGAGAATCCGGACGTAACCTCCTGGCTCTGTGTTACTTGATTTCCGTCAGGCGTGACGTTCCATTGACGGCGATAATCTGACTGATAAGAATGATCGAGACTGACTCGTTGGGCGAACGACCGGAATAGTATGAATTTTTCGAGACCTTCCCAATGGAACGACCAATTCACGCGAGGCATGATGCTCCCCAGAATTTTCTTCGACAGCGGTATCGCCTCGAATCCGTCTTCAAATGCCTGTGCGATTTTCTCACTGGGTGCGCGTGTGTCATTCGGATCAGCCTGGAGTGTCTGATACGTATTCCCCATTTGGTCGACACCGTTCTTGAAAAACTTGAAGAACAACACCGGGGGGAAGGTCAAGAAAGATCGGTCAACATTCCCGCTGATAGTCTGGCTGCGCACAGAGGGAACACCCAGCGAATCCGTAGTGATCGACCGGTTGGAATTGTAGGCCCAGCTTAGTTTCCAATTCAGATTGAGCGACGCACCCTCCCACAATGGTCGCGAGGTGCTCATCGTCACTGTGTTGTTTTGAGCGAACACATCCGTCAGATTACCCATTGCGGCCCGCAATCCAGGCTCCGTATGTCCCGTAATAAACGGGAATGAACCTTTTCCTCCTATGAAGACTTGACCACTGGGATCCGACGCCAAACCCAGTTGATACAAAAGCGAAGGACCATTCTTGATCGTTGAGCCCTGGAATAATGGAACACGGGCAAAAATATTGCTGAACCCGGGACTGCCGACAATTCCGTTGTTTTGGATGGTATTGGACTGACTAAACTGAATGCTCAATCTCTCGAAATCAAACAGAGTATTCTTGAACAGTATTCGCGAAATTGCGTCAAGCCGTTTTCCGATATCAATGGACGTTTTGCCGGAATCCTTCGCCCCTGGCACGAAAGAAGGTTCATTCGAGGACCAAATCTTTTCTGAAATGCTCTTGATACTCACGTCGAGACCCAACTGCAGACTGGTCCCAACGCCGGCACCTTTGCCAAGGTCTTGAGCCCGTGGATCCTGGGATTGTATATTGCTGTACGACCAGCTGTATCGGCTTGAATAGTTCGCGCTCGGTGTAAAGATCTTATCAAGATCCAGTATCTTGGGCACTACCATCCTGGTCCTGAAGCTAATAGACTGACCGTAACTCTGATCAGTTCCAAAATTTACGAGCCGATCGCTCAGAAAGATGTCACCGAGCATATCTGCAAAACTCCTTTGTGTACCGGTGTTATCCAATTCCAATTTGGTGAGATTGCTCTGGATATCGACCTGATAATCGGTCCCGAGGTTGAGCAATCCTCCATCCCAGAACTGCCAAGAGAATGACATCGATCGTGATGCCGAAAATGCGCGCGTGGTCGGTCTCCGCACGGACTGATTTCTGTCCTTTTCGTTTGACTGACTCCGATTCATCGTAGCGGCAAAATTGAGATTCCGCGGCGTGAAGAAGAATTTCAAACCACTCCAAGTGCCCTGTCCTTTGGAACTGGACAATTCAATATAGTTGTTCGGGCTGAAATTGAGCGCATAGCCGAATCGCGCATTCCAAGCCCAGGATTCCGCATACTCTATATTAGGGTCACGCTGGTGCGATATATTGTACGAATAACCGAATGTCATCTTATTGATCGTTTCACTGATAAGCCAATAATCTATGGGAAGAACAAGCCGGATCGTTGGCAGGGCATACGATTCAGTAAGAGAAAAAGTCTCGGAGCTTAGTCGTAGACTATCGCCGACTCGGCGTGCGTCGTTGGCATTTGCTCCCTCCCGGATGAGATTATCTGTTGATCGTTGGGCCGCCTCACTGACGAGGACATCGGTGCCAGGCAGATACTTGGGCGTGGTGAATCCTTCGACATGCGAATATGAAAATGCCAGAATCGTTCCGTTCCAGCTTGCCGGAAGGAATCGATCAAAAGCGAGATTCGCGGACAAGGTCCAATTGCGATTGGTCGTCCTCGTCCCAAACCGGTCCTCCAACCCGTGGAAATTAGGATCACGATTCATGTACGAGAATGACACGCTCCCCAGGTCGGCAAGCTTCAACCCTGTGTCGAACCGATACGCACCTCCTTTTGCGTTGTCTACATCTATAAGACGCAGCTCATCTGCCCAGACCTCCCCAGTATAACTGGTTGTGCCCATCCCTGCAGGGTTTTCAACTCCAATGGCAATGTATCGTATGTTCGTCAATGTCGGCTGGCCGAGAACCTGATATGTTGACCCGACCGGCCCATTCGCGACGGCAAAACGCCTGGACAGAGCACCAACACTATCCCGTGCAAATTTGATGGCCGTGAGCTCATCGAAGCGAATCACGATTTCATTGCTAACTCCAGATTTCTCGTCGATCCATCCTTCGTGAACGGGCTCACGGTATTCATAATAGTTGAGAGAATCAGTCCCGAAACGAAAGAACAGATCGATGTCATAGTTTGTAGTATCAACGAATCGCGGCGCGAAGCCAACCCTTTCGTCTCCATGAACAAACATTTTCATTGTCTTGTAACTGAAAACATCCAGCGGCTTGACGGGGAACTGCTTGATTGCCTGCCTTGATTCACCATCTTTCAAATCGTTGATCACCAAGTCCAGCGATTGTTCGTTGCTGAGCAGGTTTTCGGTGGGACGCGTTGGGTCCTTTGTTCGAAGATTAGCATCAGGAGAGTGGTAGGTCGGATTGTCCTCGATGCTCACGGTGCTGACCTTAAACGTGCTGTCATTCTTTACCAGCACCTGCCACTGATTACCGACAAGGTTGGGTTGGACAATATGAAACAACACCTCACTTTGCGCCCCCGTTACCCAGAGTCGAATGCCTTCGATCGTCGTAAACGTCGGATCGCCGATCCGTCTTACGAATTCATTCAACGGGATTCTTACCTGGAACCAGTGGTTGAGTCCTTCGCCCGAAACATATTTCTGGAACCCTGCATCTGTTGTGTCGAGAGGAATCTCATATTCAAAGTAGTTGTTGATGCGATCGAGAGAGTTGTTGCGATTGAGATCCTCAGAGTTGGGATAGTTGCCTGTGAGGCTGACATGGTTATTCTCTGTACCATCCGCATTGGCGTATTGGTTCGGATCGCCAGTATTGGTCAACGGCGGGGCCGAATAGTTGTCACCCGCAGGATCACCCTCGATTTCCGGAAATTGCGTCTTGTATTTCTGAACGAAGTCTGCATGTTCCAGCCGTTCCTGATCATCGCTGAGTCCATCGATTCCCACATCCTCACCTTCGTGCAGGATACCTGTCCGGAGCCCGGTCTTGAGTCCATCTTCGGTATGAAGAATATTGTCCGGAATCACCGCCTCGCTGATAAATCCCAAATCAATGTTCAGCTTGGCGGTCGGTTGGCTCTTGTCAATCAAGACCCACATTTCTATGAAGCTAATGTTTTGATCCAAAAGGTTGGTGGAAGTGGTACCAAGGACCTCCTGGATTCCTCCCCAGACCTTTTGAGGGTTCCCGAGGAGTGTACTGTCCAGATTCATCGAGTAGTTGTATGTTCCTCGTATGTCGGGTCTGAAATGAAAATCGAGTACAGTCTCCTGCGTTTGATCGCGCGGAATACTCTTGCGGTTGGGATCCCAAATCTGCTTGGCCAAAAATTCATAGGGTACATTGTACCAAGAGGCTTTGGCTTTGAAATTGATCTTTGAATTGTCTGCAAGAATTTTTCTTGTGTTGACCAGCACGTCGGTCGGATTGCGCCAAAGCAGGCCCTTATCATCTCTGTATGATTGAAGGGCTAGTGTGTCATCGAGTGTCGGGCTGAAATAGGGC
>JADGQA010000134.1 GCA_017882185.1 Bacteroidota bacterium
CCTCTCGATCAGGTTGCGGCCGGAACATTAAAAGAGATCGACCAGGCCGTCAAGTCAGCCCGCAACGCTTTTGAGAACGGACCTTGGCCAAAAATGTCCGCTCACGAGCGTCGAAAATTCTTGCGACGGATCGGTGAACTGATTGAAAAGCATGCCGATGAAATCGCTGAAACAGAGATTGATGATACCGGAATTCCTGCGAATCAGGTCAAGAAAGGCACAATACCGCGCGCTGCAGATAATTTCTATTTTTTCGGGGATATGGCCACGCAGATCACGGGTGAGGTCTTTCCGGTCGACGGAAAATTCATGAATTATACGGTCCGGCACCCCGTCGGTGTGGCCGGGTTGATCACACCGTGGAACACACCGTTTATGCTTGAAACCTGGAAAATCGCTCCTTGCCTCGCAGCAGGAAATACGTGCGTGTTGAAACCTGCCGAGTGGTCCCCACTTTCTGCGAACAAGTTTGCCCAGATCGTACGCGAAGCTGAATTGCCGCCTGGGGTTTTCAACCTCGTTCACGGCTTGGGAGAGACGGCCGGAGCAGCACTCGTCGCCCATCCAGGCGTGCAACTGATTTCCTTTACGGGTGAGACGACGACCGGGAAGGAAATCATGCGCAACGGCGCAACGACACTGAAGCGGTTCTCGATGGAGCTCGGTGGCAAGTCTCCGAATATCGTTTTCGAAGATGCGAATCTCGAACGCGCCCTTGATGGAACGATTTATCAAGTTTACTCATTGAATGGCGAACGCTGCACTGCCGGTTCCCGCCTGCTTGTCCAAGAGAGCATCTATGACAGTTTTGTGGAAAAATTGAAGGCACGTGTTCGGAACATTCGCGTGGGCGATCCACACGATCCCAGGACCGATGTTGGACCGCTCATCCATCCCGATCACTGGAACCGCGTGTATTCATACATGGATGTCGCCCGAAAAGAAGGAGCGACGATCGATATTGGCGGTGACAGGCCCGCCGGAATGAATAGTGGGAATTACTTCTCTCCGACGTTGATTACCGGCGTGCGAAACAAGATGCGAATTGCGCAGGAGGAGATTTTTGGTCCAGTCTTGGTTGTCATTCCGTTCAAGGACGATGAAGAGGCTCTCCGTATCGCAAACGACAGCCCCTATGGCTTGGCCGCCTACGTCTGGACCGACGATCTCATGCGTGGTCATCGGATAGCCCAGGGAATCGAGTCCGGACTTGTCTGGATCAATTCCCACAATATCCGTGACCTTCGTGCCCCCTTTGGGGGGAGCAAGGCAAGCGGCATCGGCCGCGAAGGAGGCAAGCATAGTTTCGATTTCTATACGGAAGTCACGACGATCCACGTTGCGACGAGTAATCACCCCATCCCAAAAATGGGGTAGTTCGATCTCACGACAATATTCGCTCCACCATCGAAAAATAGCTCATCGTATGTGGGAAATCTGAAGAAGGGGGACCTTGTGAGCATGGCAATAGATACTCGAGCATTCCGGCAGGTTGCCGGACAGTTTCCCACCGGGGTTTCAGTGGTCGCAACAGAAGTGGATGGCACTATCCATGGCATGACCGTAAATTCCCTAACTTCAGTTTCACTCAACCCAATGCTGATGCTGTTTTGTTTGGATAAACGCGCGAAAATGGCTGAATTCATGCAGCAAGCAGAGGGATTCTCGATCAATATACTTCGGGAGGAACAGGAAGCACTTTCCTCATATTTCGCGGGCGGCTGGATACAGAACAATCCACCTCTATTTCGGTTTCTCGAGTGGGCAGGAGGTCCACGGCTTGACGGTTGTCTGGCAGCGATGGGTTGCCGACTTCAAAAACTCTTTGAAGCCGGCGATCACTGGATCATAACGGGCGAAGTGGTTGCGCTTCATTTGGGTATGGAACCGCACTCGCCGTTGATTTTCCACAGCGGCATGTACCGCAAGATCGACCTGCGCGAGAGCAAACAGGCTCCCGAACTGGATATTGGCAAAAACGATGTAAGGATTATCCTTGACCCCAAAGACGAAACATAGCGGATCCACACACTTTCACAAAAAACCAAATGTCGCCTAGCGTTGCCCTTGTTACCGCTTTAGATTCAGAATGACAGTCCTCAAACGGTATGCGAGGGCTTGCTATTTGGGGTCTCTCTCCCCGCGTCCAACTGGTTTAACGAGACATCACGCGTGGAATCAATTCACACAGGCGAGTCACTCTTCCCCTCGGAACCAGCGCTCGGCGCTAGCCTTGATTTCGGACTTACCAATCCAAGGAGGGATGACATGGAGCGGTTTCCCCTACTTCATGCTCTTCACAACACGGAACCCATTACTTGCGGAGATGTAATCAGAGCGAAGAGAGCTGCGTGTCGTAACGTGATTGTAGGCTGCGGAACTGATCCAGGATCCCCCCCGAAGAACGTGATACTGGCCACTGACAGGCCCTTGAGGATTCTGAAGGGGCTCGATTATGTAGTATTCGTCGCTGTACCAATCGGCACACCATTCCCATAAATTTCCCGTCATATCATAGATTCCAAGCTCGTTTGGCAGTTTGCCGGCAACGGCATGAGACTTGTGTCCTGAGTTCTCGGAATACCACCCGACATCATCCAGTTGATTCGCCCCACTGAACGTAAAACCGCGTGATTTTCTACCTCCCCGGGCTGCAAATTCCCATTCTGCTTCGGTTGGGAGATGTATGGTTGTCCCAGTCACTTTCGATGCCCATTGGCAATACTCATAGGCATCGTTCCAATCCACATTGATCACAGGCATGGCTCCACGCCCCCATCCATTGTCATTCGGTTTAGACCTGTTCGCTGCCAAGCAAAAGCGGTCGTACTGATCGAAGGTCAATTCCGTTGCACTGATAGAGAAGCTCTTGAGAGTCACTTCGTGTTCCGGCGATTCATCCGGGGACAATCCATTGTCGTTCCCCATCTTGTACTTTCCACCTTCAACGAGGACCCACTTGATTCCAAGGTCTGTCGTTTCTCCCGAATCGCCACTCCAAAAACTATCGGACGGAGCTCCATTCTGGTCCACCAATACTGGCGCGGTGCCATGAACAGTGACATGTGATGCGGCTTCGGAGTTCGTAGGTGAATGGAAGACAAAAAGGCAAATGAAGAACGAGAAGGAGTTTTTCATTCGCTCGAACCATATGGGAGAGTGACTCGACTCGTGGTACGAACCAGAGAATGTGGATAACAGGGCAAAAGGTTCTCAGGTTCAACAAAATCAGAGAAACGGAGATCCATTCGCTATGCCTGTCGAATGCGCGTGTCGGTATTGTATCCTTTTTCGCCGAAGGGTTGGAGTTTCTCAAGCCAAATCTGTTCGAGCAGTGTCAATTCGTCCTCCAGGTTAAAGTTCGGATCGTCCTTCACCTTCACGACCTCCAGAATTTCAAATACAAACTTGTCCTCTCCGTATTCATTCCATTCTTTCTGAAGGGCCCCATTGCGATGACTTCCAATCTTCAGCATAAACTTGTGGCTGTTGAGCGGTCCTTCCAGATTAAGACTGCTGCCAATTAGTATCTTGCCGTTTGCCGTATTCTTCACCTGGAATATACCGGCCGGCTTTTTTCGTTCCTTGTATTCTCTTTTTATGTCCTGTCTTGTTTTTGCCATCTTCCTCCCGTACAAGCCTTTCTTCCATTTCGAAACTCTAACCGCATCGTGAGCGTTAAATTTCGTATTCACTGAGACTCAATCAGATCTAATTTCCGCTTCTGAAGGTCAAAATGCAAGGGGTCTGTTCTGAACATATTTTATGGAATAATACAGCCTTCCATTGTTCGTGGCACATGATTCTCTTGGGGGAACTCGATGGACATGGTCCGTGTTTATGAGGGGACGAGAACTTAATTTGGAGCAGTAGCCGTGTCGATACGACCAGTCAAACGATTGATTCAAGCTCAACCTACCATTGAAGGCGCCGGAGTCAAATTGCGCCGGGCGTTTGGGTTCGGGAACACATCCGACTTTGACCCATTTCTTCTCCTCGACGATTTCCGAAACGAGCACCCGGAAGACTATCTTGCGGGATTTCCCTGGCATCCCCACAGGGGCATCGAGACCATAACCTACGTACTGAAGGGAACAGTGAATCACGGCGATAGTCTGGGGAACACCGGAACATTGGGTGCAGGCGACGTGCAATGGATGACCGCCGGGAGCGGGATACTTCACCAGGAAATGCCGAAGGGGGATCAACTAGGAAAAATGCACGGATTCCAACTTTGGGCGAATCTTCCTGCTTCGCTGAAAATGACCTCACCACGCTATCAGGATGTCCCCGCAGTCGAAATCCCCGAAGTGATCGACGACGACGGCACGATTGTCAGAGTGGTTTGTGGAAGCTTCTGGGGAAAGACGGGGCCGGTCGATGGCATCGCAGCGGATCCACGGTATCTCGATGTCTCGGTTCCTGCAGGTAAACACAAGACACTTCCGGTCGAAACGACGCGACACGCCTTTGCCTACATTTTCGAAGGCTCCGGTACCTTTCGCAATTCCTCCAAGCCATTCGATGTCAAGACCGACAACGTGGGGCAAATTGATGCAATACCGTCGGAAGAGACTGGGAATCGAACGCTTGTGCTCTTCGAGAATGGGGATGAGGTGACGATCCAAGCTGGCGAAAAAGGAATCAGGTTCCTCCTGGTTTCCGGCAAACCTCTCGAGGAACCTGTCGCGTGGTACGGACCAATTGTGATGAATACCGAAGAACAGCTTCGGCAGGCATACGCCGAGCTTCACAACGGAACATTCATCAAAAAACGTTAGATCGAGCTCCCTCCAATCTACGCAATCAGAAAATCCCAACCCATCTCTGCGGTTGGGATTTCCTTTTGAATTCCGGCAGAAGCTCTATCCGCGGTGGTGCTTTCTCCTTCGTCAATCCATCCTCAGATTCCTACTGGTCGACCGGGCTTTCCTCCCCGGACATCGCAACGGTTCGCAAAGCGAACGACCTCACTTTTTCCAGGTACGCCTGACCGCCCGCAATATAGGTATCGTTGTGATCGGACCCTTCGATGACATAGAATTCTTTCGGCTCTCGTGCAGCTTCGAAGAGTTTTTTCCCCAGGTCGAAAGCAATGACCTTGTCCTTGTTTCCGTGCATCTGAAGCAGAGGAACACCGATGTGAGGGATCTTGTCGATCGAATTGAATTTGCTACGAAGCGTGAATTGAACAGGAAGATATGGATACGCCTGGCGCGCCACATCTCGTGCTGACGAGAATGTAGATTCCAGGATTAATCCGGCCGGACGGCGATGGATCGCAACATCGACAGCGACGGCACCGCCGAGACTCGTTCCCCACAAGATAATCTTGTGCGGGTCGACTCCAGGTAGTTGAAGCGCATAGTCAAACGCCGCGCGTCCGTCGCTGTAGACTCCCGCCTCGTCCGGCGATCCTTCACTTTTTCCATACCCGCGATAGTCAAACATCAATACATTGAATTGTATCTTCTGCAATCGCTTCATGAGATCAATTCGATAAGAGATATTTCCGCCGTTGCCATGAGCGATCACAAGCGTCGCAATGGCGCTGTCGGCCCGGGTGAACCATCCGTGAATCTTGACGCCATCCTCGGTGGTGATCCAACACTCGGTAAGATTGGGGATGAAGCGGGCATCCTCGTAGATACCTTCCGGATACTTCGAAGGAAAAAAGATGAATTTATTCTCAAAGACCATGGCGGCAATAGTCCACAAGACGATGGAAGCCACAACTGCAATCAGGATTTGTCGAACAAGAATCTTTGGACTGAGTGTAAACTTCGTTGCCACCGGACACCTTCGTGAGGGCGCATGAGAAGTACGAGTCTGCAAAATGGCTTGTTGAGAGGCCGACATTCATCGCCAAACACTCCCCCCCATCGATACGTTTGATCAATTCACAGTATTGGCTCCAAGCCGAGAAGACATTGCTATGAGCTGTTACTTTAGCCCTTGTTGACAAACTTCTTCAGTTTCTCAAAGGCCTCCTGGACGATTTTCGATACATCCTCAACATCTTTGGCAATTTGAGGTCCTACGGTATTGGATACGTGTTCCTTCTCGAGTTCAAGGATATAGAGCGCTATCTTTCGGCGTTCCTGTACTGAAAGGCTCTTGATGGTCGTCTTAATCTCTTCTATTTCCATTTTGATGGACCCTTCCTGGTTCTTGCGGTTGCAAGTACTTATGGTTGAAACACAATCAGGTTACTGTCCTGCAGAACACTGCACGAGTCGTTCATTCCTTTGGCTGGGCGTATTTGGCTGCCATCTTCCTCACTGTGGTTGAGTTTCTGAACGTTGCTTTCATTCCAATCGCTTTCTCCAATCGCGTGAGGGAAAACTCGGATTCACTGGACCGGATCCGGCACAACCAATATATTCCGTTCCCGTGCACGCAAAAATGGTCGACCTTTGTTCTAAAGGTCATCACGGTGCGTTGAGCTCTTAGATCCAGTTTCTCTTTAACGAAGCCAATATACATCGATGATCCGTCGGCATTCAGGTCTGATGCCTTAAATGGTTGGTACTGGGCAATTGCCGACAATGCTGGTACCGTTCGAATGAACGTCGCCACCTCATAGCCGAGATCCTTCAGAAGGCAATCGGATATCTTCGTCTCGAGCACTTTTGGGGTCCGGCCAGATGATTCAAATATTGCATTGCCGCTGGCAATAAATGTCTCAACATTTGAGAGATTGACGGACTCAAGAAGCTTCTTCAAGTGGCCCATTTTTACGACGTGGCCGCCGACATTGATCGCTCGCAGGAATGCAATGTATCGTGGCATTTCTCTTTTCAATCGAACAAATTCAACAGACTCTGCGGTCGTTTAAGCAATACCTTTGCCCCATCTCGCTCCAGTTCTTGACGACCCCGGAACCCCCACAATGCACCGACAGCAAACATCCCCGCCGCATTCGCCGTTTTCATGTCGACTCCTGTGTCACCAAGATAGATGAAACCGTTCGGTGGTATCTCCAAGCGTTTGGATACATCAAGAGCCCCCGCAGGATCCGGTTTGTTAGGAATTCCATCCTCCGCACCAATCACAGGATCAAACTTCCATTTCGATAAGATTCCATACACACATTTGCGCGTAAAGTCGGCTGGTTTGTTCGACAAGACGGCCATCTTCAGCCCGCGCGCCTGTAGTGCGTCCAGCATTTCCGGTACGCCCGTATACGGTTTGGTTTTGACGTTCCAATGTTCTCCGTAGTCTTTGCGGAACGCCTCGAAACAATCCTGGATCGTACCCGGATCGCGGTTGGTTTCCGGCAACACACGTTCCATCAACTGTCGGGCTCCGCTGCCGACCGCCGTCCTGTGGACGTCCAAAGTCCTCGTGGGAAAACCTTTCGAAGCCAAAACCCGATTGGCCGCGTCTGCGATATCTTCAAGAGTATCGAGCAGCGTTCCGTCAAGGTCGAAGAGAATAGCTTTATATTTCGTCATTGATGTTGCATCAATTTCTCTTTTGCTGTGATAACATGCAAGTGGGGTGGTCTCCCACTTCATCTTACGAACCAGAACCTCAGCTAATCTCCACTATTCAACGCCGCCCAACTTAGTTCACGTGAGACAAAGCTCAATTCCATCGATTCGCGTTTCCGATGCATCTTCCGGATCGCTTCAAATTTTAGCGGTGAAAAGTGTTCGGAGGTTTTGACGTATTCCTCGCTGAACATTTCAGGATTCCGTGCAATCGATTCGAGGATGAGGCCGACACTGCCTTGAAGGATGAGTTCTGTGAGCCCGTCGGCACGAGGCCCATGGAGCGGACTCGCGGAGAAAAGAACCTCTCGAAGATACCATAGAAGGCGGTTGGTGAAAGAGTCGAGTTTTCCCTCATTCGCGGCAATTGTAAAAAGGGATTCGCTCCCTCCCGCGAAATCTTCCTTCACATCCTGCAAGTCATCGATGAACTGGAGGAAGACTCCATAGCCGAAAGCAAATTCAGTCTCCGCCGGGGTCAACCTTCCTTTGGCAAGGTATGCGTCAGCGACGACCGACGTTCCTCCTTTTTCTACGCTGACACTCAGGATGTCAGGCCCCTCGCAATGCGGATCACTGCGCCGCTGCAGAAGACTCCCCTGCTGGGCACGGTGAATTGCAAGCAAGCTTGAGTAGACTTCCGGGAACAAAGCACGGGGATACTCTTTCTCAATGATGTCCACGAGGGACGACACATTTGAAACCAGCGCTGAATCTTTCGGGACTTCAAATCCGGCAAGTCGGAGACCAAAAATATTGCCGAACTCCTGTTTTTCATATTGAGTAATGGCCGCCGAATCAAGGTAATTGTCGGTATATGTGTAAAGCAGGCTGTACGCAAATCCTGACGGATTGGCACGTATCGGGAGCTCAAACGCCTCCTGCATGCTATTGATGATCCAAAGGTTCCGGAGTGCCTGAAAGATGTTATCGAATTGCAGATCCTTGTCGAATTCTCTGGTGCGAGTGACAAACTCATCTCCCGCGTCCGAAAACGCCACCAGCATTTCCTCGATCTGTTCTCGCCTTTCGTGTTCCACTGATTTCAGAACGAGATCTCGCACACAGTCCCTCAACCGGTTAATATGTTTCTGAACACCATTCCCATGCTTGGATTGAAAATCTGCATCGAGCAAGAGATCTTCCGACTTCAGTCCATTTTCTCGTTGTTGTTCCTCACTGTACGTTCTTCCGATCAGACAAGGAGCGTCCGACACGCAATTCCAAAGTGCAGAGAACTTCGTCGTAAGGTTGGAAATCACTTTGTCGAGAGTCATTGGGTGTTGAGATAAATAGACGGTTGGATCAGTCAAGGCGTGGGATCAGATCAACGTGTGATGTCCGGTCGGTTCGTGAGTCGAATTGAATCGCTCGTTTATGGGATGCGGAAGTTGTTATC
>JADGQA010000135.1 GCA_017882185.1 Bacteroidota bacterium
TAAGCTCGATCGACATGAACACGATGATCGCATTACGACGAGCCAGCACACCGGCAGCCCCGATGACAAAAAGAACAGCGCTGAGAGCAAGATATGACTGAACTGGTACCATAGGCTCGTTAATATTTTCTTTTTGCCAGAACGATGGCACCAACGATTGCCACCAGGAGCAGAATCGAGGTCACTTCAAACGGGAACAAATAGCCCGTGAACAGCTGAAGGCCGATGTATTCCACCGTTCCGATATCCGTCCCTTGACTGACAGTGCTTGCCGGAAGTACTATCCAGGATGTTTCGATAATATAGATAAGTTCCGTCAGAAGAGCTGCAGCGAGGCCGACCGCGATCACTTTCTTGTACGACATCCCTTCGCTCAGTTTTCGCTCATCCCCCAGGTTCAAGAGCATGATGACGAAAACGAACAACACCATGATTGCGCCAGCATACACGATGATCTGAATGACGGCAATAAATTGAGCATGAAGAGTGAGATAGAGTCCGGCAAGGCAGAAAAAATTGAGAATGAGATACAATGCCGAGATGACCGGACTGCGTCTCGTGACAACGAGAAGTGCCGATGCAATCGCCACAGCGGAAAGGATGTAGAAAAGAATAGATTCGAGCGTCACGATTTCATTCCAGGAGCTAATGCGTCAGAAACCACAGGTGCACAGGCAACGGACGAATCAGGTGGGACCAGTACACCGTTATTATACAACGTGATGATTGTCATGCCGCACGGACCCAGCGAATGAGTTCAGGAATCGTCGGTCGCTTTCCATAGACCAGGATGGCAGTTCGGAAGATCTTGCCGGCTACCCACATCATGAATAGGCTCGAAACGGCCAACAGCCCGATGGTTCCGAGTATCTCGTACCACGGCGGCATCTGGATTGCAATTCTCAAGACCATCAGCGTAGGTGTGAGCAACGGGACATACGACAAGATCCTCACCATTAACGAATCCGGGTTCTGCATGACAGGCAGAACGAAGATAATAGGAGCAATCAGAAACATGGTAACGTATCCTGTTAGCTGCTGTGCTTCCTGTTCCGTCGTCACGGGCGAACCAACTGCAACAAAGATCCCTGCATACAAGAGAAATCCAAACACAAGGTATGCCAGAGATACAAGAAGATTCTCCGGTGCGATGATTGTCAATCCTCGAAATTGCAGCGAGACCGCAAGCCCCATCGTGGCCCAAATAAGCATCTGGAGAATACCCAATCCGCTGAGACCGAGAATTTTTCCGGTCATCAAATCCTGCGCAGAACATGATGAGAGCAGCACTTCGATCACACGATTTGATTTTTCCTCCACAACACTCCGAATAAGCAATTGACCCGAGGTGAGGACAAGAAAAAACATCATCATGATTACGATGTAAGCGCTGAAAAAGGTCTCAATGAATCCAGAT
Source organism: Bacteroidota bacterium (assembly GCA_017882185.1). Taxonomy (GTDB): domain Bacteria; phylum Bacteroidota; class Ignavibacteria; order UBA10030; family UBA10030; genus JADGQA01. The sequence goes on from JADGQA010000135.1 coordinate 1,418, forward strand.
TCTTTCTCTTCCCCTTTTTGCGAGAGCTTGATGGATTTGATATCAATATTCGCGACGAGCTTCTTCATCAATGAGGGAGCGATATTCTGATCCTTGAATCGCTTCTCCATCACAACGTCCTCAATCGCCCTGGAGAAGCGCTCCTGCAATTTTATATTGCCAACATTCTCCGCAAGATATTCGACCCTTCCACTGTCATAGACCGATTGCGGCACCAAGAAATATCCCTCGATCGATCCTTGTGCCACCATCTTGTTTGCTTCGGTTCTCGTCGGGAGTATTCCTTCCCCTGTCGCAAGATTCTTGATGACGTAGTTGGGTTGACCACCGCTCAATTTGTATTTCTGATCGAGTTCTTCCCCCAACGGTCGAACGATTGTACCGGTCTCATCGACGATACCAATCGTGATCGGCTTCTCGTCTTCTTTCATCGACAGAAATGTCGGAAGGATTCCAAATCCCACCATAATCACAGGCATAAGCACAAGCGAGATGATGAATGCTTTTGTCTTCACTTTCTCGGAAAACTCCCACATCGCGACCCGCAGTGCTTTATGGTTCATATACGGTCACCTTCCAGACTTTTTTTCAGAAGATCTCGTTCAACGTTTCTACGCGTCCGGATATACTGGAATATCGAAGCCAGTACGCCAAGCACGAGGAGACCGATAGTGCTCATCGAAGGTTCTTTTTGAATGCCCTGGTATCCGATAAGAATAATGCACATGAGCGAAGCCAGGGACATCGAAATCAAGGCTTTTCGCACACGCGGATCCGTGTTCACAGACACGACCGGTTTGGGCAGCGGCGGTGGCAAAGAAGGGATCAATTGACGCGGTTCCACCGGCATTCCAACCACATTGATGAAGATGGAATTGAGCGACGGCTCAACGATTTCGAATTTTCGCAAGGCGAGTTTGCCGTTCAATGTTGCGAGCAATTGATTGCTTTTGCCGATGTCGGTCAATTCCAATTCAGCGTAGTTCTGATAGACATCTGCCCGTTTGATAAATCCGATGTCCTTCAAAAATGATCCGTCACCGTCGAATTCCAGATGGACAGAATTCGTCCCGTAATTTTTCTTGATTTCCGAAAGTGCCCCGCCTAATACTTCCCGGCCTTTATTGATCAGGCAGATATTGTCACAGAGTTTTTCTACTTGCTCCATTTGATGGGTCGAGAACACGATCGCGATATTTTGAGTCCGAAGCTCCATCAGGATGTCTTTCAGCAGAATCTGGTTCACCGGGTCGAGACCGGAAAACGGCTCGTCGAGGATTAACAATTGCGGACGGTGAATAAGAGCGCAAATCAATTGGATTTTTTGCTGGTTCCCTTTGGAGAGCTCTTCCACTTTACGGTGGGCTGCATCGCTCAGCTCAAAACGTTCGAGCCATTGTTGCGCCAGCGGCTTCGCTTCCTTTGCAGAAATGCCCTTGAGCGCAGCAAAGTAAAGAATCGTATTGATGATCTTGCTTTTGCGGTAGAGTCCCCGCTCTTCCGGCAGATATCCGATAATATTCCACGTCTCCGGAGTGAAGGAGCGGCCATCGAATGTAATTTCCCCGCTGTCAGGTTGAATAACATTAAGAATTGTCCTGATGGTGGTCGTCTTGCCCGCACCGTTAGGACCGAGCAATCCGAATAGCTCACCTCGCTGGACCTGCAGGGATACGCCATCCACTGCGATGACGGTCTCGAATTCCTTTCTGAGATTGGTTACTTTGAGCATTGAGTTTTAGCCGCAATGGACACAAAGACTCGCGCGTAATGAAGACTCGATTAGGGAGTGAGTCTGTAAATCATCCTCGGAAATGGAATTGTTTCGCGGATATGCTCCAGACCGCAAATCCAGGAAACGGTGCGTTCAACGCCGAGACCGAAACCAGCATGCGGCACCGTCCCAAACCTCCTTAAATCGAGATACCATTCAAACGGTGCTTCAGGAAGCTTCTCTTCTTTTATTCGTTCGAGCAACGTATCAAAATCATCTTCGCGTTGGCTCCCGCCGATGATTTCGCCGTACCCTTCCGGCGCCAGCACATCCACCGCAAGCGCAAGCTTCGGATTCTGCGGATCGCGCTTCATATAGAACGCTTTGACCGCGGCTGGATAGTGATGAACCATCACTGGCCGGTCAAACTGTTCTGAAACGATTGTTTCATCGGTTCCCCCCAGATCGTTTCCCCATTCGAACGCCGATCCCTTTTTGTGAAGAATTTCAACGGCTTCATCATAGGTAACTCTGGGCAGAGGCTTCTTCACATTTTGGAGGAGAGCCGTGTTCCGTTCGAGGACCTTCAATTCCTTTTCGCGGTCTTTCAATACCGATTGGACGATGTACTCCAGAAAATCCTCCGCCAAATCCATGTCGTCGTTCAAATCGTTAAATGCAACTTCCGGCTCCACCATCCAGAATTCTGTCAAATGTCGGCGCGTTTTCGATTTCTCAGCCCGGAATGTGGGGCCAAAGCAGTAGACTTTTCCCAACGCCATTGCTCCAGCTTCGGCGTACAGCTGTCCCGATTGCGTCAGGTATGCGTTGCCAAGGTCAAAATAGGGAGTCTCAAAAAGTGTTGAAGTACCTTCGCTGGCATTGGGCGTCAGGATTGGTGAGTCGACGAGTGTAAAACCCTGTCCATCGAAGTAGTCACGGATTGCTTTGATGATCCTGTGACGAACCCGCATAATAGCGTGTTGCCTGGAAGACCTCAGCCATAAATGACGCCGGTCAGCCAGGAATTCAATCCCGTGTTCCTTGGGAGTGATGGGATATTCTTTTGAGATCGAATAAATTGAAAGGTCAGCCACATCCAGCTCATAGCCGCCCGGTGCACGATCATCCTTTCTCACCTTTCCTTTGACTCGAAAGGAGGATTCCTGGGTGAGCTTGTCGCAATCAGAAAAAACTCCCTCGGGTACATTGTTTTTTGCGACGACGCATTGAATGAGACCAGTGCCATCTCTCAACAACAAGAACCAGATCTTGCCACTCGAGCGCTTATTATAGAGCCACCCGTGAAGTGTGACATCTTCTCCGATGTGTTCAGCAAGATTTTCTATATAAGTACGTTTCATGACGCACACTTATCGCATTCTTTTCAAAAATGACTAAAAAATATACCAAACTAATAGCATTTCTCCAAGATAAAACACTCCGGGTACCGGCCTCTCTCCGAACTCGGTGTGGACATGGAAATTCTCCTTTAAGAAGGCATCGTGAGCCAGTCTCCATCCAAACCTCACAAGGCTGACCGCAGGTCACAGAGTGATCAGAGTATGACACGCAACTGTTGCCGTCCGCGACAACCCATAAAGATCAATATTCTTCTGTCGCAAAGAAAGATCGAACGCTCGAAATATCCTGGGACAGGAACGGCGATCTGGAAAGGATTGATTGAACTGCTTGTCTATTCTTTGTTCTCCGGGGGGAGATCCTTGAACTTTGCTTCCTCGACATCAGTGTAGGTTTGGACTGGCTTTGAGGGAGGGGATTGTGGTTGCTGGCTTGGCGGTCTTCTCTTGTCATCTCCCGCCAATCCGCGAAGAAAACGAGCGATCACACGGTAAAAAAAATAAAAAATGAAAAAGAAAATCGCGATTCTGATGAGTGAAAAAAAGAGCTCGCCAATCATGGTACTATCTCTTCACCATGGGATTGTAGTATTCAACCGGGGCGCGGTTCGGACGCTGGATTTGTTCAAGCAGCTCTTCGAAGTCATCGGGGTTATTGACAAAGTCGATGTCTGTTGTTTTCACGATGAGCAACGGCGTCGACTTGTACCGGAAGAAAAAATAATTATATGCTTCATTCAATTCGCGAATGTACTCCTCAGACATGTTCTCTTCCATCTTCCTTTTGCGCTTCCTGATGTTGCCCATGAGCCGTTCGACACTCGATTGCAGATAGACCACCAGGTCGGGTTGGGGAATGTTCTTTTCGATGGAAGTCAGAAGCGTCTCATAGAGCTTCAGCTCTTCGTCCTGCAGCGTGAGGTAGGCGAAGATCTTGTCTTTCTCAAAGATGTAGTCGGTAATAATGTGCGAATGGAACAAATCGGCCTGGAAGAGCTCCTGCTGCTGCTTGTAACGACTCAGCAGGAAGAAAATCTGAGTCTGAAATGCATAATGTTCCGCGTCCTCGTAGAATTTTGGCAGAAACGGATTCTGCTCAAACTGTTCGAGCACCAGTCGGGCACCAAGCCGTTCAGAAAGCTTCTGGGCAAGAGTGGTTTTTCCTGCCCCAATGACGCCTTCAATCGCGATATGTCGAGTCACTGCAGAGGGATTCAATGGATTCGCTGGAATTGATTCGACAAGAATGTGGTAGTGCTATGCTAAATAATGCCAATAGTCGTACGACACCAAATCTCCAACTTCACGTATTACCTTTTCGCCTTCTCTTCGTCGGCAGAAAGACTGAACTTCGTCCGTCGAACTGTGCATGTATCAGGGCAAAATTTCAACAAGTCGACGATGCTCAGTTTTCGGACAGGGTCAACGAATCCTGGTGCGATCTCGTTGAGGGGAATCAGAACAAACCTTCGATTCAGAATTTCTCCGTGCGGAATTTGGAGTGACTCATCGTTCACAACCAGGTCATCGTAGTACAAGATGTCGATGTCGATCTCACGCGGGCCCCAACGGATTCGGTCCTTGCGCCCTAGATCCTGTTCAATCCTCTTGAGCTCGCGCAATAAGTCTTGCGGTGACAATGTCGATTCGATTTCGGCAACGGCATTGAAAAATTCACTCTGATCCTTCTTTCCAACAGGCTCTGTTTCATACACCGATGAGACTGCGCCGATAAACGTTCGTTCCAACTTTGCTATTCCGGCCAGAGCAGACTTCAAGAATGTCAATCGGTCCCCTCTGTTGGAGCCCAACCCCAAATAGATCTTTGCCATTCCGGCATTACCTCAACAATGCGATCTTTTTCTCAGCCACAGCACATATGCTCATCCCCCGATCCGAGCACGACAGACATTATCTTCGATTGCTGCTGATCTCTACCTCCACGTGGTCGATAACGCCTTTCACCGCGGCGCCTGGTTTCCTCACACGGACCACGACACGTTCGACCTTCGGAAACTGGTTCAGAATACCTTTGGTGATTTCGGATCCGAGACGTTCCAGCAGAAAGAATTTGCGACCCACGACGATTCCCCGAATACAATCGTAGACTCGCTCGTAGTCGACGGTGTCCTTCAGACTGTCACTCTTCGCACCACGGGACAAATCGCAATGGAGCTCAACGTCAACTTGAAATTTTCCTCCGAGATTCTGCTCATCCGAAAGGACGCCGTGGTAGGCGTAGAATACTGCATTCTGAAGTCGGATAACACTAAGTTGTTTCTTTTTTGCCAAGTGTTTCCTCTGCGATTCGTTTCGCCTTTTCCGAGTCTTCTGAGCACCCACTCAAGCGAAACCCAAAAAATATAGACAAGAGTGATTCTAAAGGCAACTTGAACCCTCAACGCAACAATGATTCAAGCCTTCTCGATCTTTGCCCACGTATCGCGCAATGTCACCGTTCGGTTAAATACTTTGTCGCCTTCCCGCGAATCGTCATCTACACAAAAGTACCCAAGTCTTTCAAACTGAAAACGATCCTGGATCTTCGCTTTTGCGAGGCTTGGTTCAACCTTGCACTTCGTCAAGACCTGGAGTGAATTGGGATTCATCAACTCCTTCCAGTTCTCTCCTCCTGGATTCTCAGCCATAAACAATCTGTCGTACACCCGTACTTCAGCGTCCAACGCATGTGCAGCGGAGACCCAGTGAATTGTCCCCTTCACCTTCCTTGCGCTCTGCGGAGAGCCGCTCTTCGTTTCAGAATCGTAGGTGCATCGTAGTTCCGTGACTTCACCGGATTGTGGGTCCTTGATGACACCGACACACTTTATGATGTAGGCATAACGCAATCGGACTTCGACTCCGGGCGACAATCGAAAATATTTCTTCGGTGGATTTTCTCGAAAGTCATCGTGCTCGATATAGACTATTTTCGAAAATGGAACCTTTCGCGTCCCCATCGCGGGATCTTCAGGATTATTGATTGCCTCGAGCTCTTCCACAACACCCTCTGGATAATTTTCAATGACCAGCCTAAGGGGGCGTAGAACTGCCATAACTCTCGACGCCCGCTTGTTGAGGTCATCCCTCAAGCAATCTTCGAGCAATGCGACATCCACCGTGCTTTCACTCTTCGAAACTCCAATTCGGTCTGCAAAAAGTCGAATCGATTCCGGGGTATAGCCACGGCGCCGAAGCCCTGAAATTGTCGGCATCCTCGGATCGTTCCATCCGTTGACGTGTCGATCTTCAACGAGCTGTAGGAGTCTTCGCTTGCTCATCACGGTATACGTGAGATTGAGTCGGGCGAACTCAATTTGCTGCGGATGGTAAATACCGAGCTGCTCAACGAACCAGTCGTACAGCGGGCGATGATCTTCGAATTCCAACGTGCAGATGGAGTGAGTGATCTTTTCAATCGAATCGCTTTGGCCGTGGGCCCAATCGTACATGGGATAAATACACCACTTGTCGCCGGTCCGTTGGTGCGACGCGTGCAAAATGCGGTACATGACCGGATCGCGCAAATTAAGATTCGGCGAAGCCATGTCGATTTTCGAACGTAACGTCCGTGACCCGTCGGGAAATTCGCCTTTGCGCATCCGTTCAAAGAGATCGAGATTCTCCTCGATTGAGCGGTCACGATCGGGGCTATTCTTCCCAGGTTCAGTGAACGTGCCACGGAACTGGCGTATTTGATCGGCACTCAGATCGCAAACATATGCTTTGCCTTTTTTGATCAGCTGAACGGCATAGTCGTAGAGTTGGTCGAAGTAATCGGAAGCGTAATACAGCCGGTCCTCCCAATCAAAGCCGAGCCAGCGAACATCTTGCTGAATTGATTCAACATATTCTTGTTCCTCTTTCGCGGGATTCGTGTCATCGAATCGTAAATTGGCAAGACCGTTGTAGTCCCTCGCAAGACCGAAATTGAGACAAATAGACTTTGCATGGCCGATGTGAAGATAGCCGTTCGGCTCGGGAGGGAATCGCGTGTGGACTTTTCCGCCGAATTTGTTCGTCTTCGAGTCATCATCAATGATTTCGCGAATGAAATTCGCGCGAATTTTCAAATCGATTTCTGACTTCTTGTCTTCCTGTTTCTTGTTGTCTTCCATATTCATCATTTCAATCGCTCGATTGCTGCGGTGATCCTTTTGATCGTTTCATCTTTGCCAACAACTGTCAGTATATCGTAGAGTCCAGGTCCCGCACCAACCCCTGAAACTGCCAATCGCAACGGATGAATCAGGTCACTATTCGTAATGTTCAATGCTTCAGCTGCGCGATGGAGTGCAGCCTCGTAGTCTCCTTTTGTCGGGTTTGACAGTTTTGAAAACTCCTGAGTCAATATCCTCAACCGCTCCGGCGCATCCTTTGTCCATCTCTTCTTGACGATATCC
>JADGQA010000136.1 GCA_017882185.1 Bacteroidota bacterium
AGAATCAACCTCCCGATTGAAGCTTGTTACGATCGAGACCATACTCAATGATCTGCCTCCGAAGAAGAATGCCCTAACGCAGGGAATACGTGCAAGCAAGGGCGAAATTCTCTGTTTCACCGACGCCGATTGCATACCATCGAAAACCTGGATTGAGAGTATGGTGTCGTTCTTTGACGCCGGTGTCGGAGTCGTAGCAGGATATTCCCCCTATGACGCAAAATTACTTCCAACCGATAAGCCAAAGAAACCCGGAGCAAAGTTGCTTCACAACTTCATCGCCGGGGAAGAATTCAAAGGAGCCATATGGTCGGCCGGCGCCATCGGATTGAATCTAGCCTGGCTTTGCACAGGCAGGAATCTCGCATACCGTCAGTCGGTATTTGATGACGTGAGGGGATTCGAGAAAATCAAAATGTCGATAGGCGGGGATGATGATCTGTTTATCCAACTTGTCCGACATCAAACGAAATGGAACATTCGATATGCTTCGTCCCCCGACAGCTTCGTCCGGACCGCTCCGCCAGAAACATTTGCGAAATTCGTCGAACAGCGCACGCGCCACTTTTCCGCCGGTAAATACTTTACCCCTTCGATGAAGGCCTTTTTCTTTTTCTTCCATTTGTCAAATCTTGTTCTTTTCTTGGGATTGTTTACCCCGTTTTTTTCAGCCCCCCTCACTCAAATTGGTATTACTGGTTTCGCCATAAAGTTGGGATGTGATTTACTGTTGATGATCGTCGCATACCGTGTGCTGTTGAAGGACAGTATTTGGCGAATCAATCAATTGATCAACTTCCTTTTGACTGAAATTCTGTACATCTTCTACAATACATTTATTGGACCTCTGGGGTTTATCAAGACGTTTAGATGGAAACAGGACTAGATCATTTAACCTTCGACGCTGACACGCCGCAATCGAAAGTCAGGAAGACACTTCTCTTCCTGGCGAGATTGCTTGTCGCCGTCGTCGTGCTGTATTTTGTCCTGCGACTGGTGAGCATCGATCGGGTTGTTCTTGCACTCCGGACTGCATCCATCCCATATATTCTTGTCGGGGCGAGCCTGCTTACCATTAATATTGCCTCGCGCGTGATGAAGTGGCGATATATGCTACGCATTGTCAAAGACGAGGCAGGTTGGTGGGAGTCATTCACGTCGATCATGCTCGGCATCACTCTCGGTTCATTTACGCCGGCACAGCTTGGTGAACTTGGCGGCAGATCGATGCGTATTACTCACTCAAAATCGTCTCATGTTGTGGGGTTAACTCTCGTCGATAGGACGCAGGTGTTTTTGGTTATTGCGATGACAGGCACATTTAGTTATCCCTTTTTCTTGACGGATAGCACCTTCCTTGCAATCATTATTGGAACCGTCTGCGCAGGCATAAGTCTTTATTTGTACTTCCGGCTTGATCTTGTGAAACGAGTAGCGGATAGAATAAATCTGAAGGTGTTTCGTCACCATTGGATCGATGGGATCATAGAATCGTTCACATTCATTGGACGCGAACATTTTCTTTCAACTCTGGCATATTCACTCGCGTTCTTTGCGATCATCGTGCTTCAAATGTATTTCATACTGAACGCGTTCGTCCAGATTTCACTCTGGCATGTCTTCCTGGGTTTTTCGGCTATGATGTTTTTCAAAGCATTGCTGAACATCTCCATCAGCGAGATTGGAATCCGTGAAGCAAGCACCATTTATTTCTTCTCACTGTTCGGCATCTCCGATGCGGCAGCCCTCAGTGCTTCGGTCGTAATGTTCGCCATAAACATTATCATACCAAGTCTGATCGGAATTCTATTTCTCCCAAAACTTCGTCGGATGACCACTGCTGGACCTGGATCAAAATCAACTAGCGACCTCCCACGATGATCTTTCAGGCAGTCACCGTCGTTCTCCTCATCCTGACTTTATACTACGTACTATTCCTCGTACGGGTCCAGCATGGACTTCGAAATCTCAAAACTCAGCCCCAGTCGGATCAACATCTGCCTTTTGCAAGTGTGGTTGTATCCGCTCGAAATGAAGAACGTACCATCGAAGGTTGCGTTCGTCGCATTCTAAACCAACAATACCCTGCGAATCTCTATGAGGTCATAATCGTTGATGATTGTTCTTCTGACCGCACAGCAGCTATTCTTGTCCAAATTGCCACAGCAGAGAAACGCGTGCGAGTACTATCAACAGGGGGAAGCAGCACGCAAAATCCGGTTGGCAAACCCGCGGCAATTTCCGCGGGTGTAAACGCGGCAAATGGATCAATCATACTAACAACCGATGCAGATTGTTTCGTAGCCACAACCTGGATAGCAACGATGGTGCGGTATTTCCAATCGAATGTTGCATTCGCAGCAGGTCCTGTTCGTGAACAATCGAACCACACCCTTCTATCGAAACTCTCGCAACTGGAATTCCAGGGACTCATCACGACTGCCGCAGGGCTGATTGGCGCCGACCGACCCATTATATGCAATGGTGCAAATCTTGCGTACAGAAAAACTGCTTTCCTTGCTGCGCAGGGGTATGGCAACAGCGGGACGTGGTGTGATGACGAAACGCTCATGCATCGAATCAGGGAACGACAACTTGGTCAAATCGTCTTTGTCCCCTCGGTAGACGCTTACGTTGAAACCACTTCTGTCAGTTCGCTTGCATCATTTTGGAGACAGCGATTGCGTTGGTCGGCAAAGGGAAATCACTACGAGAGCACATCCGTTCTTCTGTCAGTGATAGGCATCTATTTTTTCTTTTTATTTCTTTTTGCAGAATTTGTCGGAAGCTTATTCGAATCCCAGCTGCGAATCTGGTTCCTTGTCTCTTTTGCTCTCAAAGTAGCGGCTGACTACTCCACACTCGCCAAAGGCGCGAAATTGTTCCACGATCGGATTTCGGGATTCACATTTCTTGTTGCAGAGGCGTTCCACGTTCCGTATGTTGTCGTCACTGCAGGACTCGGACAGTTTATTTCTCTTCAATGGAAAGGACGCACGATCAGCTGATGATCGATTTATCATCAAAACTCTATCGCGTCCTGTTTCCGTCTGTCACCTTCAGTGGTGCAGGCAATGCCGTTCATCTCACATTTGATGACGGACCGCATCCGACCGCGACATCGATAGTGCTCAATATCTTGAAACAGTTCAACCTTAAGTCCACTTTTTTTCTCCTTGGTCGTCAAGTCGAGCAGTTTCCAGAATTGGCGCGCCTCATTGCAGCTGACGGTCACACTATCGGGAATCATTCGTTCAGTCATGGAAACTTGGTCTTTCGACGGGAGGGCTTCGTTCGCCGTGAAGTTACGACAACGAATGAACTCATTTTTCAGACGTGCGGTGTCAAACCGAAACTATTTCGACCGCCGTTCGGATTCTTCGACCTCAGAACTCTCAACATTGTAGAATCTCTCGAGATGCGTCTTGTTCACTGGTCTAACGATTCAAGAGACTTCGAAAGCCGGACAACTGAGGAGAATATCGTCAATCTGATCCGGCGAATAGACAAAGGCTCTATCGTATTACTGCACGACAACGATTCAACAGCCGGCAAGATCGGCACAATTCTGCCAACGATGATCAGGGGACTTCAGAACCGCGGCCTCAATTTCTCATCTCTTGATTGATCATGCCGGAATTGGACCTCGTCTTCATCGCCATTCTTTATTTCGCACAAGTCGGAATTCTGTTGTTGGGGTTGCGCCGTGCAAAAGACAGCACGAGTTCGGTTTCAGCGCCATTTGTTTCTGTCGTTGTCGCCGCTCGCAACGAAGAAAACAATTTGCCCGAATGCCTGAACTCGCTGGCGCATCAGACCTATCCAACAGACAAATTCGAAATCATCGTTGCAGACGATGCTTCAACTGACCGGACAGCCGCCATTTGTGTCCAATACGAAGAGACGCACGGGAATATGAAGTCCTTCGTTACTGTTGAGAGTCCTGACCTCCGGGGAAAGCCCAATGCTTTGGCACAGGCGATTGACAGGGCGCAGGGTGAAGTCGTGCTGATCACGGATGCAGATTGCACGGTGCCGCCGACGTGGATCGAGGCCACAGCCAATCGGTTTACTCCCGAGGTTGGATTGGTAGGAGGAATTACACTGCAGCATTCAGAAAATGCATTCCAAGGCATGCAATCTCTCGATTGGGCGTACATTCTTGGTGTCGCTGCAGCGTCCGCTGCCCTTGGGAAACCTCTTGGGAGCATCGGTAACAACTTGTCTTTTCGCAAACAAGCCTATGATGAAGTCGGAGGTTACCGCAAAATACAATTCAGCGTAACTGAAGACTATAGCCTCGTTCAGGCGATCCTTGGCACGAAACATTGGAAATTCCTCTACCCGATTGACGAAAAAGTTCTCGTTGAGAGTCAACCGTGTCCGACGCTGAGATCGTTGATACAACAAAAACATCGTTGGGGAAAAGGCGGGCTCGACATGAAATTCTGGGGTTTCGTGATTATGACCGTCGGATTTAGCATGCACGCCGCCCTGCTTTGGCATTTCGTTTGGTACAGCTTCGCCACAACGGGTGCAGTTCTCCTGCTGAAAATGATTGCCGATTACATATTCCTTTACCATATCCTTGCAAGGCTGAATAGAACCCATGAAATCAGGTTCTTCTATTGGTTCGAAATCTATTACACTCTCTATGTCCTCGCCCTGCCATTTCTTGTGTTCTTCGGAGGAAAAGTACATTGGAAAGGAAGGCGCTATTGAACCATCTACAGGATTTGGTATGGACACTCCCCTTCCTTTTGTATGCGGAGACTCACTATCGATTCAAGTACTTTTTAAGCCTCTTGCGAAAACCTGAACCTGAAGTAATCGCGGACGCTCCGCACAGGATAGAACCCAATGTCAATATTCCATTGCTCATCCTCGCCAAAGATGCCGACAAGTTCCCTGCAACCCTTACAAGTGTGAAAGTCCTCATGCGGCATTCGGGCGCAGCCATCCGCGAAGTCGAATTGCTTTCGAAATCAGTGAGCCTGCACGAACGAATGTGGTGGAACGTGTTCGAACTATCTCGGAATGGAATCAACGGGTGGCTGGAACTTGACGTTTATTTGACTCTGGCAACGACCCGAAACACGAAAACATATCGAGCCGACAATCATCGCACATCTTCTCACGCACCCCTGCATATCTATCTGTCGGATGAACCGCTCCCGAGTGAACCCGGTCTCCATTTTGGTGATGCCCACACACACACAGAACGAACAGATGACCAGGTCGAATTTGGCATCCCGATCGACCCGGCGGTAACATTATCAAAAGCATTGGGCCTATCATTCTTCTGCGTGGCGGATCACTCGTACGATCTCGACGACTCCGTGAACGACTATTCCAGGAATGACCCGGCTCTACCGAAATGGAAGTCATTAACAGAGGACGTTCAAAGAAGGAACTCCAAAGACGTCGGTTTTGTCGTGGTTCAGGGTGAAGAGATATCTTGCCGTAACTCATACGAACGAAACGTGCATTTTTTGCTCTTCGGCGACGAACATTTTTTCCCCGGCTCTGGTGACGGCGCCGAACGCTGGTTCGAAACTCGATCCGAATACAGCATCACTGACATCTTGGACCAGAAGCACAAACGCGCAGCAGCATTCGCGGCACATCCCATGGAGCAGGTTTCGATCCTACAGCGACTGCTGCTCGGACGCGGTTCCTGGTCAAATAAGGATCTTTCCGATCCACGTATTGCAGGGATTCAGTTTGCGAACGGGACACGGAGCAAAGGCTTTCTGGACGGTTACAATGCCTGGATTGCGTCTCTCAAGAATGGACGACAGGTGTACTGCCTCGCGGGAAACGATGCACACGGCAATTTCAATCGATTCCGACAAATCGGAATTCCCTTCGTTACAATCCGTGAAAGCACCTCACAGCTCTTTGGTAAAATGCGGACCGCCATTTTTCTTGAAGGCCGATTCGATCAATCAAATGTCCTGAGGTCGCTTGCAGAAGGGCACTTCATTATCACAGATGGTCCATTTGTTAATATTGTAGTCAAGAGCTCAGAAAAGATCGCGACCTCGATAGGGAAAAAGTTTGTTGGATCAAATTTCGAGTTTGTATTGTCAGCCAGGACCACGAAGGAATTTGGTGGGATTCACGAACTAAAGGTCTTTCTCGGAATAGTCGGGGCAGAGACGGAACAACTCTTTTTCATCGAACGATTACCGGAGATTTTTGACTACCAACGATCGTTCTCAGTGCACGTGACAGAGCGAATGTACGTTCGTGCGGAAGCGTACAGTTCGGCACAAAATCTGTCTGACAAATGCGAACACTTTTGTTTCACAAACCCGGTTTGGTTTTCTCCACAATCTCACTCCTGATACTGTACTCAATCATTTTCAACATTCATCTCTTTTCTTTATCTTGTCCAAAGACACCAGGAACGCATCGATGAGTTACGAACAACCAATATCTGATCAGCATCTCTTGAGAGAACGTCTGCAAACAAGGAACCGATGGTTCTTCCTTGTGAATGTTCTTTTGTTTATTCTCACTTTCTTTACGACGACAGTCTCTGGAGTGGAATGGGTAAACAAAGATCCGTTTGAGTTGCACAATTTCACGTTTGGTTTGCAGTATGCTGTGGCAATTCTCTTTGTTCTCGGATGCCACGAATTTGGCCACTATTTTGCCGCGCGCTATCACAACGTTGAAACAACTCTCCCCTTTTTCATCCCCTGGCCCTCGATCCCGGGTTTCTTTATTCTGAACTTTGGTACTTTAGGTGCAGTTATCAGGACTCGGTCAATTGTTCCATCAAAGAAAGCAATGTTCGATATCGGTGTTGCCGGACCCATTGCAGGCTTTGTCGCTTGCGTGATTGTTCTCACATTGGGATTCCTTCATTTGCCTTCAAGGGAATATCTTCTCGGAATTCACCCGGACTTCGATTTTTCAATCAATGACGTTCGTTCACCCGGCGGGCTTTCTCTTACATTCGGGAGCACGCTGTTTTTTGATTTCATGAGAAACATTCTCACCTCACCTGCCCGCGAGTTTGTCCCGCCGATGACTGAGATCTATCACTATCCATTCCTTTGCGTAGGATGGTTTGGTCTTTTCGTAACGGCTATGAATCTGATTCCCGTAGGACAGACAGATGGCGGGCACGTGATTTATTCGATGTTTGGTGAAAGACATAAAGCAATTGCACGCTATGCGTGGATCACCCTACTCGTTCTTGGTTTACCGTCAGTTCTTGACGCGTTTCTCAGGACAGCGCTGGAGTATTTCAAAAAGGAACCGTTTGAGCAAATTATTCCTTTTGCGCAGTATAGCTGGAGCGGTTGGCTGCTTTGGGCCGGGATTTTATACTACGTTATAAAACTCTACCATCCGCCGGTACCAGACGAGACGCCGCTTGATACGGGCAGGACAATAGTCGGCTGGGTCACCCTGATCATATTCGTGATATGTTTTTGTTTCCTGCCATTTTCGGTATCGGTGCGTTGATTTTTGCGGTTTTGTTTCCTATCATAGGGTTAGAAATTCATTTCGAAAGGCTGATCTCGAAGAGATTGCTACAAATTTTGGATAATCGCAGTTAATCAATAGGCCAGCAATCTTTGAGTCAGCTCCTCCAGGTATATCACGGCGAACCAACTCGTCCGCAAGGCTCCCATCCCTCTCTGCGATTCGGTCGCATCATCATTGCTGCGTATTGCGCAATGTTCTTTTCCGCGTGCGAAAAAAAAGGCTCCTCTGTGATTGATTCCCTTGGAAGCCCTCCAGTCATCTTCAGCGCGACGATTTCCCCCGGCGTCGTGAATCTCGACACGATATCGCAGAATGTCGCCAGTGTCCAATTCGTTGCAAGCGCTCGAATTACTCATCAAGAAGGATCCACACAGATATCCGAAGTCAATTATTCAATATCTGATAGAACCGGAATTGAGTCCTTGGGCGCTGGTCAACTCTTCGACAATGGCATCTTTCCTGACAAAACTGCTGGAGACAGCGTCTATAGTGGGCTTGTTTCGATATCAGCACAGAGTCTTCCCGTCGGTAGATATTACTGTCAGATCGTCGCACAAGACCCTCACGGATTCAAAAGCGGCACTTTTCTTCTTCCGATTGACATTGGCCGACAACTCAATCATCCTCCTGTCTTGACAAATCTCCAAGCTCCAGATACAATAGTCTTGGCGGGACAGAGCCAGCAATTCATGCTCACGGTGATGGCAACGGATTCGGACGGCGTATCAGACATCTCCAAGGTATTTTTCAATTCCTTCAAACCCAACGGAGCCCCTGCGAGCGGAAATCCGTTTCTTATGTACGATGATGGAAGTCAGAATATCATAATTCAACCCGATTTCACTAGTGGCGACGCCGTCCGGGGAGACAGCATCTATACGTTGACGGTTTACATTAACCCGACGGATTCGCAAGGGAATCCGACAGCTCTGGGAACCTACCGATTTGAGTTTCAAGCTGCTGATCGATCAAACGCTCTCAGCCAGAAGTTGATTAAGAATATCCAGGTTGTCCAATGAAGCCGGCGTTCGCAATATTGATCGCGATCTTATGTGTCCAAGTACGACTTGAGGGTCAGGTGGCAAAATCCTACCATCTGCAAGCGAGCGGATTGACAGGACCACTTCCCTCTTCCAACTCGGCGAGTGACATTTTTGTGAAACGGGACACTGTTTGGTTTGGAACGGACAAAGGACTAAGTCAAACGATAGACGGCGGAGTAAGCTTTAGGAACTTTGCGAATAGCTCACCGTTTGATTCGAAAGGGACATCTGCACTCACAATGAATGATCGGATCATTTGGGTTGCCATTGCGTCTTCATTCACTCAGGACAATCAATCAATTCCGCAAGGGAGCGGATTGGATTTTTCCACTGACCGCGGA
>JADGQA010000137.1 GCA_017882185.1 Bacteroidota bacterium
TCCTGGACAGTCATAACCAATCGGCGGAATTCGCGTCGGAACTCATTCTCTCATTTTTTGGCAAGAGGATTTTTTGACGATGCGTGTTGTTAAGTCTGTGGTCGAAATGCAGCATGAAGCGGATCGATTGCGTGTCGAAGGAAAGCATATCGGTCTTGTGCCCACGATGGGATATCTCCACAATGGCCATCTGCAATTGATCGAACAAGCGAAGCGGATGTGCGACGCAGTCATTGTGTCAATGTTCGTCAACCCTACACAATTCGGTCCGAAAGAAGATTTCGAACGATACCCACGCGATTTTGAAAGAGATAAGAGTCTGGCGCTACGGTCGGAGGTCGATTTCCTGTTCAACCCTGAGACAAAAGACATGTATGTTCCTGACTACGGAACCTATGTCGAAGAACAGGAGGCATCTCATATTCTGGAAGGTAAGATCCGTCCGACACATTTTCGAGGGGTGGCAACTGTTGTGGCGAAGCTTCTGAACATATGTAAACCGCACATCGCAGTTTTCGGGCAGAAAGATGCGCAACAGGTTTTCATTATCAAGAAAATGGTGCGCGACCTGAATTTCGATGTCTCAGTCTTCGTTGCCCCCATTGTCAGGGAAGCAGATGGATTGGCCATGAGTTCGAGAAATGTGTACCTCTCACCCGAAGAACGGGCGAACGCAACTGTGTTACACGAATCGCTGAAATATGCCGAGAAAAAGATAAAGGACGGCGAGAGAAATGTCAAAAATCTCCAATCTCAAATGCAGCAGATGATCCGCTCGAAAGGCGCGCCTTCCGTCGACTATGTCGCGGTTATCGATCCAGAAATGTTCCGAGAAACAGATACGATCACAAAACCCACGGTACTCGTTGCGCTCGCAGTAAGATTTGGCTCTACCAGGCTCATCGATAACGCATTAATTTCCACTGAATAAATGAAATTGCATTGTCACGGCACGAAGAATCGTTGAATCAACGAAGACCTCCATACATGAGTTCTTCAAGAAAAAGCGCTGCAATCATCATGGCGGCTGGCAAAGGTACGCGCATGAAGGATCCTTCGAAAGCCAAGGTAATGTACCCGATCCTTGGAAAACCAATGATTCACTATGTTGTTGAATTGGCCCTCGGACTCAAGATGCATCGGGTGATCGTCGTTGTGGGTCATCAAAAAGAAGTGGCAATGGAGTATCTCAAGATTTCCCATCTGACGGCTGAATGCGTGGTTCAGGAGAAACAACTCGGGACTGGCCACGCCGTGATGCAGGCGAAGAGCGCGTTGGAGGGATTCCACGGCCACGTGATTGTGCTTTCCGGCGACGTGCCTCTCCTCACGAAGGAATCGGTAGACGCCTTGATCGCCTGCCACCTGGGTACTGGAGCGAAAGCGACCATATTGACCGCCGACATGCCGGATCCGACCGGGTACGGAAGAATCATACGAAACATCGATGGGACTGTTAGAAAGGTCGTTGAACACCGCGATGCCACACCTGAAGAGATTAGGATTCGTGAGATCAATTCGGGAATCTACGTTTTCGAAAAAGAGAATTTGTTCGAAGGGCTGGAACAAATCAAAGCGGACAACGTCCAACACGAGTACTACCTGACGGATATATTTGGGTATTTCGCAAAGTGTCAATGGAAAGTGTCAGGGTTGAAGGTGAACAACACCGATGAGATCAGGGGAATCAACACGTCTGAGCAACTCGAAGAAGCACGAAAATTGATGGAAAACCGGCTTGCACATACCGTGTTGAAATAGAATGCGCCAATATTGACTCTCTATTGACATTTTTCTATAATTCAGTTGGAATTGAGATGGAGACAGCATAGGAGGAAGCAATGAGATCGCTCGTGTACTCAATACTTGCAGCTATTCTGGTGTGCGGGAGCCTCTCGGCGCAGTTTAAGGCCAAGATGAATGATGAACCGAGCGTGAGCCAATCGCTCGTCCGTTCGGACGACAGCGGGCTTATGTTTGGATGGTTCGATCCGAGCAAGTTGAAAATGGCACAATCTTTTTCGATGAGCTATCAGACTTTCGGTCAAAACGGGTTCGCGCTCGGAGTATATACGAATAGTCTTTCGTATCAAGTGTCCGATCCTCTTTCCCTTCAGATGGATGTGAGTGTGATGCATTCTCCGTATAGTTCACTAGGAGGCGACTTTGCAAAGAACCTTTCAGGAGTCTACCTGAGCAGGGCGGAGTTGAATTATAGACCTTCAGAGAATACCCTTTTCCAGATTCAATTTCGACAGTTGCCGCCCGGATTTTTTTACGGAGGATATGGATATGGCGGAATGAACTGGGGCCTTGATCATTTTTGAGCAGGAGGTTCACTGAACAATTGGCTATTTGAAGTAGATTCCAAGCAACCGAGCAGGTATCCGGGATGTCATAAGGTACTGGCTCGGTTTCTTGCTAATGGCCCGGCTTGAAGAGATTGGTACAAACAGAAGATCCAAATTTCAAAGGCCAACACACTATCGGCAATCAGGAAAACTCCCCCCTTCAGTCCAACGATACAGCACCGCAAAAATCGAAGTCTCGGGCCAAATTATTTCTCGTGGTCTCTGGTGCATTGTTTGTTATTTTCATTTCGATCGAATTGATATTCCACACAAGTCCGTCGGAATCCACAGGACCTTCGATGAAACGCGTGGTCTCAATTCAGTTGGAGGTATTGAACGGCACGACGGAGCTCAGGGCTGCGCAAAAACTCACAGCAGCGCTCCGATCAGGTGGCTTCGATGTCGTGGACATGGGGAACTACAAGATTTCAAATGTAGAAAGAACCACTGTTATTGGAAGGACCACAGACAAATCTGCGGCCCTCTCCGTCGCATCCTATCTGGGGGTGGACAAAACCCGGGTACTACAACAGCCCGACAAAAATCTGTATCTCGACGTCTCAGTGGTAATCGGTAAAGACATCAATCAACTGCGAATATTCAAATGACTTTGAACCTGGAGAGCAAACAGTGACATCACGAACACTTGCGAAAAAACTTGCAGAGCTTGCCTTGTCGAAGAAGGCCTATGATGTTGTCCTTCTCGATCTGCGGCCGCTGACAAGCACCACGGATTTCTTTATCGTATGCTCGGCGGATTCTGACACTCAAGTGAGAGCGATTGCCGATGCTGTGGAAAAGGGGAGTGAAGATATCGGTGTGTCGGTCTGGCACACAGAAGGATTTCAGGCTTCGACGTGGATCATTCTGGATTATGTGGATGTTGTCGTTCATGTCTTTCATCGTGAGACACGATCATACTACAATCTGGAACGACTCTGGAGCGACGCCAAGACAACATCGATCGAGGACAAGGTGGAACAGATTAAGACCGCGAAGGAACAAGCTAAACCGCCCAAAGCACGTCGCACAGCGATTAAGCGCTCAAGAAAATGATGAAGGAGTATCTCACAGGGCTTTTTGCAGACGCACTCCGCGCAATCAACGCGCCCGACGGGATAAAACTCACATTTGAAAAGCCCAAGCAGGAAGCCCACGGGGATCTTACGACGAATGTCGCGATGTTGGTGGCAAAATCGCTGGGGACAAATCCGCGGGTCTTGGCTCAGGAGATTGTCGCTCATCTCAATGCCAGATCTGATTTTGTTTCGAGTGTCGAAGTCGCCGGTCCCGGATTCATTAACTTCAAGTTCGCCGATGCTTTTTTTACGGGCCAGGTCGGGTCAATCCTTGAACAGAATAATTCCTTTGGCAAATCTTCGATAGGAGGCAACCGAAAGACCCAAGTGGAGTTTGTCAGCGCGAATCCGACCGGACCTTTGAGCGTAGGACACGGCAGGCAGGCGGTCATCGGAGATACGATCGCAAATTTGCTGCAGTGGACTGGACACAGCGTCACGCGAGAATATTATTACAACAATGCCGGGCGTCAGATGAGGGTGTTGGCGGAGTCGACGTATGCGCGCTATCGTCAATTATTCGACGAGACGTATCCTTTCCCCGAGGAGGGATACCAGGGAGACTACATCCGCAACATAGCTCGCAAAATCATGGAACGCCATGGGAAAGCGCTCTGTTCTGCAGAGAAAGAAGCCGCACTCAAGGCGTGCAAGGAATTTGCGGAGCAATCTCTCTTTGATGATATCAAAAAAGTGTTGTTGGTCATGAGAGTCCGTCACGACGTCTTTTTCAATGAAGACTCGCTCTATGCCAGTGGGGCCCTCAATGAGGTCGTCGCGGAATTCCGATCGAGAGGATTGGCGTACGATAAGGACAACGCGGTCTGGTTCAAGGCCACCGCATTGGGACTCGATCAAGATCGTGTTATTATTAAAAGCACCGGCGAACCGACATATCGCTTGCCTGATATCGCGTACCATCGGGACAAGTTCCGACGCGGCTTCGAACTGATTGTGGACGTATTTGGCGCAGACCACATCGCGACAATTCCTGATGTGCTTGCGGGGGTTCGTGCACTTGGGTACGATCCCGAAAAAGTGAAGGTCGTTATTCACCAGTTCGTGACTCTGATGAAAAACGGTGAACAAGTGAAAATGTCCAAGCGCCTGGCAAACTTTGTTACTCTGCAGGAGCTCATCGATGAAGTCGGAGTTGATGCAGTGCGGTTTTTCTTTCTGATGAGATCCGTATCCAGTCATCTGGAGTTCGACCTCGACCTCGCGAAAGAACAGTCGGAGAAGAATCCAGTCTATTATGTTCAATATGCCCACGCCAGGATTGTCAGCATCCTGCGGTTTGCCAAAGAACAGGGAGTATTCGATACTGCAGACCAGCGAAACATTCAAGGGATTCAGTACAATCTCCTCTGTGGAGGTTCCGAGGTCGCTCTTGCGAAACTGCTACTCGAGTTCCCGGAAGTGGTCGAGGCAACGTGTCTCGGTTTCGAGCCTCACCGGTTGACAACATACCTGCACGATGTCGCCACAGCGTTTCATCGGTTCTATCACGACCATAGAGTGGTAATACCGGAAAAAGAGCTTTCAAGAGCCCGCAGTGCGCTATCCCTCGCTACGAAGGTTGTTTTGGCAAATGGCTTCAAAATCTTGGGAATTTCGGCTCCCGAGCAGATGTAAGCCCTTGCCGCTCGTCTCCGATAGAATTGATTTTCGAATTCTTTTTCGTTAAATTTTTGACAGTCAACGCTAACATCCGAGGTCAAACACTCTCCTTCTGTTACTGCTTTTTTGCTCTTCATCTGTTCAAGGTTTTCCCGCAGCTTCTCTAGCTAGGATAGAAGTCTTTTTCTGCGTGGTGAGTTTTACCTATTTTTGAACAGAATGTGTTCAGTAGTCATCAACGTTGTTTGTCTGGACAGCGGCAAGACTTGATTCTAGTCGAATGAATATTCTCATCACAGGCGGAGCGGGGTTCATAGGCAGCAATTTCGTTCACTACGTCCTGAAAAGGAGGCAGCAGGACAAAATTGTCAACGTGGACATGTTGACCTACGCCGGCAACCTGGAAAACCTTGAGGACGTCCGGAGCCATCCAAATTATGTGTTCGAGAAGGCAGACATATGCGATCGCGATGCTATCGAACGCATTCTCGAGAAACACAACGCGGAGGCTATCATAAACTTCGCGGCAGAATCCCACGTGGATCGAAGTATTCTGGGTGCTGCTGAATTCATACGGACGAATGTTTCCGGCACGCAAGTCCTGCTTGAGCTCGCCAACCAGCGCAAGATGAAAAGATTCCTCCAGGTATCCACCGACGAGGTGTATGGATCCCTCGGAGATACCGGGTTGTTTACTGAGGAGACTCCTCTGCATCCGAATAGTCCATATTCCGCGAGCAAAGCAGGGGCGGATATGCTCGCACTCGCGTATCATCACACATTTTCCTTGCCCGTTGTGATTACTCGGTGTTCCAACAATTATGGGCCGTACCAGTTTCCTGAAAAACTAATCCCTCTTCTGATTGCCAATGCACTGAATGACAAGCCGCTCCCGGTCTACGGAGATGGCAAGAATGTTCGAGATTGGCTCCACGTTGAAGATCATTGTGCAGCAATCGACAGCGTGTTTCACGACGGCAAAATCGGCGAAATCTACAACGTCGGGGGCAGCAACGAGTGGATGAACATTGACATCGTCAAGCTTGTGTTGGAACTTCTCAACAAACCGGAATCGCTGATCACATTTGTGCAGGATCGGCTGGGACACGACCGTCGATACGCCATCGATTCATCGAAAATCCGTCGGGAGTTGAACTGGAAACCTGGCTATACTTTCGAACATGGTATCCGGGAAACCGTCCAGTGGTATATAAAGAACAGAACATGGTGGGAAAATATCATCACCGGTGAGTATCAAGAATATTACAAGCGGATGTATGAGGGAAGGGAAAAGATAGCAGGCTGAGGGAGTATCGATCAGGCCGGCCGATTGGCGTTCAAGTATCAAATTGAAAGCTACCAACCAATAATTGATGAAAAACTTGCTTGAAGAAGATTATTAGCGTTGTGGGGGCAAGGCCAAATTTCATGAAGGTAGCCCCCATACACAGGGCATTTCAAAAATATAAAGATTCAGTACAGCATTTCATTGTTCATACTGGTCAGCATTATGATCAGGCAATGTCGAAAGTGTTTTTTGAAGACCTTGAGCTGCCGAATCCAAATGTATATCTTGGCGTGGGATCAGGTTCGCACGCCCAGCAGACGGCGAAAATCATGGTGGAATTTGAGAAGGTTATAGAAGAGCAAAGGCCCGATCTTGTTCTGGTGGTTGGTGACGTCAATTCAACGCTTGCCTGCAGCCTGGTTGGAGCAAAAATGGGAGTCCGTGTTGCCCATGTTGAAGCCGGACTCAGAAGCTTTGATCGGACCATGCCCGAGGAAATTAACAGATTGGCGACTGATGCGGTCGCTGATTTCCTTTTTGTGTCGGAACCGAGTGGCGTCAAAAATTTGAAACACGAGGGGATCAGCGACGAGAAAATCTTCTTCGTAGGCAATGTGATGATTGACTCGCTTGTGCACTATCGGCAAAAAGCCAAAAGATCGGAGGTACCGAAAACACTTGGCCTGAAACCACATCAGTATATCCTGGTGACAATCCATCGGCCAAGCAATGTCGATCAAAAACTCAGTCTCCAGCGGATATTTTCCGTACTGCAGCGACTGTCTGAACGATTGACGGTCGTATTTCCTATTCACCCACGGACGCGCAAAATGATAGGCCAATTCGGCATGGAAGAATCTGTCCGCGCAATCCCCAACCTGATTCTGACGGATCCGCTCGGATATCTGGATTTTCTTTCGCTCATGGACTCGGCAACCGTCTTGATTACCGATTCAGGGGGGATACAGGAAGAAACGACTTATTTGCAGGTTCCGTGCCTGACATTGCGTGAGAACACGGAACGTCCCATAACAGTTGAAGTGGGGACGAATCAACTGTGTGGCGGTGATCTGGAGTCGGTCGTCCCCAAATGCTTCGACGTGATCGATGGAAACGCAAAACGCGGCACAGTTCCGGAGCTTTGGGATGGTCATGCAGCAGAACGAATTACGGAAATCATAGCATCGAGAATTTGAGGATAGCGATGAATCACAACCGATTTGTCAACCGAAGGAATCGAGCCGGTGCCAATTGCCTTGTTGTGCTCGCGTTGGTGTTGATGTTCTACGCTGTTCCTTTGCTGGCGCAGAACAAGCAACAGACCGACTTGCTGGAAGACAAGGCGCTACAAAAGATGAATATTCCGTCAATGCCAGTTTCTGCACCCGCTCTGGAAGGCCCGATCGATGCAGACAAGTATGTTGTCGGACCCTCAGATGTGCTGGGGGTCAATATCTGGACGTCACCGCCATTGAGTTTTGTTCTTAGTGTCACACCGGAAGGAACGGTCATTGTTCCTACTGTGGGCGAGGTCAAAGTGTCAGATCTAAAATTGTCAGTGGTCAAGGAGAAAGTACTTGCTGAAATTAGAAAGAAATATCTCTCTGGAAATTCCTCGGTAACACTTCTCAGTCCTCGCGATATCGTCGTTACAGTAACGGGAAGTGTCCGCTATCCGGGAAGGTACGTAGTAAACGCAGCCCAACGGGTGGACAAGCTCATTCAAGAAGCAAACAAAATCGTTGTTCGCAGTCAGGACAAAATTGTTGGTCAAAGTGTTCAACAAATAGAGGAGAATCCAGGATATAATCCTGCGACTTCATCAAAGCGCGAGATTGTCCTGCAACGCAGGGATGGCACGACTCATCACGTAGACATACAGGAATTCTTCGCGACCAAGAATGAACAACGAGATCCATTCCTGTTGGAGGGGGATGTCGTTTTTGTCCCGAGGGCAGACGATGCAAAGAATCTCATTGCAGTTTACGGTGCAGTGAACGCTCCGGGAAGGTTTGAATTCGTTCCTGGCGATAGTGTCCTAGGCGCCATAAGGCTGGCCTATGGATTTACAAATCGGGCAGATCCCGATAGCGTCGTACTTATGAAAATGAATTCTTCGACAGGTTATTTGACGCTAACCATCCTCAAAGTGAGGGACTTGTTCCCGGGCTCACCTCAAAATCTTCCTCTGGAACCTGGAGATAGAATCTTAGTAAAGGAAAATTTCGATCTACGGGAGGATTACAGAGTGTACGTCGAGGGGGAAGTCAGATTCCCAGGCACTTATCCTATCACAAAAGATAAAACCAAACTCACACAAGTAATTCGAGAAGCAGGAGGGTTTACGGATTTCGCTTCGCTGCAATCTGCCCAGCTGCTTCGGAACTCTGCGACAATCGATGATATTCAATTAAACCGTATGCTCCGTCAACGCGGTAACATTACGCCAGAAGACAATGCCTATGTTTCAGTCGAAGGAGACATTCTAGTTCGGCGGTTCGACATTAATGTGAATTTTGAAAAACTGTTTCTTA
>JADGQA010000138.1 GCA_017882185.1 Bacteroidota bacterium
TTGTGACGTAGCGAATTGGCTGACTTTCCGCATTTGCCAATGCCACGAGTGTGATCCCAACAACCAACGTAATAGTTCGACCAATATGAGACAATCGTTTCATCGGAGGAGAAGCATTTTTCTTGTTTGTTTGAACACAGTCCGTTCATCACTTTGCGTCACGGCCCTGAGCTTGCAGAGGTACATACCGCTCGCAAATCTGGTTGCGTCCCAAACAGCGATGTGCACTCCCGGCTTTTCTACGCCATCCACCAAAGTCGCCACTTCCCTCCCCGTTATGTCGTATACCTTCAGACTCACATCGCTGACCACCGACAGCTGATAGCTGATCACTGTCGATGGATTGAATGGGTTGGGGTAGTTTTGTTCCAAGGAAAACTTACTTGGGACGATGTCCGAAATTGTTTGAACTCCGAGGGACGGATCGCCTGAACCGTTGACCGGAATTGCGACAACGGGAGGAACAGACGTGCTCGAATACACCTTGATCGTATCTCTGTACAGAGTCCCCGCCGTCGGCTTAAACGTGACTGCAACCGACAGACTATCGTACGGATTGAGGTTCCTCGGAAGCGATTGCTTGACTAAGGAAAATGGTCCACCCACACTCACGGAATCAATCTGCGTTGCCAGCACGGAAGAGTAGAGAACGAGATTGGTGGAAAGCGAATCTTTCGTCGTGCCGAAACCGACCGACACGATCGAAGATGAAATTCCTGGCGATAGGCCGGTCGTGACGGAATCCCGGAGGATTCTGAGCTTCCCGTCGGCGCTGCTCACGACAAGATCTATGACTCCCAGTCCGCTGAAGTCGACTCCAACGACAGCCCTGGATGCCTTCACGGCCGGAATGTCCTCGTTCGTGGGGGCGATCCCCAGTCCATTGTTCAGATAGACTGTAACGTTGGTCGCGGAATTGGCAACGGCGAGATCAATATCACCATCTGCATCCAAGTCATTGCCATACAGGGAGTACGGAATTACTCCGATTCCGATATCGATAAGGGGAAAGCCGGTGTTGAATCGGCCAAGAGAAACTCCATTGTATGCATTCAGGAAAATAGAAATGCTGTGTGAGTTGACTCCGCCATTGGCAATGGCGATGTCAGGCGTCCCGTCCTTGTCAAAATCATACGAAGTGAGTCCGTTAGGCAATGCTGTAGGATCGAGTGCATAGGTTGTATCCACGGAGAGCGACCCGGCGACGTTTTTCAAAATAGTCAGACTGTTGGAACTCTTGTTCGTGATGGCTCCATCCACCAATCCGTCGCCGTTGAAATCCGCGAACGCAATTCCGCTCGGACCGGTGCCGACTGTTATGGTCTGGGGAAGTGTGAACGAGCCGGTCCCGTCGTTGAAGAGAATGGTCACCGAATTTCCCGAGAAATTGGTGGCGGCAAGATCGATATCACCGTCATTGTCGATGTCCGCAACAGCGAGCGCCGATGGATTGGATCCGACCGCATATGAAACGGCTGCAGCAAACGAGCCTGATCCATCGTTCTTCAGGACGCTGATGTCGTTCGAACCCTCATTGGCAACGATCAGATCGAGACTGCCGTCACCATCGACATCAGCCGCCACGATCGCCTCGGGGGCAGTGCCAACGGCGTACGACTTCGGCGGGAAGAATCCGCCGTGGTGATTGTTCATCAATACATTGACAGCGTTATGAGCGGAGTCGGTTGCGGCAACATCAGGATATCCGTCCTTGTTGAAGTCTCCGGTTGCCATGCCGTAGGTTGCTCCCAGTGTCATCGGCGCACCCGGGGTCAAACCGTACCTCCCGCTGCCAAACCGTGTTTTCACCTGGAATGCCCAGCCATATCCCCCGCTCAGCGCACCGCTGGATGGGGACAAGATTGCACCGGTGAGCGTCACTTGCACCTTTTCTCCATAGGAAAAACTTGTGTTCGGCGTAAACGTCGCAGTCTTCCCTGTAGCATCGAACAAAATCTGTCCCTGATGGCGTCCCGTAATGCTCCCGAAGACCACGAATGCCGAATTCGTAAAACTCGACTGGCTTATGCTATCGCTGAACGTAACGGAAATCGTTGTGCTCGGAAGTGACGCCAGAGCATTCCTCCCCGGAGTTACCGAGGTTACCGCGAGAGTTCCCTGAGTATGGGCAATATGCGAGGATTGGGCCAGCAATGGCTGGCTCAATACCAATGCGACCGAGGCGACCGCAAAGGCGCAGGATATTCGGTAATATTTTGTCGATCGGGATTTCAATTTTGCATCATTCGCATTTATTGCCGTCTGCAGGTGATATCACGCGACATGATTTGACGATTTTGGAGAACTCGTGTTTTGGCGGTGTTTTTCGACCTCCCCTTGCTCCCCTCCTTCAAAAGGAGGGGATTGGGGAGGTCTGATTGAAAGAAGCAATTTCCATCCGGGATCATCTTCAATTTCGTCGTCAATAGATGTCAATTCCTGAAATGATTCAGCCCGTTTAAAGGATGCATGTTTTGGCAATGTTCTTCGACCTCCCCTCGCTCCCTTCCTTACATAAGGAGGGGATTGTTTACCCGCCGATCTTGGTGGCGGGGGGAGGTCTGATTAAAAGAAGCAGATTCGACCCAAGTTGCCATTTTCATCGGTCGCCGACTATTATTCATCTTTGGCTACAACCAGATCTTTGCCGTTTTGTGCTCTTTGTTTTGAGACCGCTCAGTGATATGTTCAGCAATCTTGTCGATCACGCCATCCAGATTTTCGTAGATATCTGCATTCGTGAATCGCAAGAACTCAATGCCAAACGATTCTATGTATTTCTGACGTTCACTATCACGCTCTATCGCACCCGGTTGAAAGTGGCTGTCTCCATCTATTTCAATACCAAGCTTCAATGCAGGGCAGTAGAAATCGACCACGTAACGATCAACACCGTACTGGCGTCGGAATTTGTGCCCCATCATTTGTTTTCTTGATAGATACCTCCAAAGCTGAATCTCCGCATTTGGCATTGATCTCCGCAATGCTTTCCTTCTTCGCGTCTGAGTTTTCTTATTGAAAATGCGAGTCAAACTTAATCTTTCGACCTCCCATTGCTCCCCTCCTTCATAAGGAGGGGATTGGGGAGGTCAGATTTTAAGAAGCAGGTCTTCAACATCCTCTTTCATATTGCAGCTTGGGCCTCTTACCAGCCGGTTATCTAACCTAGCGAAATTTCAGAAAATTTCACGTGATTAGGGTCATCCTTAACGAAAGTCCGCATCCGTCTTTTGTTTTCGCAACTTCTTCGCAACGCGGATGTTCCGCATAGAAAATTTCAAAAAGTATTTGGCTGTTCAAATATGACCCTAACCCGTGCCTGCGGCGCGGTGGGCCAACCTTTCCCTGGTCATTCGCACGTCCCACATCGACAGAAACAGAAGCTTGGCACACAAGAGGGGAAGGGATTTGGAACTCGGTTCAGAAATGCTATTCTTCATCCGATTTCCAAGACCAGATTGCAACACCCTCTCCCCCGCGATCCTGAGCTTGCCTGCCCCGCGCTTCGTGGCGGGGCCCAAGGATTGCGGGAAGAGGAGAGGGTTGGGGTGAGGTCATTGCTTCATCTTAATCCCTGACTCCAAAGTATTATGACCCTATCCTCTCCTTCCCAACCCCGCGCACCTGCCGCCTCGAAAGAACAGAAACTTGGCACGCACGAGGGGAAGGGATTTGGAACTCAATTCAAAGACACTCCGCGCTGTATGCTTGATCTCAGGCCAGGACCATTACTCCCTCTCCTTCCAGGAGATGGCTGGGTGAGGTCGCTCTTCATCATTTATATCATGATTCAACTTTGGCTTCGCGTTCTCCGTGACAGCTTCCAGCATTGGATTCCAACACGTCTGAGATTTGCGAAACTACTGCGTCAATGGATTTCAATAATTCGATATTGTCGAATCGTAAGACTGTCAATCCATATTTCCGAAGTTCGTCATCTCGAATCTTGTCCTGCATTTTGCCATTTTCTGTACAATGCTGCTCTCCATCGAGCTCAATTGCCAGCTTACCTCCAATGCTCAGGAAGTCTACAACATAGGATCCAATCGGGACTTGCCGACGAAAATGGACACCGAGTTGATTTTGCCGAATGCGGGACCACAGTAAACGCTCCGCATCTGTCATTTGTTTTCGCAACATCCTCGCAACGCGGATGTTCCGCTTAGGATATTTCAGGAAGTATTTGCCCATGCAAAAAAAATGACCCTAACCTGACCTTCCCCTACCCCGGACTCCTGCTGACTTTTCAGTAACGGGGATTCGCAAGGGGAAGGGATTTGGATCTCAGTTCAGAAATGCTGTTCTTCATCCAATTTCCAAGACCAGATTGAACCCCCCTCTCCTCCGCAATCTTCAGCTTGCCTGCCCCGCGCTTCCTGGCGGGGCCAAAGCTTTGCGGGAATAGGAGAGGGTTGGGGTAAGGTCATTGCTTCATCTTAATCCCTGACTCCAAAATATTATGACCCTACCCTTTCTTTCCCTACCCCACGCACCTGCTGCCTCGAAAGAACAGAAGCTTGGCACACACGAGGGGAAGGGATTTGGATCTCAGTTCAAAGAGTCTGTTCTCCGTGCGAGCTCCAAAATAAGATTAAAACACCCTCTCCTTTTAGCCGGAGGCGTATGACAGAAGAACGCGAAGCGTTCTCCAATTCGGAGAAACGAAACTAATAAGCCCCCTTCCCAAACAAAACCACCGGCACAGTGCTCAGCAGTATTTCTATATCGAACATAATCGACTGGTTCTCGATATAGTACAAGTCGAGCAGAACCATATCTCTGAAATTCACCTCGCGCCTTCCCGAGATTTGCCACAATCCCGTCATCCCGGGTTTGGCGTTGCTGCGAAGCTCATAGAAGCCACGCATGGTATTTTCGGCGGAGATGTTGTCGAGATCACGGATGGCAATGGGTCTCGGGCCGACGAGGCTCATATCGCCTGTGAAGACTCTGAAAAGCTGGGGAAATTCATCGATGCTAAACTTCCGAAGAACTCTCCCGACACGCGTAACGCGCGGGTCCTTTTCCACGAAGAGCAATCCCCCCGTTGTCTTGTTTATTTTGAGAAGCTCTTCGTGATAGTCCTCTGTGCCGGTTTTCATGCTCCTGAATTTGAGTACTTCAATCTCCGATTTCCCTTTGGCGAGCATTCTCTTTTGTCTGAAGAATACCGGGAATCCATCTTCGAGAACAATCGCGACTGCGGCAATGAGAAGGATCGGTGAACACAGGATCAGTGCAATCATCGAGCCGACAATATCAAAAATCCTCTTGGAAACTTTTTTGATCCGCTCGGTCATCCTTCTCCGCCGAACGTAGAGTGGAATACCGGCGACATCGTGTACGAAGGAAAACCGCCACATCCCCTCGAAATCCGGAGAAAGAACCTTCAGGTCGATATTCATGGTCCGGCAGATCTCCAGAACCTCGGGGAATGCCGCTGCATCGTCCACGGAAGGGACAAGGACCCTGTCGATTTCCTGTGTCCTGATCACCTCGGCTAACTGCGCGATTGGATAATGCGGAACCTCGAACCGCTCGATTCCCTCTCCTGAAGAACTTTGGTCAGCACCGTTGTCGACAATCCCTTTGACGCGGCATCCAAGTTGTGGAATCCGCTTGTACATATCGATGACACGCTCGCCGGATCC
The DNA here is from genome assembly GCA_017882185.1 of Bacteroidota bacterium. Classification (GTDB taxonomy): domain Bacteria; phylum Bacteroidota; class Ignavibacteria; order UBA10030; family UBA10030; genus JADGQA01. The sequence goes on from JADGQA010000138.1 coordinate 5,652, forward strand.
GTTGGATCCGATGATGATTGCGTTGAAGGTGCCAAATCCCGCTTCCAGCAGCTTCGCATTCAATTTCGCCAGGACGTTTCGTCCGGCCAGGAATGCGAAAGGAAACAGAACGAAGAACAAGAATGCAAATCCGCGTGGAAACGAGTCCCAGTGAATCAGGTACAGGAGCGAAAGGACGGTTGGAATCGTGAAGAAATAGGCCTTGATCCCAAGCGCGTGTTGCCCTTTTGTGGGAGCGTGGTACGCATCGCGATAGAGACCGAACACCGAAGCAAAGAAGATGAACAGGCCCCAGGTCATCAATACCTCATCTCGAAAGGCCACTGGGGTCAGGGTCGGGGCAGGACCTAAACGTAAGCGGACCCAGTACGCGAGAATGGCCGCGATCCACAGACTGATGCTGTCCGTGGCGAGAGCCATAACCGCATACACCTGGCGCCAATTCCTTCTTGTCAGTCTCCCAAATGTGTTAGACATTGTCGGGTCGAAAAGTATCTTGTGATCGATCGAGTCTCATCGAGAACTCATGCATCGTGAATATGAAATTGCACTCCGTGAGCATACTATTGTTGAGAACAACGATATCGAACTTACGTTGATCCGTGTTGACCCCGCGGAATGAAGATATGGATCCTGTTCGCACTCACGGTCTGAAGACGATTCCAGAAAAGAAACCCAAAATCACCTCCTCATCACGACAACGTTTCCTCCAACACAGTATCACGTGCATACTTTTAGAACTCCACGCTCACACCGATCGAGGGCACGATGCCAAGCTCCGGCTGTTCAATTACGCCTCCCTTTGTACTGTCCCAGATGGGTGGCTCCAGGAGCTTTTTGTTGTATACGTTTTGAACGTCCAGATAGGTGTCAATGGAGTAACTTCCGACTCTCCACTTGCGCGTTGCACGCAAATCCAGGCTGTGATTTAGACCAACGCGGGAGGTATTATAAAGAGCACTGGAGCGCAAAAAGGTATTGGTACTGTATGGAGTGTACGGTCGCCCGGTGTACATCCGGAAAGTGCCGGTGAATTCCCAGTTCTCATCATACATATAACCGCCACTTCCTGTAATTTTCCATCGTTGGTCATTGCTACTGGGTCTGCCTACGCCGTCGAGTGCCAAGAACTCTGTTGTTCCATAACTCACGCTCAGTTTTCCATAAATGGGCACCTCGGAGAACTGTTTTTGGATAAACAAATCGATCCCGCGCGAAGTCCCGGTACCGCTACTTTGCATGAAATCCAGTCCAAAGGAAGAATAGGCTTCTGTTACCTGCTGGATGTCTGCCGCCGTATTCGCCATAACCAAATATCGCCGTGTGATGCTGACCGGATAGTGGTCGTATCTCTTCAAATATGCATCGATTGTAACCTTTAAGTCGCTCCGAACATGGTGATCGATTTCAAGGACGTATTGGTTGACGCCCATGTAAGTCAGCGATCGATTATATGGATTGACCATAACCCAAATATACGACGGAGCCTGGTAATAGCGACCTGCACTGACGTTCAGACTTGTCACTGGCGTGAGTTCGTACATCAATGACAACCGGGGCGCCGTAACCATCTTCTTCCTGATCACGGACAGGTAATCACTGCGGATCCCCAGGGTAACCGACAAATCACCAAAAGTCTGGGAGATTTGAGCGAACGCCGAAAGTTTTAATCCGCTGGAATCGCTGGTAATATCGATGGGAAGTAAAAGAGTGTCTTTCGTGAATCCTGTCGCACGAATATTTGTTTTGATCCTGCTGTAGAGTCTTTCAAATTTCCCGCCAATACCGGCACTCAGCTCTGTCGTTTTCAGGATTGTGGAGGAAAAATCCGCCTTGAGCGATGTCTCTCCCTCATACGTCGCATTATGAAAGTATGGGTTGCCGGCAATTCCGCCGATTTGAAGGTAGTCATAGTCGGCGTATGAATGCCAAACTCTGATGCTGGAGACGCCAAAGTCAAACCCATGGTGCCAATCGAAACCCGTGGTCAGCGTCGTCTGTTCGGGGAATACCATACGGGCATTGTCCGATCGTTCTTGCGGAGTATCGTTGAATTGTCTCATACGATCGATCGCACCGACGCTTAACAGTTCGATCTTGTCCCTCGTTCCAAGCTGATAAGTGACCTTCGCCAGGTAGTCCCAGAAGTACGGAGCGAACGTGAACCCATAGATTTTGAACAGAGGATCGAGATAACTTCTTCGGACCGAAAGCAGGTATGAACCTTCGCGGCCGACCGGTCCATCCAAATTCAGCCCGGCTTCTGTTGCGGCGACCGTTAACTTGATTTTGTTTTCATCGGTCCTCCCTTCACGCAATCCGATGGAAGTCATTGATGACATTCGATCCCCGTAGCGTACGCCGAATCCCCCGCCTGAAAAACTGATGTCATCTATAAAATTAAGGTTGATGAAGCTAGAAGATCCGCCCCCAGATCCTTCAGTGGCAAAGTGATTGATATTCGATAATTCGAAGCCGTCAAGAAGATACAGATTCTCGAATGGCCCTCCTCCCCGCACAAACAAATCGTTTCGGTCGATCCGTGTCTGAGCAACTCCCGGCAAAAGTACGATAGTATGGGCGATGTCATCAAAGGCGCCGGCGGTATGATTGATCTCGCGTTCCTCAAGATATTGCGCACTGTTGGGAAGATCCATTTCATCGTACTGATGGCCTCCGACCGTTACCACTTCCGGCATCTGTGCGTATTGTTCCGCGAGCTGCAGCACGACCGTTGATTGTTCTCCAGATGCGACCACAACATTACGCACTACCGTCGAAGCAAAACCAACCGCCGATGCCCGAACCTGATATGATCCGGGAGGGACATTCAAGATTTCAAATCTTCCTGATATATCAGTTAAAGCGCCGAATGTCGACTCAACAATGACAACATTGGCGCCGACAATTGGTCGATTGGTCGCCGCGTTCAATACAGTTCCTGTGACCGAAGCCTTCACGTGCTGTCCAATAAGCTGCGTATGGAAACACGCCCCGATGAGCACAATTACGGAAAAACGTATTCCTACCGTGGTTCTCACCATCGATCGCCGTTATACTATTCGATTATGCAATATCGATCCATAGACATTTGTGCAAAAGTACGAAAACATGGCCTCATTCCCAAGGAGGAGTTGCACGTTTGTAGGTGGGATGAAGAACGGTTTCC
>JADGQA010000030.1 GCA_017882185.1 Bacteroidota bacterium
AACGATGAATCTAGGGAAACTATCATCATCAAGTTTCTGCTGTTCCCACTCGTTTCGCCAATTCTTATTCCCCAGAAGCGACGCGATCTTCTGATTACCTTCACGAGTGTAGGACTGTTCGTTCCGATTCCCATCCATCATCAAGGCTAATAAGACAATGAAGTCAACCTTCCCAGCAGTCGCCAATCTTTTGATCGTTTCAAAATCAATTTCCAGCGAATTCGGATCAATCATGCAAAGCGTTAGCACCTTCATCCCCTCAATAATTGAAGGAATCTGCCCAAGGATCTCATCGATTTTTTTTTCGCAGCTTCCTGTGATCACTTCAGTTGCATTCCCAGGAAAATATTTTTCAATCCTACTTCGCAGAGCGTCAGCCAGGACTGGATCTTCTTCGCAAAAAATATATTTGTCAAAAGGATCCTTAACGCTCAGGGCGTGAAGTGCAGTTCCTTTAAAAAACCGCTTCCCCTCTTCGTCGCTGGATACTCCACTGCCAGCATAGAGGTCCACATAAACTCGCGCCCATTTGTTTTTCATGCCTGTGACAAATAGGTGCATATAGTTTGAAAGAACACCGTATTTTGCCTCCATTTGAGATCTCTTCTTTATATATGGAAGGCCGTCGTCGATCCAATTTAGGGAAGCAGTTTTCATTTCTATCCAATATGCGACATTTTTGTCGTTTTGTCAAACAGCCGAAAAGCCTGTTGTTTCAGGCCAAAATTGCCACCATCTTCTCCTGCATCGGCTCGCCCGTCACAATGACCTCATTATCCTTCGATACATAGACGTCGATCTCGCTTCGAACGCCGAACTTGTCCCTCAAATAGATTCCCGGCTCGATGGAAAACGAAGTTTGGGGAATGATCCGCCGCTCATCGTGCGTCTCAAGATTGTCCATATTTGCTCCGTTGCCGTGTATTTCTTCCCCGATCGAATGCCCAGTGCGGTGAATGAACTCGTCGCCATATCCCTTCGCCGCAATGTATCTTCTGGCTGCATCATCCACCTTATATCCGCAAATCTGCTTCCCTTTCCCAAACGAATCCCGCACAAAATTGAGGGCGGCATCTCTTCCGCCTCTCACGATCTGAAAGATCTTTTCGTACTCATTAGGGACGGTCGACCCAATGAATCCCATCCAGGTAATATCGGCGTAAACAGAATGGGGCTTGTCCTTCTTCGCCCAAAGGTCGAGGAGCACCAAATCCTCTTTCTTGAGAGGAGAATTGACCTCTTTTGTAGGTTCGTAATGCGGATTGGCGGCGTTGGCATTGACTGAACAGTTGGGAGCGTCTTCCGTTTTGATACCCCGCTTCTTGAATTCCGACAGCATGAACTGCTGGACGTCGTATTCTGTTATAGGAGCGCTCGAAGATATGCGCTGGCGAATGAAACGAAATGCCTCTTGCGCTGTCTTTCCAAGTTCACGCGCTGCCTCGAGATTGTCCTTGAGCTGTTCTTCCGTCCAGCGTGCCTCAAAATACTGAACGAGGTTTGCCGATGTCACAACCTTGATTCCGGCGCTCTTGACCAATTCGACGGCTCCGGCATCCACAGTCGATACATAGGGAATTGCACAGCGAGGGGAATATTCCATCGCCACGGTCTTTGCGCCCTTCAAGGTTTTCTTGAGCCCTTCACCAAGTGATTTCCAGCTCAAATAGACGGTTTTGTCGCCGGGGAGTGTATCGAGATTCCATTCTTCGATACGATGGACGAGCTTGCGCGGACTCCCTTTCTTCGGAATGAAATAGAAGTACCTCCGCGTGCACATGATGTGTGGGGGAAGTGCGAGGATGCGGGTGGCGAACACATTCGATCCGCGGAAATTGTAAAGAAGCCATCCGTCGATCTTTTCTTTCCTCAGGATTTCCTGAATGTCGGAAATCATCGCTGGGTAATCTTTTGTTTCGCTCATTGGGTTATCCTTTGTAACCTTCCGAAGGTTTCCTCGCCTGTGCTACGCAACCATCGGAAGGATGCTATGTTAATGTTGATAAAAAAAGCCCGCTCGATACACAGCGGGCTCCTGATTGAAAGCGGAATCTCATTTTCCTAACGGGCTTGTCGGTCAGATTGTCAATCTGTCCAACGTTCTTGAAACCAGCAGATCACTTCTCTACCCGCACCACTTCGGGGGAGGGGGTCGGCATCTTGGGAGTCGCGGACTTGCGCCCGTTCGACCTTTTCCTCAGATAGCGTTGCTCGACGACATTGTCCTGCGGCGTCTCATCTTCGACATCCGGATATGTATACACATCATACTTGTAGTTGCGGAGGATGATGTCTTTTCCGTTCCGTCCAAGAACGTATTGAGGCAGGAGTGGGATTTTCCCCCCACCACCCGGAGCGTCGATGACAAAGTATGGGATGGCGAGTCCAGACGTGTGTCCGCGTAATTTATCCATGATTTCGAGACCAACACGCACGGGAGTGCGAAAATGGTTGGTCCCTTTTGTGAGGTCTGCCTGATAGATGTAGTACGGACGCACTCTCATCTTCAGAAGCTTCCGGTGAAGTTCGAGCATCACGTCGGCATTATCATTCACGCCTTTCATCAGGACGGCTTGATTGCCAACCGGACAGCCTGCATCGGCGAGCATTCCACACGCTTTTTCAGCCTCCGACGTACATTCCCACGGATGATTGAAATGCGTGTTCACATAAATTGGGTGATACTTTCGAATCATCTTGCAGAATTTCGGTGTGATGCGCTGGGGAAGCACGCACGGCATTTTTGTGCCAAGCCGAATAATCTCCACGTGCGGAATAGCACGAAGAGCCGAAAGGACTTTCTCCAAGGCATAGTCTGTGACCATCAGCGGATCGCCGCCGGAAAGAATGACGTCCCGCACTTCCGGATGCGCTGCTATATAGTCGATGCCTTCCTGGATATGTTTTGCATTGATCTTTGTTGAGTCACTCACCTTCCGCTTTCGAGTGCAGAAGCGGCAGTACATGGAACATTGGCTGGTGATGAGAAACAACACGCGGTCAGGATAACGGTGAGTAATACTCGAAACGGGACTATCCGCCTCTTCGTTCAGCGGATCTTCGGGAGCGTTGGTGTCTTCAAGTTCGACAGCATCCGGAATACATTGGCGCCAAATCGGATCGCCCGGATATCGAATCAAGCTGAGGTAGTACGGGTTGATCCTTGTATGGAAGAATTTATTGAGACGGTCGGCGGTGTCCTTGTCGAATCCGAATCGCTCAACCAAATCTTTTCCGCTGTCAATGCTTTGGCGCAGCATCTCTTGCCACAGTTCCATAAGGTGTTCAGTGCTCCTGAAAGTGTTTTGTGTAAATCATGAGATCGTCGCCGGGTCCGTAATAATCACGGATGCGCGCCGCCTCAACGTAGTTGTTCCGCAAATAGAATTTCCTTGTGGCCGCATATTTGGGCAGCGAAGAAGTTTCAACGACAATCAATTTCCCATTCATCGTACAGACCGTTCGTTCACAATCGCTCAACAACTGATACCCAATTCCTTTGCCGTGATAGTCCGGATTCACTGCGATCCAGTAGAGATCAAATGTCGACTGCGTCATTGGCGTCGGACCGACGCAGTAGTAGCCCTGCACGATATTCGCATCATCAACAATTGCCCGCTGAATATAATCTTCGGTCTTTCCAAGCGTTCCCTCCATCAGCTCGACGGCAACCTCAATCTCTTCTTCACGGAATACATTCGTTGCTTGCAGAATTCTTCTGAGTGGTTCGACATCGTTGTGCTCAAGCTCGCGAATCTGCATACTATACTATGGTGTGCGTTCCAGCGCGTACTCGACGATTCTATTGATCGCCTCCTCCGGCGTAAATCCGTACGCCCTCACAGAACGAGCAAAGCCCGCAGTATCGGATATATCCGGATTCGGGTTGACTTCAAGAACATGCAGTTGATTTTTCTTGTCGAGACGCATATCGATTCTGCCGTAGTCCCTCAACCCCATAATCCGATATGCTTTGAGTGCTATCTCTTTTGCCTTTCGCTCGATGTCGATTGGCACGTCGGCGGGGCAAACACCCCTGGTCCCAGCGTATTCTTGTGTCCCTTCCACCCATTTTGCGTTATAGGTTACAATTCTCGGATAACCTTCCGGCAGTGTGGAAAAGTCGATCTCAGAAATCGGCAGCGCGATGGGACGCTTGTTCCCGATGACTGCAACGTTGAGCTCGCGCCCTTCGATATATTCTTCAACGAGCGCGGGCTGGTCATAACTCTGAAAGATGAACCTGATTCTTTTCCTCAGCGCAGCGATGTTCTCGACAACCGAGCCATTCTCAATCCCCACACTTGCGTCTTCCAACGATGGCTTAACAATGAGCGGGAAATTCAGCTCGAGGTCATCAATGTTGACTTCGGAAATATTCTTGTAGAGAGCAAACCGGGGTGTGGCAATCTTGTGGTATGAAAGGATTTCCTTGGTCCGGACTTTGTTCAGACATGTTCCAAGAGCAAAAGCACCTGCACCGGTGTACGGTATGCCGAGAAGCTCGTAGATTCCTGCGACGTGCATTTCGTGTATCGATTCATTACCGACAGATTCACACAAATTGAAGATAAGGTCCGGCTGTTTATCCTCAAGAAATGCAATCAGTCTCTTCACATCTCCGTTCATATTGAAGAGAGAGGTTTTGTAACCTGATTGCTGAAGAATGCGCTCCACGCTTTCTCGTTCTTCGAGCACGCCGACTTCCGAAAGATCAACGGCTTCCTTTGCCACGCTTTCAACGACCCGAGCATGACTTGCCATTGCCTCAAGCCTGCCGTTCTCAGAAATGTACTTTCGGCCGTCTTCTGTCTTTATCGTCGGCTCATTGAACACCACAGCAACGTGTACCCTTTTCTTCATAGAGGTCTCGAAATTGGATTATTTTAGGCGGTGGAGAAGTTGCTTGATTTTCAATGAGTTATGAAATCCCGTGGCGTTTTATCGCCAAATTCAACACCTCGTTCAGCATGGATTCATAGCCCAGCCCGGCATTCCGGGCTGCCATGGGAAACGCCGAATGATCGTCAGGATTTGGTAAAATACCTGGCAACGGATTGAGCTCGATTACATTGGGCACTCCGTCTTCATCAAGACGAATATCGATACGACACCAATCACGACATCGCAGCACTCGAAACGCCTTCAAACATACTTCACTGATTTTGTTTTCGAGCATTTCGTCGATCTTCGCCGGACATGCGTACATGTTCCCGAGCGGGTGATCAATAGTATCCCATTCCCACTTTGCTTCGAACGAATAAATCGGATTTGCACCTTTGGGGAGAAGATCGAATCGGATCTCGATAATGGGGAGCACGCGGACATTGTCATCGTTCCCGAGGAGAGCGACCGTGAACTCCCTTCCGGAAAGAAATTTTTCGACGATTGCCGGCTCGCCATATTCTTCGAGGATGCGTTCAACTTGCCGACGAAGTTCGTTCGATGAACGGACGACGGAAGAATCCAGGACTCCTTTGCTCGAACCTTCGTGCAGCGGTTTCACGATGCACGGAAATCCTGTGGACACGTTACTCAGGTCACCAATCGAGCCTATGACCTCAAACGGTGGAGTCGGGATGCTGTAATGAGAAAGAATTTCTTTTGCGCGGGATTTATCCAGGCAGATTCCGAGGGTTAACGGATCCGATCCGGTGTAAGGAATACCCAACATGTCCAGTATGGCGGGAATTTGCGCTTCACGAGAAGGTCCTCGCAAGCCTTCTGCGATATTAAAGACAATTTCTGGTTGAATCTGAAGGAGTTTCTGGTAGGCTTCTTCGTCAGCTTCGATGAGCGTCACCGTGTGGTGTTGCTCGAGTGCAGTCTTAACGGCGAGTATGGTGTCTTCGCTGTCCCACTCTGCGTATGTGTCGACTTTCGTCTTCTGAAGTTTCGGTCGCGAAGCCACAACGATGTCGCCGTTTCCCCCATCGTTTCGCTCGCTTAGTGCATCCGGAACTTCGCCGCCATTCGTCTTCTTCATGTTGTAGACGACAGCGACATTCAGTCTAGGTACCAAGCAGGTTGATCAACCTTTCAATTGTTCTAGAACAATCATCGCGAGTGCGATGCTCAACAATCACTACTACAAATATAAGGATTTATAACTTGTTGTCAAGTTTTTTCGGCCATTCCAGACCCATGACCGACGTCGATCAGTCATGTCACGAAGTCGATCGGCGACACTCCAATCATTTTTTGTTCAAAAAAAAAACAGCCGATCGATTGAGCATGTGTTGAGAAGGATGACGCAAGAAGAGAATTGAATTCCGATGATGAAGTTCGTCCTGAACGACGAACGAGGAGAGAAAATTTCCTTCAGCTGGTCTTTCCAAGCTCCAAAGTATCTCTGAATCTCGTTTCGAAGTGTTTTCTGATGGGTTCATTCTCGGCCAGACGAAGGTGGGGATCCTTCTCGACCAGTCCGAAGGCATCTTTGCGGGCAAGCAACAGCAAATCACGATCAAGGACAAGATTGGCTATCTTGAAATCTGGGAGGCCGCTCTGTTTCGTCCCGAAGTACTCACCAGCTCCGCGAAGTGTCAGATCAACTTCCGCAATCTTGAAACCATCGGTTGTCTCGACTAGGGTATCAAGACGGACCTTCGCGTGTTGCTTTTCCTCTTGAATTTCGAAGGAATCAGCACTTTTTACGCCTTTGTCGAACCATCCATAGTTGGCAATAAGAATACAATACGATTGGTCGGCACCCCGCCCCACTCTTCCCCGCAATTGATGGAGTTGAGACAACCCAAACCGTTCTGCATTCTCTATAATCATGATAGTGGCGTTGGGGACATCAATTCCCACCTCGATGACGGTTGTAGAAACGAGAATTTGAGTCGTTCCTTCCTTGAATCCCCTCATGACATCATCCTTTTCATCGGATTTCATACGACCGTGGAGCAATCCGAGCTGAAATCCCGGGAAAATCTCGTCCCGTAAGTGTTCAAATTCCTTAGTGGCAGCCTTCAAATCGACTTTTTCAGATTCCTCAATGAGCGGAAATACGATATACGCCTGCCTTCCCTTGCTTACCTCCTCTTTGACAAACGAGTAGACTCTATCCTTCTGGTCATCCATCCTTATGGCTGTACGAACCGGCCGTCGGTGGAGCGGAAGCTCGTCTATAATAGACACATCAAGATCACCATAGAGAGTCATTGAAAGTGTTCGAGGGATCGGCGTTGCGGTCATAACAAGGATGTCGGGCGATGTGCCCTTCTTGCGCAATGCCGCCCTTTGCACTACGCCGAATCTGTGCTGCTCATCGATAATGACGAATCCCAGGTTTGAAAATTCGACATTCTCTTCGATTAACGCGTGAGTCCCGAGGACAATATGAGCGCGTCCGCTCCGGATATCTTCAAGAATATCCTGGCGCAATTTCTTGCGCTGACCACCGATCAGAAGTCGGGTGTTTACAGGGGTGGCACCAAGGTAACTTTGGAGTGTGCGAAAATGCTGTTCAGCCAACAGCTCTGTCGGTGCCATGAACGCCACCTGATAACCATTGTCAACCGCGAGAAGAGCCGCCAGCAATGCGACGATGGTTTTTCCGCAGCCCACGTCACCCTGAAGGAGTCGGTTCATCGGTCTTGTGGACTTCATGTCGTCGACGATTTCCTTAATGACCCGAACTTGTGCCTTCGTCAGCTCAAAGGGAAGCCTCTTTACAAGATCTGTTGCGAGTCCGCTTTCCTTCGGGTAGGAAACCAATTTTGGCTCCTCTTTGAGCAACCGTTTCCTGTACGCAAGCATCAGCTGGAGGAAAAAGAGCTCATCATACTTGAGCCGGCGTCTTGCTGAACCAAGATTTTCGGGACTGGAGGGAAAATGAATATGCCTCAACGCAAACTGGAGCTCGACGAGTTTATTTCGCGAGAGAATATCTGTAGAAAGCACCTCACCGACGCTCGCGAGATGATCTTTGACTACGTTTCGAATGATCCATCGGAATCCCCTGCTATCGAGTCCAACTTTTTCCAGCTCAAAGGACGATCGGTATTTTGGTATGATGGCGCCTGTATTGAACAGTTTTCCCCAATCAGGTTCGTCTTCTTCGGCACTTGCCAGACGATCGAATTGAGGATGGACAAATTGTGGTCTTCCCATTTTGTCTACTGTGGGAACAGCCGAAAGTGCAAGGAACTCCCCTTTTTCAAACGCATCTTTGTACCATTGGAATCCCTCAAACCACACGCAAGAGAGATACCCGCTGTCATCTTTGATGGTCAGGAAGAAGATCATCCTGTTCGTCCTGCGGGCGCGACGGGCCTCTTGCCTGAATACTTCACCAAAAACCGTCACGGGCTCGCCTTTGGGGACATACTGTCGCAGATCGGCAATTCGCACAATCTTACTCCGGTCCAGGTAATCTCTTGGAAAATAATAGAGAAGATCGCTGACGCTTTCGAATCCGATTTCTTTGAGAACTGCAGCTCGTTTGGGACCTATGCCTTTGACATACTGCAGAGGTGAAACCTTGTTGGGAATTGAAGGACTCTTATGTTCGGCTGGGAAAGGTTTCACAATTGCCGGATTACAATCGTTTGCGAAGATGAGACCGAGTTTCTCACTGAGTATCACTTGTTGATCGACTGGAAGGCATCGCGTTGAATCGACAGGTTTGTGGCAAAAGGTACTCAATGCGTGAGTGAAATTCAATTCACTCATTGACGTTCGACGATCGACTTGATAACTCAATCGAATAGAAATTCCATTCGTCGTTCGTCTCCCGTTCCGAAGAAGCCCTATAATCCTTCTCCCTCGTTTTTTTTCAGTTCAGCAGCATTGTCCGTCATTCTTCTGATGTCTGTCTCCTCCAAGTCGGAAAGGGCACAAGACAAAAGCCAGGTCAAAGGAGGCGCTGTCCCCGTCGTCATAGGCTCAAATGGTGCAACAATCAAATCCAGAATGAAGGATCTTGTTAGTCGAGCGTATCAGATTTCTGTCATATCCAACAGCGGTCATATACCAAGTTGACCTGATACGGGCACCGCTTGCAGACTCAGTATCCGCTCATGAGAGTCTCCATTTTCCTGACTATGATCCCCCTCCTGACTGTTGATAGTAGGCATCTTTCAACGGCCTTGTAGAAATTACAATCCTAAAGAACTCTAATCTGAGTAGTGCGCTCTTGCAAGACCCTCATTAGTCAAGAGGTTATGAACATGAGTTACGTTGAAACCCATGTCTGATTATATGGTACGTGGAATGGACTCTCTGTTACCAACAAGGAGAGAAGAACATGGGCGTGAGCTTGATTGGCAGAAAACTTAAACGATACGGAATCTTGGAATCAATTCTTGCGGTTGCTATGGCCAGTACAAGCCTTCAAGCCGAAACGAAATTGACCGCCTCGAGTAAAAGTCCCTCCATCATCGAAATCCGTCTCGAAAACGACCAGCCGATAGCCGGACTTCAGTTCGTTCTTCGAAGTTCTTCGGACATCGTGCTTCAGGAAATCAACAAAACGGGCAGAACTTCAACCGAAAATTGGAACGTTGCCAGCAATCGGATGAATGATTCAACGTTCAGTGTTGTCATTATGAGTAACGATATGTCGTATTTCTCAAATGGCAGCGGAGTTGTCGCTGAAGTGTCGATTTCGCGGCGAGATGACCATGCGATCACAGAGACTTTTTCATTTATGGGTGTCGTCGCAGCAGATCCTCAGGCGCAGCTCGTGAACGTAACAACGGCTGATCTCGTCATGAACTCTCAGGGTGCATCTTCTGAGATTTCATCTTCCGATGTCAGCATCGGGCAAAACTATCCCAATCCGTTCAATCCCTCCACCAGAATCAGTTACACCCTCAAAAAGGATGCTCAGATCCGTCTGACTGTATTCGACATCACTGGTAGGGAAATAAGCTTGTTGGTGCATCAATATCAGACCAAGGGAACCTATGCTGTAACCTGGAACAGTTCTGAGAATCGGTGGGGTCAGCTTGCATCAGGCACCTATTTTGCCCGACTGCAAGTGGGAGACATCGTGGTAACGCGCAAGATGCTACTTACCAAGTAAAACCTTCGAAGAATACTCTCTTAAAGCATCGAGATTTTCAAGAGTGCGACATATGCCAGATCGCATACCGGATTGAGCTGCACGAGTCTTTGGTGGGTCGATTCTGTCATGGAGCGCTCGCCTACCTAATCGTAACACTGGCGTAGCACGAAATACTTTACTTCCTTCTTCTCACCCATTCTCCTTGCTTCGCGAATTCGCACGTCCTTTTACCGCACCCACGAAATCCCGGAAGAGCGGATGCGGCATAATCGGCCTTGATTTCAGCTCCGGATGGAACTGTCCCGCAACGAACCATGGGTGATCAGCGAGTTCGATGATCTCAACCAGGCTTCCATCGGGCGATACACCGCTGAATATCATCCCGTGCTCGGCAAGTTTCTTCTTAAACTTATTGTTTACTTCGTAGCGGTGCCGGTGACGTTCTGATATGAATTCTTTTTTATAGGCCCGAAACGCCTTCGTTCCTTTGCTGACAATGCAAGGATAGGCACCCAGACGCATCGTTCCGCCCAGGTTTTTGATTCCCTTCTGTTCCTGCATCAGGTCAATGACATTGTATTTTGTCTTCTTGAATTCTGTGCTGTGAGCACCCTTCAGTCCACACACATGCCTCGCAAATTCGATGATAGCGCATTGTAGCCCCAAACAGATACCGAGGAACGGGATCTTGTTTTCCCGAACGTACCGTATTGCTTCGATCTTGCCATCGACTCCCCGTTCACCGAATCCGCCCGGCACGAGAAGACCGTCAACGTCCTTGAGGTATTTCTCGGCGCCGTTATGAGTTATGTCTTCCGCATTTATCCATCGGATGTCGACAGCGACATCGTTATCGGCACCGGCGTGAACGAACGATTCATTGATGCTTTTGTACGCATCACGGAGCTCGGTGTATTTGCCGCACACTGCAATGCTCACTCCTCCACTCGGATATTTGACCCGGTGGACAAATTTCGTCCAACGACGGAGGTCCGGTGCCCCACACTTGAGGTTCAGCTTTTCGAGCACAATCTCGGCAAGATGCTCTCTTTCGAACACGAGCGGCACCTCATAGATGGATTCAACGTCTCTGCCTTCGATGACGGCGCTGGACTCGACATTGCAGAACAGCGCGATTTTCTCGCGGAGCTCCTTCGAGAGCGGTCTTTCAGAACGGCAAATGAGGATATCCGGTTGGACGCCAATCTCGAGCAATGTCTTGACACTGTGCTGCGTCGGCTTTGTTTTCAGTTCTCCGGCCGATCGTATGAAGGGAATCAGTGTGACATGAATATTGATTGCATTCCGCCGACCGACATTGAGCGTCAACTGACGAACAGCTTCCAGGAACGGCAGGCCTTCGATGTCACCGACGGTTCCTCCCACTTCAACAATGACGACATCGTATTTACCGCTCTTTACCACATTAAATATTCGGCGCTTGATTTCATCCGTAATATGCGGAATGACCTGGACGGTTGCGCCAAGATAGTCTCCCCGACGTTCCTTCGCGATCACTTCATAGTACACCTGACCCGTCGTTGTGTTGTTTTGCCGGGTCATATTTTCATCGAGGAATCGTTCGTAATGACCCAAATCCAGATCGGTCTCGGCTCCGTCGTCCGTAACATAGACTTCGCCGTGCTGAAAGGGGTTCATAGTCCCGGGATCGACGTTGATGTACGGATCAAATTTCTGGATCGTCACACGGAGTCCGCGAGCTTTCAATTGCATTCCCAGAGAGGATGATGCAATTCCTTTGCCCAGAGAGGAGACGACCCCGCCCGTTACAAAAACAAATTTCGTATGAGTCTTCGCCATTGTTATCGACCGTTCATCATCATTAATTGAGATTGTTTTGACTCTTGAGTATTTCTATCACACGATTTGCATCTGCCAGTGTATCGATCGGAATACTGTCGTGTTCGGTGAATCCAACTTTGATTTTGTATCCATTTTCGAGAATTCGGAGCTGTTCCAGCTTCTCAGATTGTTCGAGGCTCGATTCGGGCATCCTCGCAAACTCCAGCAAGAAGTCTTTCCGAAAAACGTACAAACCTATATGTTTGTAGAAAGTCCTCTTCGCGAGCCATTTTGAGGATTCCTGTTCATCCCGAATGAATGGGATGATTGATCGGGAAAAATAGAGAGCAGAGGAATTAATGTCCACGACCACTTTGACAATACCGGGGTTCAACAATTCCTCGTATGATTCGATCCTTTTGGCCAGCGTTCCAACGAGTGCGTGTGAATCATCGATTAGAATTGCCGCCGCCTGATCAATCATTTGTGGTGCTATCAGGGGCTCGTCCCCCTGAATATTAAGAAAAATATCTCCGTCACTCCGTTCAGCGACTGCAGCTACACGGTCACTCCCGCTCTTAATCTCATGCGGCGTGATAATTACCTCTCCACCGAACGAGCGGACAGCGCCGGCGATGCGCTCATCATCGGTGGCCACGATAACCTGGTTCAACCTGCGAGCCTTTTTTGCTTGTTCGTAGACGCGCTGAACCATGGTTTTTCCAAGCAAGTCAAGGAGCGGCTTTGCCGGCAAACGCTGTGAAGCATAACGAGCTGGAATTACTCCGACGACTCGAGGAAAATTCATCGGTCATTTCGGAAATAACAAACGTTCTCTATCATCTTCATCTGATTTCATTACCCCGCGATCCGTTATCCCTGATCGACGTAGTGTTTTGAAATAGCAACCCTTACTGCTTCCATCAGCCTCATCTCATCAGCCTTGCCATCGATGCTTGTGGTTGGTATTGGCTTGTCCATCGTAAGGGAAATGTCTGCCGGGCGCACTCGCAACGAGCCCTTTGGCAAAATATTGAAACTGTTGTTAATCGTGAGCGGCACAACGGGGATCCCGGACTTTGCTGCGAGGCTGAAGGCTCCGCGCTTGAATGGTTGAAGCTTTCCGTCTCTTGTCCTGGTTCCTTCTGCGAACAACAATACTGAAGCGCCTTGCCGGATCTTTTCTGCAGCTTCATCGAGACTCTTCATAGCATCCTTGGCGCTCAATCTGTCAATCGAGATATAGTGTCCAACCGCAAGCGCCCAACCCCAAATCGGAATATAGGAGAGTTCTTTTTTGAAGACGATCCGGACTTCATCCGGGATGCTCCCAATGACCGCCGGAATGTCGAACATGCTCGCGTGGTTAGAGACATAAACATAGGTCTTGCCTTTTTCCAGGTTCTCAACACCGGATAAATGAACTTTAACTCCGAAGATTCGCAACGACAATTTAGCCCACGTTCGACCTATGGAGTGATACGTAGACCCGGTACGATCAAAGAGAACACTGAAGATCGCAAGGATACTGTAGAACAGCGTTACAAGAACAACCGCAGCTATTTTTATGGAGGCGAGAATCATCCTTCATCCAAGCGTTAGAGATTCGATTGCTCGAACCCGTTTCTCGATCGACGGATGACTATGAAATAGAAACTCCACGATTGCGGGAGGTGAAGTCTCTGCAAGATTTATCCTCGCAAGTTTCCTGAGGGCGTTTGTGAATGCTTCTTTGTTCGATGTAATCTGGATCGCGTATCGATCCGCCGAATATTCATTGATTCTCGAGACATGATTGCTGATTGGCGAGCTCACCAGGGAATAGACTCCTAACCAAAGAGTCAGCAGCGGAAGCGCGCCGATTTGATCCGGTGCTGCAAATCCCAGCCACGATAGGCTCACGGCGTACAATTGTGCAGTGAAATACAGCCCCAGGAAGGAATTCAGCGTGCCGATCAGCATCATCATCCATACGTGCTTCATCTTGTAATGTCCGAGTTCATGCGCGAAGACTGTCTCGACCTCGTCATCGGTGAAATTTTGCACGAGCGTATCCCCCAGAATAATCCGCTTCGATTTTCCTATACCCGTGAAGGCGGCATTGGCTTTCTTTGTGTTTTTGCTGAGGTTGAACGTGAAAATGCCTGCAACATGCACACCGACACGAGCGCAGAGAGTAAGTATCTTTTCTTTCATGGAGCCCTCATTGAGGGGCTCAAACTTGTAGAAAAGTGGAAATATCAGCACCGGCGCCAGCCGAGCAAGAATGACGGTCACAAGGAACAGAGCAGCACTGACCGGCAACCACCAAAGCATGCCGAAGTTTTTCAGGCAATAGAAGAAGAATAGAAGAATCGGCAGAGCAAGAGGAACGCTAACGATCATGCCCTTCAATCCTTCTCTGATCCACGCGAACAACGACTGGTTTGAAAGATGATACTTGTGTTCGAGATAGAATCCGGAGTAGTAACTCAGGGGGGATGTCAACACCGTTTCAACGATCCCAACAATCAGCACAAACGAAAGAAGCGCCAAATAGTCGTTCGAAACAAACCGCCGTACATATTCTTCAAGATCCTTCGAGAGTCCGCTGACGACGAATACCAGAGTCAGAGCAAAAAAGAGGGCTGTCCCGACGATTTCCAGCCACATCTTGGTTCTGCTGTACTGTCTGGCGCTCGTTGCACGTATTATGTCTTCTGATGATCCGTCTGTCGGGTTTGTTTCAGGGGAGAGTGGTACAGATGAATGAACGCGGTCTTGTGAACCAGGAGGCCCAACAACAACTTGCTCCATGAAGCCGAGGGAACCCTTTAGGTGAGGGTGCTAGTGGTTTGTCAAACATATGAAAGGAAATGCTGAAAAGCAAACCGCACCAAAGAGGTGTGACGATACCATTGGGAGCGATGAGTCAATGCCCCATGGATGCGTACTGCTGCCGTGACAGCAGAGTCACTCCTCCAGAGTGGTGAGATCACCTTCGCTCATCCCTTGAGCCCTTGCTTTGAGAACACGTCTCATGATCTTCCCACTTCTGGTTTTAGGGAGCGTGGCAACAAATTCTATTTTCTCGGGTTTCGCGATCGGACCCACTTCGTGCGACATGTGTTGCTTGAGCTCTTCGGCTAGTTTTTCATTTCCCTCTATGCCGGCCTTAAGAATGACATAGGCATGGATTGCGATCCCTTTGATTTCGTGAGGAAGTCCGATGACGGCGGCTTCCGCAACAGAGGCATGGCTGACGAGTGCCGATTCAAGTTCTGCTGTCCCCAATCGGTATCCACTCACTTTGATTACGTCATCAACGCGGCCGATAATCCAGAAATAACCGTCTTCGTCTTTTCGGGCAGAATCGCCTGCCAAGTACATTCCGGGGTATTTGCTCCAATAGGTACTGACATAGCGATCAGGATCCTTGTAGATGGTTCTCAGCATTGCCGGCCAGGGTTTCTTGAGAACAAGAAACCCTTCTTCTCCCGCCTTGACAGACTTCCCTTCCTCGTTGACGACATCCACTTCGACACCGGGATACGGACGCGTGCCGGAACCCGGCTTGAGTGGATCTGCGGGCATCGGTGCTATCATGAACATTCCGGTTTCCGTCTGCCACCATGTGTCCATGATTGGGCATCGTTCCTTGCCGATGTACTTGTGAAACCAACGCCACGCTTCGGGATTGATTGGCTCGCCGACCGATCCGAGCAACCTCAGCGACGAGAGATCGTGCCGGTTGGGCCACGCAGATCCAAAACGCATGAGCCCGCGAATCGCAGTGGGAGTTGTATAGAGAACCGAGACACCGTACTTCTCAATGATTCCCCACCATCGATCCGGATACGGATAGGTTGGCGCACCCTCATAAATGATGGAGGTGGCTCCAGCGATCAACGGCGCATAGACGATGTACGAATGTCCGGTCACCCACCCCGGGTCTGCCGTGCACCACCAACGATCTTCTTCCTTGATGTCGAAGACATCTTTGAACGTGGAATATACCCCAACCTGGTATCCGCCGTGAGTGTGTACCACGGCCTTGGGCTTGCCTGTCGTTCCTGAGGTATAGAGAATGTAGAGAGGGTCTTCAGCATCCATCACTTCAGTTTCACAGCGCTGATTGTTCCTGGTGAGGGGCAACGTCATCAGTTCGTGGTACCAAAAATCACGACCGGGTTCCATGTTGACTTCCTTGCCCGTGTGTTTGATGACGACGACATTCTCCGGGGCGGCTGTCCGCCGTAGTGCCTCGTCGACGATTTTTTTCAATTCGACGATCTTGCCATTCATGTTGCCACCATCGGCGGTGATGATGACTTTGGATTCGCTGTCTTCGATGCGTCCGTGCAATGCTTCCACCGAGAATCCCCCGTAGACAACAGAATGGACTGCCCCGATCTTGGCGGTCGCCAGCATTGCCACAACCGTCTCCAGGATACGAGGCATGTAAATCGTAACCCTGTCCCCTTTCGTGACCCCCATGCTTTTCAAAACGTTTGCGAACTTGCATACTTCGCGGGCAAGTGCGTGGTAGGACATCGTCCGAACCTCGCCCTTTTCTCCCTCCCAGATAAAGGCGAGCTTGTTGCGTCGCCACGTTTTTACGTGCCTATCAATCGCGTTTAGTACAATGTTCGTCTTCCCTCCGACAAACCATTTGTAGAACGGTTTGTTCGATTCGTCAAGGACCTTATCCCATTTTTGAAACCATTCCAACTCGTTCGCACGACGGGCCCAGTACGATTCGAGGTTCTCATTGGCTTCTTTTCGGGCTGCCTCCGGATCCTTCACATTTGCCTGGGCGACAACCTCGGGTGAGGGATAGAAGACCTCGCCGCTGAGCTTGCCTTCTTGGGGACTTTTCGTGACTGCCATATTCGATTCTCCTGACTTGAAAGCGTTGACTGTGGAAAGAAGGATTTGCAGTGGGCGTCAAGGGTATAACACTTCAGTCTTCGAAAACATTCCAATGCATCCGGCTACAAATTTCGGAATTGTACGAATACCAATAAAAAGGCCAGTCTGAAATACTGATCAAACTGGCCCCACTCAACACTGTTGAATGTTAAAAACGGCGATTCTATTTGCCAATCAACTCGACGAGGTCTTTGAGCGTCAAAACCTTATCGAAATAGTCCTTTATTGGTTTCTTGCTTGCCTGATCGTCCCCTTCGACAATGTCTTTGATCTTCTTGTAGCTAGCTCCATCGATCTTACCGTCGCGATAGAGCCCCATGAAATGTTGAACCTGGATGATTCTGGAATTCTTCAGGACATTCTCTGCGTTTCGTGAAATAGGTATGAATCCCGTGTAATTGGCAACAACCACCGGATCTTGTTTATGGCTTCTTTCACGCGCATCATTGGGAACATGTTCCTTGATGTATCGCGCGATTTCATCGGCCATCACAATTCCATCATTGTTGTAGTCGGCTTTCCCTTTGAGCGCCTCGAGCAACCGGTACGTGAAGATGCCGTGCTTCAGTTTCTCGTCTTCAAGCGATTGCTCCCGGCCATCGGAGGAAGTGATCGTCATCCGACCCGAACCCTCAAAAGCCTTGAATGGATCCTCAACGAACGCTCTTGTCGATTTTGAGCTCGTGACCGAGGCACCGCTATAACACGCATCGATGAAGGTTACCACACGTTTGGTATTGATGCGGCTCAGCATGAGCACCACATCATCGTTGCTGAGGGTGGAGGCATAGAGGGACGAAGGATCGGTATCGTAGGTGAGCCAGTACGTCTGTTCGCCTTCCGGTGCGCCATGGCCTGCAAAGAAGACGATTGCGATTCCATCTTCCGGAGCTCGTTTCAGATCAGCGCCGATGGCTTTTTTGATATTTGAAGTTGTTGCATCCTGATCGGTCAGCAAGGTGACATGGTCTTTCTTAAATCCGCCGTAGTTCGGATCTGTCAAAACATCAGCGAGCGATTTTGCGTCATTCACCGTGTAATTCAGGCTTTTGATACCGTCATTCTTGTAGCGCGCCACACCAATAATTACTGCATACGCTTTGCTCTGTCTGATACCATCCGCCTCTTCTATCGTCATTGGTTTTTGGGCCGCAGCACCCATAGTGACGATTAGTTTTCCCTCGGCAGTATCACCATTGGGGGCGAACGCTTGAATTTTGATATCATTTTTGCCTAAAGTGAGATTTACAACATACGTAAAAGGAAGTCCAGACTTCGATGCGTCTTGAGAAGTTGGCTGCTGTCGAGTGGGTTCAACCGCTTTCATCCCTCGCGGAGTACCAACCGAGGTACCGTTGATTTTGACATCCTGCAGTGTAACGGTGCCAAGTACCCTCCCGGTGACTTCCACTGAATTTGAAGTTGTCTGATAACCGTCGTTCGGGGAATCGATGGCGATTCTGAATTTTTCCGTTGCTGCCAGCGTTACCGATTTTGGCCTGTTTGCTTCAGCCTTGAGTCGCGCAAAGTCGGGACTCATCACCATAATGAGGTTGTCATTGATATGCTTCTTGATCTCAGCGACGTCCTTTGGATCGCTGGTCGATTTCAGCAATTCTTGCCAGGTCTTGTTCGCTTCCTCGAGCATGTACTTCTTCTCATATGCCCCAGCCAGATAGTGCATACCTTCCTTCGTCTTTACGTTTGCGAAGCTGGTGATGATATCGTCATAGCGCTCTTTGGCAAAAAACGCGTCGCCAAGTTTGATGCTCAAAGCGACATTGGTCGGATCATTTTGGATCAGCTTTTGCAGGATTTCGATCGATTTATCCGCCTGCCCCGCTTTTGTGAAGATATCTGCAAGTTTCGCAAACGTCGCATTGATATCGTTCGGGTCGGTCACATTCAGTTGCGTCAACAAGTCCTGGGCGTCTTCATTCTTTTGGGCCTGCAGGAGTCCCGAATACAACTTGGTCAAATCAGTGGCATATCCGTATTTATCCAGGCCCTTCTTCTTGAGCATCAGGCTGAATATAGTGGCGGCATCGTCGATCTTTCGATATTTCAGGAACACATCGGCCATGCGCACATAGCGATTTTCCGGCCGGATTGTTCCGCTCACAAGGCTCGCTGTAATTTCCGAGGCCGAGCTTACGAGACCTTGCTTCAGGACAAACTCATGAAGTGCGTAAATCGGTTTCGCCTCCTCTTCATTGAGATCATAGAGGCTCTTGATTGTGCGTATAAATACAATGCGGATCTTCATGAGGATATCTGGACAATCGCTGGAGAGATTGTATGCAATTCTCAGCATTCTCCGGTCGAGCGTATCCTGGTTGGTTGTCTCTGGCTTGAGAACAATGGTCTCGTCATAAAGATTACGTCCTTGGTCCAGGTGTTTTGAAGTAATCATGCATTGAAAGGTTGCCCCAAGCTCGTCATAATCCAGGTTGGCGCCCAGTTTTTTCTTGACATAGTCGATAAAGCTGGAGGTGACCGTAGCAGGGTCCTTTGACTCTACCGCATTCTTGAAATCGACGTTGAACTGTACAAAGAGCAATTGATCCGGCGTCAGTTTCGATCGATCAAGAAGCATGACCGCCAGATATTCGACGGCAGCCTCATCCATATCATTCGCCTTGAATTTATCATTGCCCAAGGCAAGTCTCTTGTTCACAAATACAGGATCCACCTCAGCGCCCTTGCGGAGAATGGGGACGGCTTCCTGGATTTTTCCAAAGTGGAGCAGCGTCAATGCGTACGACGCGGCAAGTTCGGTGTACGGCGTTTTCGTCAGACCGTAACCACGCTCCAGCAACTTCTGAGCCTCCGAGTACTTCTTGAGCTGGCGATAACTCTCTCCAACCTGATAGTAGAGGCTTGCCCTGTCTTGAAAGGCAGTGAGAGCTTTCTCTCCTTCAACGCTTGCGTCGACGTAGTTGCCTGCGTTGAACAGCAGTTGCGTAAGCTGGAGTCGCGAGAGATTGTCATCCGGATTTGCAGCAAGTTTTTCACGAAGCTGGCGGATCGCCGGAGACAGTCTTTCTGCCGCTGGCTGCTGTGGAACTGATTGCTGCTGAGTATCGGTGAGTTTCGACTGGTCAGCAGTCTGTGGCTTGGATTGAATACCGGAAGTCGTCCCGATCTCGATTGCGGCCGCAAAAGCTTTCTGAGTTGATGCTTCCGTTGCATCGACATTGATGACAGCCTTTTGATCTGTCAGAGTCTTTCCGGCAACGAACGATACCGTTGCGGACTTTTGTTCCTTAGGTTTGATGTCACCCAGAGAAAAATCTTTGGCGAAGGCCACTCCATCAAAACGAGATGCGGTGCTGACTCGAAGCTTCACATCCTTTGCCTGGGTCCCGCCAGAGTTGGTCACAACGACCGTCATCTGGCCAGTCTCTCCGGGATTCAACACCCCGTTCCCGGAAGGCTCGCTAAAGGAAAGAACTATCTTGAGCTCCGGCAGCGCAACCTGCTTTTGGGCGCCGGGAAGGATAAAGGAATTGCTCTTTGCCTTCTCTTGCGCGGTCATGCGCAACGGCATCAGCATGCAGACAGCCAGCGCAACGATGAACTTTGTTTTCATGGTATTGCCCTTCCTGACAAATAGATACTAAGGAGCTAAAATGGTCTTCCCGGAGGAGTCTGAGGCAACGGTGTCGAGACCGTGCTTGATTCTGCCGGTTTTGGACGAGTCAATAACACGACACCTCCAGCAACGAGAGCGCCGCCCAACACGTAATACACCCACGATCCACCTCCTCCTTCGTCAACCCGCGTTGCAGTAATTTCGACAGAATACTCTGAGCCCCCCGTGAAATCCGTTGGCAGGTCTTTTCTAAATTCCCATTGGATGCGACGACCGTTTCCGGCAAACTTACCTTCGCCAATGTCGCCAGTTGTGGATTTCAGAAGGATGCGAAACTTTGGGTCGCCTTCTTTTACGAGCGAGGCAACGACGTCGTACCTCTCGCCGAATTTAGCGACCAAGTCGTACGTGATAATAGCGATTTCTTGTTCGAATTCCAAGTGCACGTTGCGGACCAATGGCTTCTCTTGATATGCCGGCATTGCTTCCAAAGGAGGCTCCAGGAGTAGCACAAGGAGAGGGGTGAATATTGCCGCAATGATTGGCCTTCTTCGTTCATAAATATTTCTTATGGTCATTGTCGTCGCCTTATTTAGTCAGTAGCATTTTCCTGGTCTGAACAGTGTTCGTTCCCGAGACAAATCGACAGAAATACACTCCTGAGGCAACCCTTGCGCCCCAGTCGTTATCGCCCATCCAAACTACTTGATGAACACCGGCTTCATATGTGCCCTCCGCAAGAACCTTAATCCTCTGGCCCAGCAGGGAGAATACCTCCAGCCTCGCAGTACCCCCCTTGGGCATTTTGAATGTCACCGTGGTGCTTGGATTGAAAGGGTTCGGATAGTTCTGCTCAAGCCTGTATTCCTTTGGCATGTATGTCTGAAGCTGTTGCGACACATAGGTCTCAGGACCGACGACTACCTTGAAATGGCCGCTGGTCCTGCCGTACCCGTATTGTATAGAGTTCTGCCGCCGCAAATTGAACGTTACGCCGGTTTCCTCATTTATCAGATAGACATTGTACGTCGTCGGAACATGCTCAATCCCCATCACAGAAAGCTTGCTCAACGACTTGCCGGGGTTCGTGATATCAAAATCCCACGTCTGCCCTTGGCCGATCTCAGGCCGATAATCGCTGTAGAACAAGTCATTCTGACTGTCCCAGTCCGGTCGTTTCATATACACAAACGATTCGTCAAAGATCAACGGCGGTTTGTTAAACTCATATCTGTCTTTTCCGGCGTTCGTCCCTTTGGCGATCCCGATATAGTTGTCGTCGTCTGTGTTCAGTTCTGAATCAAACACCAGCTGGAGGCGCCATTCGGCTTCCAATTTCTCCCCGGGGATCTGGTTCGGAAATCCAAATGCCGCGTACGGAATGCGCAAGGTCGTCAGCCTGTTACTGTTGAAATAATATCCGATACCAGGTTGCATCAACGTGTCGGAGGAACTCCACTTTCCAACCCAGGAAAACAGCGGAGTGTTTGAGGCGAGGCCGTTCAGTGCCAGAACCGATGACCACGGGACTGAGACATTGAAAGGATTGCCGATGATACTGTATGTCCCTCCTGTCAGTGTAATCGACGCTGTCGCATCGTTGTTGAGTGTCGGCGTGGCAAAAGAAACACTCTTTGACAACAATCCCCTCTGAATGAACCAGTATCCCTCACCTGTTTTCATCGTGCTGCCCGTGTTCATCTGCACGAAACCCGGACCGTTACCCGGCTCGCTGAACATCTTCCAGTCGTTATCCTGGGTACCGGAGAAATTGAGCTGGCTGACATTAATCCCCTTGATGTCCCCGGGAAAACTCACGAGGCGATATTCGTTATTGCTTGTCGGGTTGGCGGAGTAGGTTGCGGCAACGGTGAACGTTTGAGTAGAACTCTTACTGCTCCCGCTCACGAGAGCAAATACTCTACTCAGTCCATAGATTGCCGTGTTGGTTGAGGACTCGACCCTTAGTATGCAAGTGTTTGACAATCCTTGAGTGGAAGGAATGGTCCAAGAGTACGATCCCGAATTTGTGATGGCCGTAGCAATCGTTGTTGAAAACGTGGATCCCTTATCCAGCGATAGTCGGATATTTACGTTCCCTGTCAAATTCTGACTTGTCCACTGGATCCCATACGTGTACGTGGTTGCCCAGTTCGATGCTGGTGTCGTGACGGTAATCGACGCTGTCGCCGCCGGCGTTGATGCACTCGCCTGATTTGAAGCAGCCGACTGACCACCAGCGTTCACCGCATACACAAGGTAGTAATACGTCGTGCTTACACTCAGACCTGTGTTGCTGTACGTCGTTGTTGAGCCGCTCACCGAATCTATCTTGCTGAACCCCGTCCCCGATGTCAATGATCGGTATATGCGGTACCACGTCGGACTGCCCGTAGCGCTTGCCGTCCAACTCAAATTTAATTGCGATGAAGAAACAGCCACCGCCGTCAATCCCGTTGGCGCAGAAGGAACTGTAACTGTCCCTGACGGTGTGGTCGCGGTCGCCTGATTTGATGCGGCCGACTGACCACCGGCATTCACTGCATACACAAGGTAGTAGTAAGGTGTGTTTGCAGTCAGACCAGTTGTGTTGTCGTACCTCGTTGTTAAGCCATTCACCGAGTCGATCTTGCTGAAACCCGTCCCGGATGTCGTTGACCGAAAGATTCGATAAAGTGTGGGGCTT
>JADGQA010000139.1 GCA_017882185.1 Bacteroidota bacterium
CGGTCGATTCGTTCATAAGGGCTGCATATGCGTTTTTTCTGTCTTCGATTGCTTCAGTGTAGTCATTCTCCCTTTGCGTCTCTTGTCATAAGATCAAACATCGCCTGGTACGGCTCTTTGCCTTCAAATAGAACCTTGTAGACTTCTGTGACGATTGGGACTTCCGTTTCGTGTTTTTCAGTTAACTGATGGACTGATTTTGTTGTTGCCACACCTTCCGCAACCATAACCATCTCATTGACAACCTCATCAAGCGAACGACCTTTGCCAATCTCTTCTCCTACGTGGCGATTTCGACTGTGTCGACTCATACAAGTTACGATCAGATCCCCAATCCCGGAAAGTCCCGCAAATGTGCGCGGTTGGGCCCCCATCTTCACTCCCAAACGAGTCACTTCATATACTCCCCGCGTCATAATCGCAGCCTTGGTATTGTCTCCAAACCCAGCCCCGTCACTGAGCCCGGCAGCAATTGCAATTACGTTCTTGATTGCACCTCCAAGCTCGACACCCCGAATATCTTCATTGACATAGATCCGGAAATATGGAGTCATGAATGCATCCTGAACAATCTTCGCAGTTTTCAACTTGAAGGATGCGGATACTACGGCTGTCGGGATCTTCTTGGAGACTTCTTCCGCATGGCTCGGCCCGGAGAGGATTGCAAGGTTTTCCTTGTGTTCGTGTTGCAGGACATCAAGAAGGACCTCCGACATCGTCATGAGAGTGTTGTTTTCGATCCCCTTGGCGACATTGCAGACGATGGTGTTCTCAAGATTGAGATGAGCGATTCGTTCGATGACCGATCTGAGAAACTGGGAGGGAACCGCCGCCACGATCATATCCCTGTGGAAACAAGCGGCTTCGATATCCGTGGTGACCTCGATCTCAGGCGGTATCGGTATCCCCGGAAGAAAGATCGGATTCTCTCTCTTGGAACGTATCAATTCCGCCTGTTCGGGCTTGTACGTCCAGAGAGTGACCTCATGTTTATTATCGTGGAGGACAAGGGCAAGTGTCGTTCCCCAGCTTCCAGCGCCAAGGACTGTGACTTTCATGGGAAATGACTATGCAGACAAACTGCACGTGGAAACTACATTGTGACCAACCGTCAGACGAGAAAATAGTCTGTCCATTTGCCTACATGGGCTCTTCGACTTTTCTCCTGCGGGAGAAACTCGAGACTCGGTTCTCAGTGCCTTCGAGCAGTCTCCGAATGTTTTTCCGGTGCGAATAGATAAGGAGGACGGCAACACCTATACTAAAGAATATCAGTGTCTTGTAGCTGTGGATCTCATCGTACAGAATATTGTGACGAACGAGTAGCGTCACAGGAAAGGCAATCGCTGCCGCGATTGAGCCCAACGAAACGTATCTCCAGGCAAAGAAAACCGCAAGGAACACCCCAATCGATACCGCAAATTCAGTGGGGGCAATGCCAATAAGCACCCCCGCTCCACAGGCAATTCCTTTTCCACCTTTGAACCCCGCAAAGATAGTCCAGATATGACCGACAATGGCAGCGCCTCCGCAAATCATTTGGATGATGGTGAAATCATCAAAGGGGGTCCTGTTGTAGAACGGCAAGGTTGGGTCCCAGAACAATCGGGCAACGATTGTCGTTACAATCACTCCCTTCATCGCGTCGAAAATCATCACGAATAATCCGGACTTCCAGCCGAGAACCCTGAACACGTTGGTTCCACCCGCATTGCCGCTTCCTTTGGTACGTATATCGAACCCATGTCTCCATTTCGACAGCAAGATGCTGGTAGGAATGGAGCCAACAATGTAACTCAACAGCACGACGATCGCCATATTGATCATGGAGTGCGCCTTCTTGTCATGTTGGATGGTCTATTCATACAAAATAGGCAGTAGGATGAACAAATGCAACACTAAGGTGATCTATGTCTCTTCGGCACTCTTCATTTGCCAGCGATCCAGGATGAGCGCTCCAAGCTCAAGATCTTCAATTGTGGTGATTTTGATGTTATCGTAGCTCCCTTCAACGATGCGAGCCTTGACACCTACTCTTTCCACTAATGCAGCCTCGTCAGTTGAGTAAAACTTGTCCTTGTATGCTTTGTCGAATGCTCTTGAGAGGAGTTTCGCCTTGAACGCCTGCGGTGTTTGCACGAGCCACAGGGCTGTTCGGTCGACGGTCTGGTCGAAGAAACCACCTCCCGTCGATCTCCGAATGGTGTCTTTGGGCTGAACAGCGACAACCGCGGCGTCAAACTCTTTGCACGCCCTTATGACCTGGCTGATTTTCTTAGACTCAACGAATGGCCGAACTGCATCATGGACAACGATGATATCAGAATCGCCGGCTGTTATTCGTTTCAGGGCACTGTAGACAGAGTCCTGTCGTTTTTGTCCTCCTGCGATTGCTTTGCTGACCTTGTGGATTCTGTATTTGGAAAGCAACGTTTCGATCTCGACAACATCTGACTCCGGAACCACGACCACGACTTCATCCACATCAGGACAATGTTCAAACCGCTGGAGTGTGTGGATGATAATTGGCTTCCCCTTCAAGGGAAGGAATTGTTTCCTGACTTTGCCACCAAGCCTGGTGCCTGAACCAGCGGCGGGAATTATCGCGAAGACTTTTGGGCGTGAACGGGGCATTGTATGTCTATCAGTTCGGATTGAGTGCTTGAAAACAAGAACGATCCCTCGTTTGAGGGATCGCTCCTTCTTGTCGATTCAGAGGCACGACGTCTAGAGAATCAATGTCGCGTCGCCATAGCTATAAAAGCGATAGGCATCTTTGATAGCCTTCTTATAAGCGCGCATGAGGAATTCATGGCCAGCGAACGCTCCGACGAGCATCAGGAGTGTCGACTCCGGCAGGTGGAAATTCGTAATCAGCCTGTCGGTGATCTTGAAGTCGTACGGTGGAAAAATGAATTTATCCGTCCATCCTTTCGCGGGCTTGATGTGTCCATCGGCCGTGACACTGGATTCCACTGCTCTGCATGCACTCGTCCCGCAGACAAAGACGTTGTGCTTGTTGTCGATCGTTCGGTTTATGATGTTCGCACTCTCCGGCGGTACTTCGAAGTACTCGGAATCCATCTTGTGCTTCGTCAAGTCTTCCACTTCGACCGGGCGAAAAGAGCCCAATCCAACGTGCAAAAGGACGGGAGCAACCTTGACACCTTTCGATTCTATTTTCTTCAGGAGAGTCTTTGTGAAATGCAGCCCCGCCGTCGGAGCCGCAACAGCACCGAGAACACGCGCGAAAACTGTCTGGTAACTGTCCTTGTCCCGTTCTGTGGCCTCCCGCTTGATATAAAAGGGGAGTGGTGTTTGACCAATACGCTCGATAATCTTAAAGAAATCCCCCTTGTGATTGAACCGCACCGTTCGCCCTCGGGAGGTAGTGTTATCAATGACCTCACACCATAACTTGCCGTTGTCAAAGAAAATCTTGTTGCCGATCCTAACCTTTCGAGCAGGGTCTACTATGACGTCCCAGATGTTTTCCTCTGCATTGAGTTCTCGAAGAAGGAATACCTCGATTTTTGCGTTGGTTTTCTCCTTTTTCCCATACAGCCTTGCCTGGAACACTCTTGTTTCATTGATAACCAGGCAGTCTCCCTTGGAAAAATAATCTGCGATGTCGCTAAAGTGTTTATCGAGCATGGATTCATCGCTTCTATTCAGCACAAGCAATCGCGAACGATCGCGCGGGTTGGCTGGGTGCTTTGCAATGAGGTTCCGTGGAAGTGGATATTTGAAATCAGAAAGCTTCATGAATAGTCATCCTGTTTGGTGTCAATGAATGAATCTGGGAATTCTGTCGGTCGTGGACGGACGATGATAGGCCACCATACCCGAAACGAGTCCCGGGTATGGCGGTCACGGCATCTTTCGCTCTATTTTTTCTTGCCTTTCTTACGTGTGGCAGGTTTTGACCTGGCACCTTTTACCGGATACGCCAGTGCTGCACGTGCTGCAGCAAGGCGGGCAATTGGAACCCTGAATGGCGAGCAACTTACGTAATTCAGTCCCAACATATGACAGAATTCGACACTCGAAGGTTCCCCTCCGTGTTCGCCACATATACCAACCTTCAGGGTCGGGTTCGTCGCACGCCCTTTCTCGACGGCGATTTTCATCAGAGATCCTACGCCGACACGGTCGAGCACTTCGAAAGGATCCTTGGCATAGATGTCCTTCTCGACATACGGCATGAGGAACCTCGCCGCATCATCGCGACTGACGCCGAGGGCTGTCTGCGTGAGATCGTTTGTGCCGAAACTGAAGAATTCCGCGACTTTCGCAATTTCGTCAGCAGTCATGGCACCGCGGGGCACCTCAATCATTGTGCCAACAAGATACTTGAACGTCACTCCTTGCTCCTTCATCACCTGACTCGCAACTTCACGGACAATCTTTTCCTGATGTTCGAGCTCCTTCACGTTGCCCACCAGCGGTATCATCACCTCAGGCTCAACATTGATTCCCTTTTTCTTAGTTTCGGCGGCTGCCTCGAAGATTGCACGTGCCTGCATTTCCGTAATTTCGGGATAGACGATACCCAGTCTGCATCCACGAAAGCCGAGCATTGGATTGAACTCATGGAGAGATTCGACGCGCTGTTTCACTTTGTCGAAGCTAATACCCATTTGAGTTGCCAGTTGCCGCTGTTCCTTTTCTTCGTGTGGAAGGAACTCGTGTAAGGGCGGATCAATTGTCCTGATCGTTACGGGACGTCCGTTCATGGCTTCGAATATCCCTGCAAAGTCCTTCCGCTGGAGAGGAAGCAGTTTCGCCAACGCCTTCTTCCGTTGGTCCAGAGTATCCGCGAGGATCATTTCCCGCATAGGACCGATTTTCCCTTCGCCAAAGAACATGTGCTCGGTCCGGCATAGTCCGATTCCTTCAGCTCCAAAAGCAACGGCATTGGCCGCCTGATCCGGTTGATCAGCATTCGTGCGGATTTTCAACGAGCGGTATTTGTCCGCCCACTGCATGATCCTTGCGAATGCCTGATACACAGGGGCGTTTTTCGGATCGAGCGTCTTGTCAAGTAACACTTGGAGAACTTCGGATGGTTTTGTATTAATCTTGCCAGAGATGACTTCTCCAGTCGTTCCGTCCAACGAAATCCAGTCGCCTTCTTTCAACGTCTGACCTTTGGCGCTCATGGTGCGAGCAGTATAGCTGATCTCCAGATCACCACACCCCGCAACGCACACTTTGCCCATCTGTCGGGCGACGAGTGCTGCGTGAGAGGTCATTCCTCCCCGGGCTGTCAAAATACCTTCAGCAGCATCCATACCTTTGATATCCTCGGGCGAAGTCTCAATTCTTGTGAGAATTACTTTTTCACCGCGCTTGGCCCAAGCTTCTGCGTCCGTAGCATTGAACACGATTCGCCCAGTCGCTGCCCCCGGACCAGCGTTGAGACCTTTGGCGAACAAGCGTCCTGATTTTACAGCCGAAGCTTTTTCCGACGGGTCGAATATCGGCCGCAGAAGTTGATTGAGTTGATCAGGTTCGATCCGCCTCAATGCCTCGCTATCTCCGATCAGTTTTTCACCGACCATATCGACTGCGATCTTAATGGATGCAAACGCTGTGCGCTTGCCGACACGGCACTGGAGCATGTAGAGTTTTCCTTTTTGAATGGTGAACTCTATGTCCATCATATCGCGGTAATGTTTCTCCAACGTGGCTCGGATCTTCTCCAGTTGTTTGTAAATGGCGGGATCATCCTGTGCCAATTTTGAAATCGGAAGAGGGGTTCGAATGCCCGCAACCACATCTTCGCCCTGGGCATCCATCAAATACTCGCCGTAGAAAACGTCTTGGCCCGTTGCTGCATCACGGGTGAAGGCGACACCTGTCCCGGAGTCCTCACCCATGTTGCCGAAGACCATCGTCTGAACGTTGACCGCTGTTCCCCATGATTCCGGAATATCATACATCTTGCGGTACGCGATGGCGCGTTCGTTCATCCATGAACCAAACACCGCTCCAATGGCACCCCACATTTGTGTTTTTGGATCCTCGGGGAACTCGTTACCTGTCTTGTCTTTGATCGCCCTCTTGAACCTGACGACGAGATCTTTCAAATCATCCGCGGTGAGCTCGGTGTCAAGCTTCACCTTCTTTTCGCGTTTCTTTTCTTCGATAATGACTTCGAACGGATCGATGTCATCCTTCGAAACGGGTTTCAATCCAAGCACAACGTCGCCATACATCTGGACGAACCTGCGATAAGAGTCGTACGCGAAACGCTCATTTTTGGTCTTGTTGATAATGCCGACCACCGTTTTGTCGTTCAAGCCGAGATTGAGAATCGTGTCCATCATCCCGGGCATCGATGCTCGTGCGCCGGACCGAATCGAAACAAGAAGCGGGTTCTTCGGATCTCCGAATTTCGCACCCATAGCCCGTTCCACCTTCGCCAGTGCCGCGATAACTTCCTTTTCCAGCGACTTCGGGTATTTGCGCTTGTTCGCATAATAGTAGGTGCATAGTTCCGTCGTGATTGTGAAGCCCGGAGGAACCGGCAGTTTGATGTTCGTCATCTCAGCAAGATTCGCGCCCTTTCCGCCGAGCAGGTTCTTCATTTCCGCTTTTCCTTCGGCCTTGCCGCTACCGAAGAAATACACATACTTAGTTGCCATACATGACCCTTTCTTTATCTTCTGCTATTGTTCGTTGCTTTGTTTGCTGTTGAATATGCCATTTCTCGCAAAAATATCTTTGCGAGATTTGTTGAAAATACATCGCTGCTACCGAGTGTTCGTTCTGGATGCCACTGCACGAGCAACAGGAAGGACATCCCTTCCTTGGATAACCATTCCGCCGCTTCGACTACTCCGTCGGGCGATTGTGCGGTCGGCATCAATCCTTTTCCAATCTCATCAACGGCCTGGTGGTGATACGAGTTGACATCCCCATTGAGCCCTCCTGCAAGACCACTCAGCAGGGAATTTGGCTCAATCGCTATGGCATGCTTCAATACACCATTCACAGGAGCGGAATGGTCCTTGAACCCATTGGATTTCAGGTCGACGTGAAGCGAACCGCCTAGAGCAACGTTCATCACTTGCATACCGCGGCAGACTCCCAGAATCGGCAGGTCAGCATCCAAAGCTCGTTTGATGACCTCAAATTCAAACTCGTCTCTGCGCCTATTTATGTCCTTTGCCTGGTTGCGCAAACCGGTGCGTCCGTAAAACTCAGGATCTATATCACCACCCCCGGTCAACAGGAGCCCGTCGACATCCCCGAGAGCGTCGACATTTCCGAGCGTTGGAGATAGTTTCTCAAATTCCGTGGACGGATCAGCATTTCCTATCCACTCCAGGTACTGTCGGAGTTTGTCTTCTCTCAAACAGTCCGTGACTCCAATTCTCAATGTGTCACTTTCTTGATCAGGTTGTCGATCATCTCTTCACCAGCGATAAATTCGGGACTGACTTCCAATACGTAGAGGGGAACTTCCTTGAAAAAAACTTCGCTTTCCTTTTCCAACGAGCGTAGTCTCACCCGATCCTTCTGCGTCGTCACCATAAATTCAGCATTCCCTTCTTCAAACTCTTTCCGAAGTCTGGATAGATCGGCTTCCGAATACCAATGGTGATCCGGAAACTCGACGCACTTCCCGACCACACATCCAAAATCTTCAACGGATCGCTTGAACGATTCAGGGTCTCCAAGACCCGAGAATATCATGACGGGGATTCTGAGCCCGGCACGGCGATCGATGCATTCACCCGTTGACACGTTTCGCAACGACAATGGCACAAGCCGGAACGCTGCGATTCTGTTCGCCGCCTTGGCCGACAATCTTGTCTTCGCAATTTCATATTCCCGGGCATCGTTACACTTTGAAATGACAACTGCGTCAGCCCGCCGCAATGAGGCAATGCTCTCTCTCCGGTTCCCAGCGGGTAATAACCATCGACTCCCGACAAGCTCTTTAGCTGTCAGCAAAACGATATTAAGATCACGATGAAGATAGCGATGCTGGAATCCATCATCGAGAACAATGCAATCCGCTGGTGATTCGGCTAAAACTCTCTTTGCAGCTCGCACACGATTCTCATCAACAGCGATGATCGTATCCCTCAGTCTGTCGGCCAATTGGACGGGCTCGTCTCCTGCATCCATTACAGAAGCAATGCTTTTTCCTCCCCCCGAGACCTGCAGATATCCTCGTGTCCTTCTCCCATATCCACGACTCACGACAGCAGGTTTCCGTCCTCTCGATTGCAACTTCCGCACGATGACTTCGACGAACGGTGTCTTTCCTGTTCCACCTGCGGAAATATTACCAACCGATACAACCGGCACATTCACTCGAGTCACACGCAGGATGCCGATGTCAAAGAACCAGTTCCTTACTGTCGTAATGAGCCAGTAGAGGAACGAAAACGGGAGCAGAAGGATGCGAAGCGATTTCACAAATTACGCCATCTGGACGATGCGCTCAGCAACAGTACGCGAAGCTCCATGGGCTCCCAGCAATCCTCTTATCTTTGATAGTTCCAGCTTCATTTCCGACATCCGCTCCGAATCACGCAGAAACTCCAGCGCCGAGCGCATGAGATTTCGCGCCGTCG
Organism: Bacteroidota bacterium; assembly: GCA_017882185.1. GTDB lineage: Bacteria > Bacteroidota > Ignavibacteria > UBA10030 > UBA10030 > JADGQA01. Next base: position 8,595 of record JADGQA010000139.1, read on the forward strand.
CCTGGTGCTGGATGAATTCAGGAACAATACGTTTCTCTGCGACGATATTGACGAGGCCGATATTCTTTACCCGGATCATTGCACGTCCGACG
>JADGQA010000140.1 GCA_017882185.1 Bacteroidota bacterium
AACCTCAACGCTCTTGAAATTGTGATCATTCTTTGGTCCGGCGCTACTCAATTGATGATGCGGATGGACACGGAGAGTGAGCGGTGGAAAGAGATGATGAACATTGACCTTGAACGAGTCCTTCGTATTTCAAATTCACTGATATTAGGGTCGATTTTGACCACTGAAGCAAAACAAAAAAATGCAGCAATATTGAATACTTACGTTCCAGGAATCCACTCTGCCAACTAGCCGATTTCACTTTTCAGGTCCCGAGGATAACCAGATGATACCAAGAATAGCTTTGTCCCTATTTTTTTTACTGTCGTGGTGTAATTCAATTGATAGGATGCTTGCTCAGCAATCGGCACCCACGCAGCTGACGATCGAAAAGGCAGTGCAACTTGCTCTCCGGAATAACCCGGATGTCCGCACGTCAAAGCTCGAGAAGGAAAAGGCGGGCGGTCGCGTGCTCGAAGCGTGGGGGAATGCCATGCCTTCTGTCGATGTTTCCAGCCAGTACGTCCATCTGATCGACAAGCCGGTGAGCTACTTCCCTGATTATCTCATTTACCCACTGTACAAGATCATGGATTCGACTGCCCGTTTTCCAAAAGCAACCGGTCAATTGGTCTTGCTGCCGGGCTCAATGTCCCCCGCTTTTACGGCAGGAGCGTCATTGAACGTCAGACAAATACTGTTTAACGGTGCGGTGTTCGTTGGCGTCGGCGCAGCAACTATTTACTCTCACCTTGCAAGCGACTTGTACGAAATAAAAAAGGTCGAAACAGTGACGAAGGTGAAGAAAGCATACTACGGTGCTCTTGTCGCACGAGAGGTTCTCGGATTGACGAGGTCGAATCTTAAGAATGGCGAGGATAATCTGAAGAATGTCCAGTTGATGAGGAAGCAAGGTATCGTCTCGGAATACGATGAATTGCGAGCGACGGTTGGAGTGGAGAATGTCCGCCCGCTCGTGATACAGAGCGAGAATGGATTTGAGCTCGCCTTGGATGCCCTACGAAACACAGTTGGGATGGCAAACAAGGAGGAGCTTGCACTTGTCGATAGTCTGAAATTTCAGGTTGTTGATGACTCGATCGTTGCACAGGCTGAAGATCTCGTACTTGAAATGAATCCCGGCCTCAGTGCAATTCAGAGGCAAATTGAACTGAATGGTGCCGCGGTGAATGCCGAACGGTCAAACTATTTGCCGACAATTCTGGCTTTCGGTTCGTATCAGTATCAGGCAATCAAGAATGAATTCAATTTTTCTACGAACGATTTCTACAAGAACTCCCAGGTGGGCGTGAGTCTCTCGATAAATCTGTTCCAGGGAATGCAAACATATGCCCGGGTCGAACAAGCGCAATTGGAAGAGCAAAAGAGCGAAGAACAGAAAACTGCTCTTGAACGGAACCTGAGAACGGGTGTCCACTCCGTGCGAAGCAACATGCAGCAGGCCAGAAAACGGTTGGAGGCGCAGGAGAAGACCATTGAGATGGCCGAACGCGGGTACAGGATTGTGACAACCCGTTTCCTCAGCAGTGCGGCGACTCAATTGGAGGTCAACGATGCAGAATTGGCACTGACACAAGCCAAAGTCAACCGTATCCAGGCAGTTTACGACTACCTTGTGGCGGCTGCAGATCTTGATCAATTGATTGGACGATTGCCTTCTTATGCGATGAACTTGGCCAACTAGCGAATCCAAAGACAAAGGAATACCTCAATGAAAGTTATATCAAGAATAATGATAACAGTTCCAGTGCTTTGTACTGGGTTGGTGTTTTTCTCTTGCAAAAAGGTTGATGAGAATAACTCGCTCAAGATTCAACCGGTCGATGTAAAAACTGAAGTCATTCGGCCGATGCGTCTTGTGGATGCCATCCAAGTAGCAGGAACGGTCAAAGCGTTCGAGGATGTCAGTATGAGTCCCGAAGAAGGCGGAGTCATAAAAGAATGGAAAGCGAAAAAAGGTCAGCATGTGAAGAAAGGCGACCTTATCGTAGTATTGAAAGATGAAGTCATCAAGGCGGGATATGATGCTGCTGAAGCACAATATCGGATGGCAGATTTAAATGTAGAAAAACAGCAGAAAGTATTTGATCAACAAGGCATCAGCGATTTGCAGATGAAGAATTTCCAATACGGGCGCGATGCAGGAAAAGCCAATGCCGATCTGATGAAAGCGCGTTGGGAGAGGACACAAATTCGCAGCAGTATCGACGGGGTAGTTGAAAATACCGCTCTGGGGAATCTTATTAATGAAGGCGAATTCGCACCGCCGGGAGTTCCACTTGTTCGTATTGTAAATAACTCGATGGTAAAAATTCAAGCTGAAGTGCCGGAACTGTATTCTGGTACGCTTCCATTGGGCATACCTGCCATCATCATGTTTGATGCACTGCCAGGTGATACTCTTAAAGGAAAAGTGTCGTTTGTCAGTTCGGTAGTGTCGGCGGCAAATCGAACAATGCAAGTAGAAGTAATTCTGACGAATCCATTTCGAAAATTAAAACCCGAGATGGTAGCAAAAGTGAAATTACTTCGCGAAGTAAAAAACGATGCAATTTTAGTGAGCGAAAATATCGTGCAGCTTGTCGATCGTGATCGCATTATTGTCTATGTAGAACATGACGGTAAGGCGGAAGAGCGGCGTTTGAAACTTGGCGGCCGCCAGGGAATTATGATGGAAGTGTTGGATGGTTTGAAGGTAGGTGATCATCTCGTTGTGACTGGCTTTCAAAAACTCGTCGATGGGACAGCAGTCAAGGTTGTAAATGAGACGGAGAAATGAAAATGAAAATCTGGAGTATGGCGGTAGATAATAAAACCGTAGTCTATATCTTGATGGTCATGATTGTCATATTCGGCTGGGGCGCCTATCAAGGACTTCCGCGCGAGGCGGCACCGGACATTACCATTCCCCTTGTAATTGTAGCTACACCGTACATTGGCGTATCGCCGGTTGATATCGAAGGGCTCATCACACAACCGCTTGAACGTGCTCTCAAAGGCTTAAAGGATCTCAAACAAGAAACATCAGTCTCGAAGGAAGGCCTTTCAACGATTCGTGTGGAATTTAACACCGGTATCGATATCGATGAAGCATTACGTCGAGTACGGGATAAGGTAAACTCGACCCGTGCGCAGCTGCCGAACGATATCCTTGATCCGGTCATATCGGAAATCAACATCAGTGAATTTCCGATTATGTTCGTGAATGTCGGCGGCGAGGTTGGGTTGGCACGGTTGAAGAAAATTGCAGATGATATCCGTGACAGGATCGAAGGAATCCCCGGGGTCATTCGTGCAGATGTCACCGGTGGATTAGAGCCGGAAGTACAGGTGAACGTTGATGTGTATCGGATGAACGCCTATCAAATAAGCTTTGATGACGTGGCAAACGCGATCGGCGCAGAAAATCTTTCCATTCCTGGCGGGACCATTGACACGAAGGAAAAAACTCTCACGGTTCGTGTACCGGGCGAATTCAAGGAAGTAAAGCCGCTTGAAGATATCGTCATAAAAATTCAGGGCGGCAAGCCGATCTATTTGCGAGATGTCGCAAAGGTGGATTATTCCTTTGAAGATAAGCAAACGTCCGCACGCTTGAATAAAATGGAAGTCGTCTCACTTGCAGTCCGCAAACGAGCCGGTGAAAATCTTCTTCGAATCTCGGACGAGGTAAAGCGCATTGTAAATGAAGAGCAGGCAAAGTTGCCGGTTGGCATCAAGCTTGATATATCTAATGATCAATCGAAATTTGTCGCACGGATGGTAAAAGAACTGGAAAACAGCATCATTAGCGGTATGTTTCTTGTAGTTATGTCGCTGTTTATGTTCTTTGGATTTAAAAATGCAATGTTGATCTCAACTGCCATTCCGTTATCGATGTTAGTTGGATTTGTTGTATTATCAACACTCGGCATTACATTGAATATGGTGGTGCTTTTTTCACTGGTCATGGTGCTCGGTATTCTGGTAGATGATGCGATTGTCGTCATCGAAAATGCCTACCGGCACCAGCAGGAGTATGGAGAAACCCCGATCATTGCGGCGAAAGCAGCAGCAGGAGAAGTTTTTGTTCCGGTGCTTACATCGACCATTACGACATTGTCGGCATTTTTGCCGTTGATGTTTTGGCCGGGAATCGTAGGCAGTTTCATGAAGTTTTTTCCTATTACACTCATCATCACATTGAGTGCATCGCTCTTTGTCGCGTATGTGATTAGTCCGGTACAAAGTGCACAATGGATAAATTATAAAAGGGAAATCAAGAAAGCGAAAGCAAATCTTGAACACCCGCATTGGTATAAAAAATATAATCCATTTACAATTCTCTATCATGAAGTGGACGGAGTTGTCTTTCCGTGGTTCCAGAAAGAATATGTCAAAACTCTGCGGTGGACATTAGAACATAAGGGGCTTACCATAGGTAGTTCGTTCGGACTGCTTGTAGTGATCATGATCCTTTTTGGATTCTTCAATAAAGGTGTTGAATTTTTCCCAACAACTGAGCCATCGCAAATAAATGTGACAATCGAAACTCCATCCGGTACATCTTTGAATGTTACCGATGGTATCTCTAAAATATTAGAAGATCGTATCAGTCAAATACCGCATAAAGGGGATATTGAGTACCTCGCAACAAGCATCGGCACTTCTGATGATATATTTGATATGGGCGGACAGGGGACATCGAACAAAGGCCGTGTTGCAATTAATTTCTTTGAGAAGAAATTGCGGGAACAAAGCACGCTTCAAACGGTCGAAGAGGTTCGCAAGACGACACTTGAAAATGCCGGCGCCACATTACGCATCGCTAAACAACAAATGGGACCACCGGTTGGTTCGCCGGTTAACGTGGAAGTATCTGGTGAAGATTATGCGCAATTGGCTTCATTGAGTTATTCAATACGAGAGAAAATTAAGGATGTAAAGGGTCTTGTAGATCTGAAGGATGATTACAACACGGGCAGGCCTGAAGTGGAAATTATTGTTGATCGTGAAAAAGCAGGACTTTTTTACACAAGCACAGGTCAGATTGCTTCAACGATTCGCGCAGCTATTGCAGGAGTGGAAGCATCCAAGTATCGTGTTGGTGAGGATGAGTACAAAATTCGTGTTCGCTTGCAGGAGGACCAACGCCAGTCCCCAGATGATTTAGAGAATCTTCGCATTACTTTTATGAATCGTCGAGGACAGTTGCTCTCGTTGCCATTGACTTCACTTGCTACTATCAAGCGAACAACCTCTGTAACGGACATTCGGCGCAAAGATCAGAAACGTGTAATCACGGTCAGTGGTGATGTAGAGGGTCGCGTACAATCCGAAGTAATCAACGAAGTGAAGGCGCGCCTCTCCAGCATGAATCTTCCAGCAGGGTACGACATCAAGCTCACCGGTTCGCAGGAGGAACAGCAAAAAGCTTCAGCATTTCTCGGGAATGCGTTTATTATTACGCTGCTTCTGGTTTTTTTGATTATGGTGGCAGAATTTAATTCAATGAAAGTACCTTTTGTGATTATGATTTCCGTTATTCTTTCGCTCATTGGTGTCATGTTTGGTCTGGTAGTTACCCGCACGCCGGCAAGTGTGATTATGACAGGAGTCGGAGTTGTAGCGCTCGCGGGAATCGTTGTACGAAATGGAATTGTGTTATTGGATTTTGTAAAGCACAAACATGGCGAAGGTGGTATGTCGCTCAATGATGCGTTGCTGGAAGCAGGGCGTATCCGGCTGCGGCCAGTACTTTTGACTGCAGTTGCCACCGTTCTCGGACTCGTGCCGATGGCAACAGGTATCGATTTTGATTGGCGTGAATTTCATTTTATCATTGGCGCAGAGAGTGCAGAATTTTGGCGACCGTTGGCTGTGACGATTATTTTCGGGCTCACTATTTCCACATTCTTAACGCTCGTTGTTTTACCAACCGTCTATTCCCTGTTGGACGAATGGACCGAAAGAGTCAAGGTCTACTTCGCACGCTCCAGAGAATTGTAAGTGAGCGTCAAAACACTATGTTCCTCGACAAATGGGTGACTGGCCGTGGAAATTTGACGCAGTTGCCCATCGTTTAAACCGAGGTACCATGTAAGTGTCTATATATCATTTCTCTACCTATGGAACAATTTATTGTAGCCAAAATTATGAGCAGACGAATGATTCTTGTGTTGACGGCAATTTCTCTATGCTGGAGTTCGGCGGCAAAAGCTCAGTTAGGACCGGCTGAAGATCATTTGGGCTCTGATTTCCTCCAACCTCAGATTTCGGTAGGTTTTTCAGCGGCAACGATTCGAAACTTTCAAGACCTTGAGGGCACGTTTGCCGTAAACAGCGCTACCTTGACGGCAGCGATACCCATCTATCGAGTTCTGGAAGGCGCATCCGAAAACCCAACGATCTACTTCATGTTGGGACGAGGGCAATTCTCTACTTTGGACGCAGACATTTCCTTCCTTTCGTCATCGCACGCAATTTATAAGTCACGAATTGGAGTCACGGGGGGAATCGCAACCACGGGTCATCACTTGTATCTTGTTACGATCGGGGGTGGATTCGCGGAGGATCGAAATACGGTTGGTAGCCCTCGAATTCGAGCAACAGGATCATTGCTTGGGAAGTACCAGCTCGACAATTCATTCGCATTCATCTATGGGTTAAGTTACTCCTACACGTTCAATCGCGGTCTCTTGTTACCTTTGCTTGGAACCCATTGCTCATTGGGAAGAAATCTCAGTCTGCATATCGTCCTTCCGTTTTCCTTGAATATTGACTATGAAGAAGCGCAAGAATTGCACTTCGGATTCCTCATTCGCGCCAACGGAGACCAAATTCATGTCGAGGAGAACGCCTACTTTGGCACACAATCGTTGCCATTGTTCATGAAAATCGCACAAATACAAAGTGGATTCAGCGTTTCCGTTGAGCTCTCCCGCGGTATATGGCTGTCGGGAGAAGCTGGCGTACTGCGAAATCGGAACTTTGCGATTGGCACATTGGATACGAATCTCATCTCCAGCAAAATAGATAATTCCGGCTATTCTACGATTGTGCTTAAGTATGATCTTGGCAATTTTGAGTCGTGGGGAGACTAGAATTCGGAATTGGCTTCCGAGAATGTGACCTGCCTCACCGTGTTCGTTAAACCTTCCATCCCCAACAGCCATCAAATGTCTGTATCCGACAAAGAGAGAAGGATAGTCTCTAAACCACCAAATCTTGGGAGATGAAGGTATGAGTCCACAAAAGCGAGAACCGATTGTAGCACTTGTTGTAGCGACATTGCTTCTTTTTGGTTCGGGCTGCAGGAAGAATTCCACAGCACCTGTTCTCAACGCGAGCGTCAATTCAAACCAGGATGCCGCACAGTCGATCGCTGATGCCGTCGGTGAAGACAACGGTGGAGTGACAGACCAAATGGGCGATATAGCAGACGCAACCGGATCTGCGGGCATCTCTTCGAACGTAGGATCAGCCTCGCCGGAGGCGGCTTTGATGAAGTCTGTATCGGCGGCTGGAGATTCCGTCACTAAAATATTCAATGCCTCGGATACGTCTTGGACAGTATCCGTCTCTCGAGACCGAGTAGGGTTGTTTGGCAGGCAGGCGGGATTCACACGCACGTACTACATCAAATTCATTGATCGCAACGGTGTCGCACTACCGAGATATACTACTACAACATCGCCCGCCGATACGGCGTCAACGATCATCTTCATGGTTCTAGACGGATCCGGATATACGGTTACCCGGTTCGTCAGTACTCATCTCCTTTCGATTTCAAGCAACTATAAGGTGGCCGGGACCAATACATCGATGATTACGGTGAATGGCACGTTCACGAGAACGGGAATTGATACGATTAAGACTGCGACAGGAGAAAGAGTGTTGAATTACACTCTTACTGCAAATCTGCAAGATGTAACAGGTCCACGGACACCCCGGTATGCATCGCTTGCGAGAGTGCCCCGCGCCACTTCCGGCACGATATCGGGGACGTACACTGCCACTGTCAGCCTCCTACGAGGAGACGCTTATTCAGAGCGAAGTTTCACAAAAACATTTACTGTTACATTTGGCGCAGGTAGCGGATCGATTGATGTTGGAGGGTCAAAGTTTACCTGTGATCTCCAAGTCGGTGAGACGGCTGGTAATTGAATCAGGTCAAACTGAATTTTGCAGATTAAGAGGGCGATAGTACTGTCGCCCTTTTCTGTTTTATTACGCAAGAGAGACAACTTGACGAGTGACAGGCAAAAAGACCCCTACGACACTATGTTGTGAATACAAACCACCCCGGAACTCAACTCCTGGATGAGGGAGCGTGAGCGCGATTTGGACTTTTGGATTCAAAAGAAAGAAGTCTAAAAAACGGAAGGAAACGCGGTGGCCACTTGTGCCACAGATGTTTGTCGGGGTGATAGGATTCCTCCAAAGGAGTGCCTTTGGCAGAACCTGCGACTTTGGAACTTGGAGTGGTACGTTCTGGCTAGACGAAAGACCTGTGTTCCTGATGGGATTCGTCGGGGTGATAGGATTCGAACCTACGACTTCTTGCTCCCAAAGCAAGCGCTCTAGCCAGGCTGAGCTACACCCCGAAGCGTGTCTACATCATGTCTCT
>JADGQA010000141.1 GCA_017882185.1 Bacteroidota bacterium
GGGGGGATATCGGCAGCGCTTCGACAACAATGGGAGATTTGGTCGTTGGGTGCCTTGTGGTTGTGAACGCTGGCGGAGATATCGTTGATAGAACAGGCAACATCATTGCAGGCGCCAGATCAAAGGAAGGGCGCTTCTTTGGCGAGGCTGACGAACATAGGACATTCTCTCGAGGCAAAGTGTTGGACCAATCAAATACTACTCTTGCAATCGTTGCCACGAATGGCGAGTTCAACAAAACTGAACTTTTCAGAATCTCACAGCAGATCTGGACTTCGTCTCAGAAATAGCTGCATCGATTGTCGCGTAATCAATTCGGTGCGCAGTTCGTGCCGGACGGAGCATTCACGGTATCCCCGGACTAGCTTCGCAGGAATGGCAGAACGAGCCAGGTCGTTGATTTGAATTCAACAAAAATTGGCTTATATTTTTTGCGTTTAAAATTCGATAGAAAATACTTTCCACTGGTGCCGTCCCTCGAAAGAATCCTATCAATTCAGACAGCGAAGGAAGTCCTTTTGAGTTCAGAATTATTTGTCTGGCTAGTAGGAAAGAACGGGACCTCGCAGAAACATCGAGAATCGAAATACCAGACATTTGAAATCTATGCCGCCTGTTCAGTGCACGATCGTGGAACTCTGTGTGTTCAAGCGGACAAAGAGAGGCCCACTCTTTCTCATGTTGAAGCGATCCCCCACAGAGAAACTCTACCCTGGTATGTGGCAAATTGTTACAGGAAAGATTAGAAGGACCGAAAAGGCACTGCACGCCGCTTTGAGGGAATTGCGGGAAGAAACGGGATTGCCGGCGAAACGATTCTGGGTCGCCCCGATAGTCGGATCGTTCTTCGATCCGTTAGGAGACGCTGTGCAAATGTGTCCGCTTTTTGCGGCTGAAATCGCACCCTCGGCTGAGCCGGTACTGTCAAAGGAACACCAACAGTATGTTTGGGCCACCTTCAAAAAAGCGCAGGAGCTCCTTGTATGGCCGGGACATCTTGATGCGGTACGAATTGTCCGGAATTACATCGTAGCAGAACGGGAGGCGGCAAGCCTTACCGAAATAAAACCAGTAGTTGTAGAAAGGAACATGACGTGAGTCTTCTCGTAGTTGGTTCCGTTGCTCTCGATTCGGTCGAAACTCCGTTCGGTAAGGTCAAAGATGCACTCGGCGGCTCGGCTGTCTATATCTCCGTTGCGGCGAGCTATTTCACAGCACCAGTAAAGGTGGTTGGGGTGGTTGGTGGCGATTTTCCAAAAGGGCACATCGAGTTTCTGAAGGAACGTAATGTTGACCTTGACGGATTGCAGATCGTTCAAGGAGGAAAAACATTTCGTTGGTCCGGGAAGTATCACTATGATTTGAACTCGAGAGATACCCTGCTGACTCAACTAAACGTTTTTGAGAAATTTGATCCTGTCATACCTGAGGCTTTTCAGAAATCTACGTACGTTTGCCTGGGTAATATTGATCCTGTGCTACAACGCAAAGTGCTCGCACAGATTAAGAAACCCCGGTTAGTCGTCGGCGATACGATGAATTACTGGATCGAAACCAAACCAAGCGAGCTCCGCGAGACGTTGAAGGTGTTGGATGTTCTCGTGGTCAATGAGTCCGAGGCCCGGTTACTGACGAAGGAACCGAACCTCATCAAAGCCTCGAAGCGGATCATCAAAATGGGCCCCCGTGTTGTCATTCTCAAAAAAGGCGAGCACGGTGCCTTGCTGGTGACAGAGGAAACGATATTCTCCGCTCCCGCCTATCCTCTTGAGAATCTTTATGATCCGACCGGAGCTGGTGATTCTTTTGCAGGAGGCTTCGTCGGCTGGCTTGCAAAGACGGACGATATCTCACCGGAGAACCTAAAACGTGCCGTGATTTATGGAAGTGCAATGGCGTCCTTCTGCGTTGAGCAATTCAGTGTGGATGGGCTGAGAGACCTTAGCAACTTGAAAATCAGGGATCGCTATCATTCCTTTGTGGAGATTTCAAGGTTCGATGAGAGGTGACGGGAATGAAATCGCTGGAATGGAACAACGGAAAAGTCCGCTTTCTTGATCAGACCAGACTTCCTTCTGACGTGATTTACATAGAAACCGACGATGAAGGCAAAATCGCCAATGCGATCAGAGATTTGTCCATTCGTGGTGCGCCTCTGATCGGAATTGCAGCCGCGTACGCTGTCGCCCTTGCTGCGAACAAGTGTGGCGAAGAAACTCCCTCCGGTATCGCTTCCTACTTTGACAAAGTCATCAATCTTCTCGCCGGAACACGACCGACAGCGATCAACCTATTCTGGGCTTTGAATCGGCAAAAAAATGTTGTGGAAGCAAACAAACGGCAAGGCCTCAACGCTGTCAGAACCGCACTGTTGCAGGAGGCACTGGGGATTCACGAAGAGGATGCGGCAATGTGCGAGGCGATCGGTAATCTGGGCGCAGATCTTCTTCCAAATGCGGCCTCCGTACTGACGCACTGCAATACAGGCATGCTGGCGACAGGCGGGATTGGGACTGCGCTTGGTATCATTCGCAAGTGCTGGGAACAACAAAGACTGAAGCACGTCTATATTGATGAAACGCGTCCATTGTTTCAAGGGGCTCGTTTGACGGCGTGGGAACTTCGGAACGATCGTATTCCGTTTACTCTTCTGACCGACAACGTGGCTGGCTTCTTGATGCAGCAGCGAATCGTAAATGCCGTGGTCGTGGGGGCTGACCGCATCGCATCGAACGGCGACGTGGCCAACAAAGTGGGAACGTACTCTTTGGCAGTCCTCGCGCGCTATCACGATATACCAATGTATGTGGCAGCTCCGACGTCGACGATCGATTTCGACATAAAGAACGGGAAAGGGATTCCAATCGAGCAGCGCAATCCGAAAGAAGTCACAGAGCCGTTCGGGAAAAAAGTCACGCCTGATGACACGGACGTGTACTCCCCGGCATTCGATATTACGCCTTGCGATCTCGTTTCTGGCATAGTAACTGAAAAAGGAGTGTTGTCGAAACCATATGAACAATCGATTCGGAGAATTCGTGGAATGGCAAGTTCCTGAGGAATTAGCATCTCAATGTTGACGAAAACAGAAGCTATCGTAATAAAGTCTATGAAATATGGGGACACAAGTAAAATTGTGTCTTTCTACACCCGTCAGTTTGGAAAATTGAAAGGAATTGCGAAGGGAGCCAGACGCTCAGATAACAAATTCGGGTCATCCTTGGACTCACTGAGCCATGTGGCACTTGTCATCTACAAGAAAGAGCATCGCGATCTGCATTTGATATCGCAATGTGACAGTATCCGGTCATTTGGGAAGATCCACGATTCCATCGAGAAGATTTCAGTCGGGCTTTCAATTCTTGAGCTCGTAGATCACTTGGCCCATGAGGAAGAGGAAAACCCGGTGCTCTTTTCTCTCCTGCTAGAGACGCTGGTTGCAGTTGAAAAGAGCTCTAGGAATTATCAGTCGTTCGCAAGATCATTCCAACTCAGGCTAGCATCGTTGCTTGGCTACGCTCCCTCCTTGAACGTTTGCTCCGTGTGTGGAAAATCACTGATGGAGGTTGAACAATCGTCGGCCTTGGGGTTCCAACTCTTGAGCGGGGCGATCATTTGCGCCAACTGCAGCAAAGCCGCCACTGCAAAGCGGGGCGTTGGGTATACTACGCTTTCAGTTCCGGCCCACAGAATCCTACAGTGTTTTCTGACGTCGGGGATGGAAAGCATTGCGACGATTACCTATAGTGAGTCGATTGGGAACGAATTAGATGAAACTTTGCGTTTATATCTACGGTATCACTTTGACAATATGAAGGATTTGAAGTCAACACAAATCTTCAAAACGATGATTCAGTAATATAATAATTGCGAGGAGGTTTTAGTTATGTCGTCAAAATCAATAATTACGGCTGTAGTCTTGATCGGACTGGGTATCATTTTTGGCGTTGTACTTGTATCAAGCTTCAAAGGAGTTGATGTATCATTTGCGGGCGAAGACGTCAAACTGGGGGCGTCGAGCTCTCCGGTCAAGCCAAATCCAACGTTGGTTGCTCTCAACGAAGCCTTCCACGAGGTTGGCAAGGCCGTTACTCCTTCCGTTGTCTATATCAGAGTGGAATCAAAACCGACAGAAGGCGGTGACGATGACTCTCAGCGCTTTTTCCATTTTTTCAACATCCCCCATCAAATACCTCAAACACCTGAAGTTGGTGCCGGTTCCGGTGTCATCATCAATGAAAGCGGCTATATCTTGACTAACAACCACGTGGTTGAAAACGCGGTGGCAAAAGGAATAGAAGTCACTCTCAGCGATACAAGAAAATTCAGGGGTAAGCTTATAGGAACCGACAAATTAACGGATCTCGCTGTTGTGAAAATCGATGCAGAGAATCTGTCCGTTGCTACACTGGGGAACTCCGAAGGCGTAGAAGTCGGTCATATCGTTTTTGCCATCGGTAATCCCCTTGAGTTGAGATCAACAATGACCGAAGGGATTGTCAGCGCTCTCGGGCGAAATCTGCGCATCATAGATGATAATAATACTGGTTTTGCGATTGAGAATTTTATCCAGACCGATGCCGCTGTAAATCCCGGCAACAGTGGTGGACCTCTCGTGAATATCAGCGGTGAGGTTATTGGCATTAATTCGGCGATTGCGACCACGAACGCCCGCTATCAGGGTTATAGCTTTGCCATACCGATCAATCTCGCGAAGAAAGTTGCAGCGGATTTAATAAAATTTGGAAAAGTGCGTAGGGGTTATATCGGTGTGCGGATCCAGGATGTCGACGCTGTAACCGCAAAGGCTGCAGGATTGCCGAAAGCGGAAGGCGTGTTTGTGCGTGACGTAAACAAGAATAGCGCAGGTGACCAAGCCGGGCTCCAATCAGGAGACATCATTTTGACTGTAGATGGAAAAGAGGTTGATTCGCCCAATATGTTGCAGTCAATCGTGGCAAGTTACTATCCAGGTGATGTGGTCAATCTAAAAGTGTTTCGAGACGGGAAGACGATTGACAAGAAGGTGATCCTCAAATCGATGGATGAAGAGGAAGAAGTCGCCTCCAAGCAGACTTCTGACGGTGATGATGATTCGCCCAAAGAAACTGCTTCAACGAAGAAAGTGAGAATCGATGATCTTGGTCTTACTGTCAAATCGCTCGACACTGCGACGAAGAAGAGCGTTGGTGAGGAAAGTGGTGCAGTGGTTGAGAGTGTTGACCCGCTAGGTCCGGCCAACGAGCGTGGACTGGCCCAGGGAGATGTCATTCTTTCGGTCGGTTCACAGAAGATCGGAAACCCCGAACAATTTCAGTCTGCGATTAAGAAATTGAAGCCCGGGGATGCGGTGATGATGCGAGTCAAAGGTTCCGATAAGAGGGTGAGGTACGTCGCCATAGAAATGCCAAAGTGAGCGTTTAAGACTGTCCATTCAGTGCAATAGGCGCAGCCATCGTCGTGGCTGCGCCTTTTTTTGTTTCATCAATTCTGGTCTGAATTTCAAGATACTGGCAAGAGGACGGAAGTGGACAAACTCAGATTTTTCGAGTACCTTTGAAATACCCGCTTTCAACAGGAGGATTTTGTGATACGATATTTCACCGCAGGAGAATCGCACGGCAAGTCACTTGTAGGCATCGTCGAAGGTATGCCCTCGGGCATTCCGATTTCGTCCGAGTATATCAACCACCAACTTTGGCGGAGACAACAGGGATTTGGACGGGGGGGACGAATGCGAATCGAGTCAGACAAAGTTGAGATACTTTCTGGCGTCCGCCACGGGAAGACAATCGGATCTCCAATTACTATGATGATCCAGAACTTGGACTCGCCAAAATGGCGGGAAGTAATGTCGATTGAGGGCTCCGAAAAAGGTACGGAAAAAATTACGATCCCGAGACCGGGGCACGCCGACTATGCCGGGATGAAAAAGTATTCGTATGATGACATCCGAAATGTCATTGAGCGTTCAAGCGCGCGCGAAACAGCAACGAGGGTGGCCTGCTGTACTGTCGTGCGCAAGTTCCTTGAGGATTTCGGCATTTTCATTGGTAGTCACGTTCTCAGCATTGGGAGCGCTGCGATCAAGGACAGGGGCAGAATTGACAGGGCAATAATGAAGTATTTGAAAGCCTCGTGTGGGGCTTACAAAGTTGCAGAAGAAGCTGATAAGTCCGATCTGAGAATGCTCGACCGAAATATGGAATCAGCCGCAATCGCGCTGGTAAAGAAAACAAGGAAAGATGGGGACACCGTGGGAGGTGTTTTCGAAATCCTTGTTACAGGTGTGCCGGTTGGACTTGGAAGCTACGTTCATTTTGATCGAAAGCTTGATGGTCAGTTTGCCCAAGTCTTGATGTCCATCCAGGCAGTCAAGGGAGTCGAAATTGGAAACGGGTTTCATAACTCACTTCGGCTCGGCTCGGAAGTGCATGATCCGTTTAAGTTGAAAAATGGGCGGATCACGCGAAAATCAAACAATGCAGGCGGATTAGAAGGAGGAATTACGAACGGAGAGATAATCGTTCTGCATGCGGCAATGAAGCCCATTTCGACCCTGGCAAATCCTCTGAAATCAATAGATTTCAAGACCTTTAAACCCGTGAAATCAAGGTACGAACGATCTGATGTGTGTGCGGTTCCAGCCTGTTCAGTAATAGGTGAAGCAGTCATTGCACCAGTCTTGGCCAATGCATTCCTGGAAAAATTTGGAGGGGATTCCCTAATCGAGATCGCCAGGCGTTACAAACGTCAGGAGACCTTCAATAAAGCCTAAAAGAAGGGAATCTTTTAGACCTTGAAATCTTGCATCTATGTAGGCATTGTGCTATATTTTTGAGGCAAAACGGCGATACTCTTCAAGAACTATCTGAACCAATTCAGATATGTAGTGAAAGGAGGTAATCGAGTCTTCAGCGTCGAAGTAGCTACCATTGGCACAAATGGCAAATTCAGCCGCAAAGTGCTCGTCCTTAATCACAATTACGAGCCGTTGAGTGTATGCAACGTGAAGAAAGCAATTATCCTCCTTTGGCTTGGAAAGGCTGAATTGATCGAGGCCCACGAGGGCAAATTTCTTCGATCCGTATCTGCAGCGATGCCATTTCCGAGCATTGTAAGGCTTTCAGTGTACGTCAGCGTCCCCTATAAGAAAATCGTTCTTTCCCGCAAAAATATCCTGAGACGTGATAATCATCGATGCCAATATTGCGGGAAAACGGACGATTCTTTGACTGTCGATCACGTAGTTCCAAAGGCTCGAGATGGAGCAGACTCTTGGGAAAACTTGGTTTGTGCGTGTGTCTCATGTAACAATAGGAAAGGGGATCGAATCCCCTCAGAGGCTCGAATGCAGCTTGTACGCAAACCAATCCGACCAAATCATGTAATGTTCATACGACATTTTGTCGGTTCAGTTGATGATGGATGGAAACCATACTTGTTCATGAACTAGGAATCCAATTCTCGCTCGTCTTCTCGGAATTGGTATCAAACTGTTTTGTTCAAAAATATTCATAGAAGGAGTTTCATCCAGCTGGTCAACTCGAGAAAGAAAGTAATTCTAAGTGGCATGCGTCCTACGGGCAAATTGCACCTGGGGCATCTTACCGGTGCCTTGGAAAATTGGGTCGCGTTGCAGGGAGAATACCAAAATTATCATCTCATCGCCGACTATCACGCGCTCACAACGAACCCAGACACATCGGACATATATCAGAATTCAATCGACATGCTGATTGACTGGCTGGCAGCCGGGATTGATCCATTGAAGAGCCCGGTGTTCCGCCAATCACAGATCAAAGAACACACGGAGTTGCACCTGATATTTTCGATGTTGGTTACGACCGCCCGTCTTGAACGGAACCCAAGTCTCAAAGAGCAGATCCGTGATCTGCAGCTGGACACGATTGCCTATGGGCATTTGGGATATCCGGTGCTTCAAGCCGCAGATATTTTGCTTTATAAAGCGGAGGTGGTTCCGGTTGGTGAAGATCAACTACCCCACATCGAAATTACCCGCGAAATTGCTCGACACTTCAACTCTCAGTACACGCCGAAGGACCCGGTATTTCCCGAACCTGAGGGGAAGGTCACAAAATTCGCAAGATTGCCTGGACTCGATGGCAAAAGGATGAGCAAATCCGTTGGCAACACGATACTGCTTTCGGATTCACCTGAAGTAATCATGAAGAAGACCAAGAGCGCACTAACGGATCCACAAAAAATCAGAAAGGGAGACCCGGGTCATCCAGATATATGCCTCATCTTTGCCTATCACAACAAATTCAATGTCCCCGAAGTGGGAGAGATAAGAAAAGGTTGTGAGAGCGGGTCGCTCGGGTGCGTGGACTGCAAGATGAAATGCGGGACAAGGATCGCCGAGGCACTTGCTCCGATGCGGGAAAAACGTCGGTATTATGAATCCCGCATGGATGAAGTGAAATCTGTTCTTCTCGAGGGGGAAAACAAAGCTCGCTTGGTGGCCCAAGGAACAATGGCGCAAGTGCGTTCGGTCATGGGAATTGGATAACAAACCAACAGGTGACGGAGAGAATCATCAAAGTGATTCGTCGTTTTTTATGCACTCTTAACTTTTTCTT
>JADGQA010000142.1 GCA_017882185.1 Bacteroidota bacterium
GAGAGCTTTTCACGCCCGGTGCTTCGACAACTGCCATTGTAGAGTATCTGCGATCGTACAGGAAGCAGCGCAATTAAGAACGCAAGAGGAGTGATCCTCTAAGTAAAACAGAGTAGCAAAAACCCGTCGCGAGGCTGATTCGCGACGGGTTTTTTGTTTCGAGCAGCGTTACTGGACTTTTGAAACCTTGACAGCCTGCAGACCTTTTGGGCCCTGTTCAACTTCGAATTCTACTTTGTCTCCTTCGTTGAGAGTCTTGTAGCCTTCTCCGTTGATTGACTTGTAATGCACAAAGACATCCTCGCCGGTGGCGCGCTTGATGAAGCCGAAGCCTTTTGCATTATTGAACCACTTGACTGTACCAGATTCCATAAGGTTGCTGTTCCTTATAGTGTTGAACATTACACCACAAGTTTGTCTCTCGAAAAACCCGGGCACCCTCACGAACAGACATCCTTGTCTGTCCAGCTGGTACAGCCTTGCAACGAAGAGATTGTTCAGTCCTTCCTGCCAGGCTCGAAATCTGACCTCGTTTTTGACGAAACAACTTGGTGCAGTTGATTACGGCGAAATTATACAATTTGTTGGGAATAAAATCAAGCTTAGGCTGACAGGTCACCAAGCCAGATCGGAAAATCATCTTCAGACTCGCCGGACTGAGAATCGGGCCTCTGGGGCTGCAATTCGCGATTCAGGATGCCAATCCCAACTGGTGAAAACCCGAAAAGGTCGTCAGTCGAGAAAATCTTTTCGAAATCACTCGGAGTGAAAAAATCCTTGAATTTTGTGGAGCATTCGCCGAGACGAGACAAATAATATGGTGTGTTTTCGTCAGGAAGGTTGGAATCCCATTCCTCAGCAATTCTGCAATTTTCAGCTATTCTCACGTTGGGTTCGGTCCCAGTCACGTAATAGAGGACGACCAGGCCCGGTCGAGGATACAGTGATGCTCTTTTTGCCGCTTCCATGGGCGCGGAAGGGGAGTGATCGCCCGTTTTCAGGTCTCGTTCATAGGTTTCAAGATCCTCTTTGATGGTTTCCGATTTACAGAATTCCCTGGCCGACCACTGATGTGCAACAATCCGACGATGCAAAGAGGTGTAAGTACGGTGGAGAGCCTCAAGGTCACCTAAGAGAAGACATTCGATACACTTTTCGATGTACCTTCGTGCGAACAATTCGAGACTTCTTGAGGCAAGTGAGCTCCCTTTAATGGTGATCTTGTCCGAATAATCCATCAATGCATAGTTCTTTCTCTTATAGCTGAGCATCTTCCTGTAACGTCCTGCAGCCATAAGATTGATTCCTGAGGGCAATGAGGAAGCCAGACGCTTCGTGAAAGAACTCTCCTGATCTTCCCCGCTTACATTGTCGGGCGGAATGAAATACAATCCGTCAGTATCGACCTCCAGTACCTGTGCGTTGAACAGACGCGCCTGATCGATGATTGTGCGGAGATAGGTCTGTCCAAGGGTCGTGATATGATCGGCTTGCACATAGTCGTTGAAGTGAGCCCGTGAGTAGGCAAGGTAACCGTAGAACGAGTTGATCAACACTTTGAGTGCGGATTGGAGGGCGTCGTATCGGTTGCGAATCTTCGGTGTATCGGCTTGCTGCATACTGCGCTTGGCGTTGAGCCGCATCTCTGTGAGTTCGGTGAGGATCGGTATAAAAACACCAAGGAGGTCCGATCTTGGCTTGATATTCTGGCTGATGATAATGGAAGGATAGAGCGCCTCTACGTCGGCGTGAAAGACATTGGTGAAAACACCTGTGTAGAAAATATCAGTGTAGCCTCCCCGGGACTGCGATCCACGTTCCGGCTTCGGGAGAGAATGCTTCTGCCTCAGATATTCCCGGAACAACAGGGATTCGATTTTTGCAGCCGATCCTGTCCGCATGAGAGTGCCGAGATTGAGCGGACATATTTGTGCGAGATAGAAGTGACTGAGTAACAATACTTCACTGAGCCTCCGGACACGCTGTACATTCTCGATCGGCGGTTGCTTCGACTTGTGACTCCCCCTTTTCGGATCGACCTGGTCGGGCAGTACAGGCGGCTGGGGCAGGGATACAGAGTCAAAACCAAAATACCGGGCAAGATAATCGAGATTCAGGTTTTCAAAGGATCGCACTGAAGCATCATATATCTCAGCGAGTTTCTGTGTATCAACGAGATGTCGCCCAACCACTTCGTAGAAGCCCGTATCTCCTTCGCCAGTACGGTAAGGCTGCCTTGAAGAAATGTTCCTTATGCTGCTTCCATCTCGTCCGATTGAGAAATCGACGGAGAGTTGATCGGCAAGAGCAACAAGAATCGGCAGGATTTGACCGTGCAAATTGTGACCCTCGAGGACATCGGGATCTTTCTGATTGATGATGGAAATCAAGGAGGTCAGCATTCCCTCCTGGCTTGTATTCTCGCTCTCGATGGAATCGTACCATCCCGTGGTGTCGGATAGTACAATTCGTGCAATTCGGTCCATGGCCGGTTTTGATTCTCTGGCGGGGATACGTTCGACCCGCTGTACTTCTATCTGCACACGGTGGAGGTCGTCGAATTCCATCCCTTTAAACAGAGTGATTCCTGATTGGTTGAGAAACTGATTGACAGGATCGGGTCGAAGGAGTATCGAGTCCAGATCGTTGTAGTGGGAGGCCTTCGTGGGTGCGGACTTATTGTGAACGATCAGAGCAAAATGGACGGCTTCCCACATGTCGCCCCATCGGTTGAACGCGGCGATATGTTTGTAGAACAGGTCGCCACCAAGTTCTTTGAGCCAAAACTGCTTGGGAAAGCCTTCCAACAGGGTTGGATCGGAAAGGAAAAAGAACGGGAAGAATTCAACATCTTCATGCTGAATCTTCCCGTTGGTTCGTGTGTAGAGGCGGATGATTCGATCGTTCAGCTGATGGACAGCGACGACATGCTGCTTCGGGTTATGTCCACACAGCAGGGAATTCATTTATCCTTTTTTCCATATTCGCCCAGGAACGGCCTGAGCAAATCGATCGGTACGGGGAAAATTGTCGTCGAATTTTTTTCGGTCGCAATTTCCCGGAGTGTTTGCAGGTACCGAAGCGTCAATGCACTGGGTTGTTCGCTGAGGACTTTCGCCGCGTCAGAAAGGCGCTGCGAGGCTTGGAACTCGCCTTCTGCTGCGATGATCTTGGCACGGCGCTCGCGTTCCGCTTCAGCCTGCTTGGCCATTGCCCTCTGCATTTCCTGCGGCAAATCTATTTGTTTGACTTCAACATTGGAGACCTTGATACCCCAGGGTTCGGTGTGGGAGTCGATGACTTGTTGAAGCATTTGATTGATCTTGTCGCGCTGCGAAAGCAGGTCGTCCAATTCCGATTGGCCCAGGACACTGCGCAGTGTGGTCTGCGAGAGTTGCGAAGTGGCAAAGAGAAAATTCTCTACATCCACAATTGCCTTCTGCGGCTGCATGACACGGAAATAGATAACGGCGTTCACTTTGACAGAGACATTGTCCTTCGTGATGATATCTTGGGACGGAACGTCCATGACGACCGTACGCAAGCTCACCTTGACCATTCGGTCAATGCCCGGCCACAGCCAGATGATTCCCGGCCCTTTTTCGCCGATCAACCGGCCAAGACGAAAGACGACCCCGCGTTCGTACTCTCGGAGTATCTTGATGGAGTTTGTTGCAACGATAAAGAAAAAAACAACCGCGACGATGATGATGAACAGGTTTGCTTCCATAGTCACTCCTTTGTGGATTTGTTGGGTTCGACAAGCAATCTGAGATCTTTGAGGCTGACGATGCGAACTTGTGTATTCTTCGGGATTTTCCCGGAGTTCGATGTGGCGTTCCACAATTCTCCATGAATGCGGATCGTCCCATCGGGGTTCAGTTGATCGATGGTTTCTCCTATTTCTCCAACCAGGCCCTCCTGGCCTGTGGTTGCTTTTCGGCGTTGCGCTCTGAGTCCGAGTCCCAGGAGAAAAACAAAAAAGAATGTTGTCATTGCGACGGTGGCAACTATGACCTTCCACGAAATCGCTACGACTTCAAGGCCGGTTGGTGTTCGAATAAGCATAAAAGACCCCAGCGTAAGAGAAATAATTCCTCCAATGGTCAGCATCCCATGGCTTGTTATTTTGATTTCCAGGAGGAAAAGGATAATTCCGAAGACAATCAAAGCCAATCCCGCATAATTGACCGGCAGCGTATGCATTGAGTAAAATGCGAGCAGGAGGCTGACGACACCAACGATTCCGGGGAAGATGGACCCCGGATTATAGAGTTCAAAAAGCAACCCGTAAGTCCCCAGCATGAAAAGGATGTATGCAATATTGGGATCGCTGAGGAGATCGAGGATCTTCTCAGTCCACCCCATTTCGTACGTTTCGATTTTCGCATCTCTTACGTTGAGCGTTATTATTCCTTTGCTGGTGGTGATCTGCCTCCCGTCGATTTTCTGCAACAATTCGCGGTCGTTCTTTGCGATTACGTCGATGACATTCTTCGATAGTGCCTCGGTCTCAGTGATCGCGACACTCTTCCGAACAGCTTCCTCAGCCCAAACGAGATTTCTGTTCCGTTTCTCTGCTATCGTGCGAATAAATGCAGCAGCATCGTTGGTGATTTTAGCGCCCATGATTGAATCTGGTTGCCCCTGAAGCGTCACAGGATGCGCGGCGCCGATGTTCGTGCCAGGAGCCATGGCAGCAATATGGGCCGCCATCGTTACAAACACGCCTGCCGAACCGGCTTGCGCGCCTCCTGGCGACACGTAGACGATGATAGGGATGTCGGATTCCAGAAAATCGCCCACGATCTCTCGGGTGGATTGGAGCAGCCCCCCCGGTGTGTTCAAATGAATGATGAGACATTCTGCATTTGTGTCGTGTGCTTTTTCGATGGAACGATGAATGAAATCGGAGACAGCGGGATTGATCATCCCGTCGACTCGTATTGATGAGATACTCTGTGCACGGAGTTGTTGCGAATTCAGGAGCACGAGCACAAGGAGAGATGAATATAGAAGATGCTTCATAAGACACCCTGTCGATGATAATGGTGAGTGTCGATCGGTTATTCGAGCGGAGAGCGTGGAATTCTCCCTCCCGAAGGGATCACTTTGTGAGAAGGGATCCCTCAAGGAACCCGCAGGTTCCTTGAGGGAAAACCCACGGTATGCCACCGCCGGGATCATCGGATTATTCCCTCGGCTCTCAGCCATCGATATCCTGCCATCGATTTGAAAAATTTCTTCCGCACAACGGCTTGACCTCTTGTCGCGAATTCTTCACGGTATTGCAACTCTTACGGCAGATGACCTTTCGTGTAACGGACCTTTCCCGAGTTATGCTGCTGCAATCGGGCATTGGCGTTCTCGGCTGAGCCGTAGTAGTAAGTCCCATCTTTCGTACTTCGCAATATGTACGCGTAATACATTCAGCGGAGAGGGTGGGATTCGAACCCACGGTACGGTTTCCCGCACACATGCTTTCCAGGCATGCCAGTTCAGCCACTCCTGCACCTCTCCGAACGCACTTGTGGTATTGGGCGGAAGGGGAGGGATTCGAACCCTCGATAGCCTAATGGCTATTCCGGTTTTCGAGACCGGTCGATTCAACCACTCTCGCACCCTTCCGATTCGCTGAAAAACAATCCAATATAATTAAAAGTGAAGGCAATTCAAACCAGCCACATTTGTTGACTATGGAACCATTAATAGATATATTATTCGCCCGAACGAATCCAGAAACTTAGAATCGCACTGCACGTCTTCCCCCGAAGCGATTCCATTCTCTCGACAAACGCTTCACCTGCTTTGCATAATAAACCCAGAGGATACTCACCCGATTAATCAGAGCCATCAAGATATCGATGTGCTGATCGTTGCAGAAATAATTCTTCGGATTTCTCCAATTCGAGTCTGTATATTGGATGCGTCAATTATGGAACTTCTGTCCGAAGATTCTCGTTGTCATGACGCGTGTGGCAATGGAGTACTTCATTGTTCTTGCTTCACTACGAGGTAATTCATTTCATTTTCATTATTTGGAGGAACATCAATGGCTACAAAGGTGGGGGACAAAGCTCCGGCGTTCACATTAAACGATACAGAAAAAAAACAGAGATCGCTCAATGAATTCCTTGGGAAAAAGACCGTTCTCGCCTTCTTTCCAGGTGCATTTACAGGTGTCTGCACGAAAGAGATGTGCACATTCCGCGATTCAATCTCGAAGTTCAATGCGATGAATGCGCAGGTTGTAGGAATCAGTGTCGATTCTCCATTTGCGAACAAAGCTTTTACTGCCCAAAACAACCTTCAATTTCCTCTCTTGAGTGACTATAATCGTGAGGCTGTAAAACTCTACGGAATTGAGCTTAATAATTTTTCCGGTCTCCAAGGATACACTGCTGCGAAACGATCCATTTTTGTTCTGGATAATGCCGGAACCGTCCGCTACGCTTGGATCTCCGACAATCCGGGGGTTGAGCCGAATTATGACGAGATTTCCAAAGCCCTCGAGGCCATAAAATAACAATCCGTCACAGGGGCGGCATCCCATCATCACTATGTACGGCAAATGATGGGTGATGTAGAAATGATTGTTCGAATTCATTAAGGAGCGCTTTGCCAGACGTCCGCTCCACACGGCTGGTGTGCCACACCATCGAAGGGATAAATAAGCGTTATGATCAAAGTAGGTGACCGTGCCCCCGATTTCAAGCTCGATACTCTCGCCGGAAAATCATTGCGTTTGTCCGAATTCAAGGGCAAGAAGGTTGTCCTCTATTTCTACCCGAAGGACGATACACCGGGGTGTACCAAAGAGGCATGTTCCTTTCAGGAAAATCTGGGTCAACTCAAAAAGAAAGGAACAGTGGTCCTTGGGGTCAGTGCCGATTCCGTCGATTCGCACGCAAAATTCGCAGCAAAATATAACTTGGACTTTCCATTGCTGAGCGACGAAACGAAGGAAGTCTGTAAGTCATATGGTGTCTGGAAAGAAAAATCCCTGTACGGCCGGAAGTTTATGGGGATTGAACGGACCACGTTCATTATCGATGAAAAGGGTGTTGTTCAGAATATTTTCCCGAAGGTGAAAGTGGACGGACACACGATGGAAATTCTAACTGCCCTTTGACACTGGAACAGGAATGATTTTCATTACACGCAGAGAAACGTTTAGTGCTTCGCACCGGCTTTACAATCCCCAGTTGTCGGAAGCAAGGAATTTGGAGCTCTTCGACAAATGTGCGAATCCGAACGGGCACGGCCACAATTATGTGCTAGAAGTGACGGTCGCCGGCGAGCCGCAGGAAGAAACCGGATATGTGATTGATATGAAGAGACTGAAAGACATCATCCGTCGTGAACTCATTTCCAAGGTCGACCACAAGCACTTGAATCATGATGTCGATTTCCTGAAAGATGTAATCCCGACATCTGAAAATATTGCGAAAGCTTTCTGGAACGTCCTCAAAGATAAACTTGGCGATGCTCATCTTCATTCAATTCGGTTGCAGGAAACAGAAAATAATTCCGTTGAGTACAGAGGTTAGAACAACATGAGTAAATCAGGCGGGACAAAGATTGAAACATTAATTCGTGAGCTCCTTGCCGAGCTGGGCGAAAACCCGGACAGAGAAGGATTGCAGAAAACTCCATTGCGCGTTGCGAAGATGTATGAGTTCCTCACGAAAGGCTATCAAGAAGACGTCAAGACTGTTCTCAACGGCGCCGTCTTCAAGGAGAAATACTCCGAGATGGTCATTGTCCGAGATATTGATTTCTTCAGTCTCTGTGAACATCATTTGATTCCATTCTACGGCAAGGTGCATGTGGCGTACATTCCAAACGGCAAAATCGTTGGTCTGAGTAAGATCCCGCGCGTAGTCGAAGTATTTGCACGCCGGCTGCAGGTGCAAGAGCGATTGACACAACAAATTGCGCAAACGTTGTATGAGCATTTGAACCCCGATGGCGTCGGAGTGGTCATCGAAGCACGACATCTCTGCATGATCATGCGGGGTGTGGAAAAACAGAACTCCATTGCCACCACGAGCGCGATGCTCGGAGTGTTCAGGGAAAATGTGAAGACACGATCAGAGTTCCTCACTCTCATCGATCGTGAACATCGGCTATAAGATGGTCCCCGAATCGAAAGGACTGGTCTGGATTACAGGATCTAGCTCAGGGATAGGTCGCGCCCTTGCCGTTGAATACGGAAGCAATGGTTACGCAGTAATCCTATCAGGACGGGATGAGATCTCCTTGAACGATCTTCAAAAAAGCATCCAGGAACAAGGCGGGATGGCTCACGTTGTTGTCTGTGACGTCCGCCAAGAGGTTTCGGTCAACGAGGCGGCAAAGAAAATTCTAAAGGATATTGGAATTCCAGACATCCTGGTGAACAACGCCGGTGTCACAGTTTTCAAAGAATTTGCAGAAACTTCGGTCGAGGAATTCGACGACATTGTCAACACCAACCTCCGAGGATCGTTCCTGACGACAAAGGCACTCCTTCCTCGCTTGATCGAGCGCAGGAGC
>JADGQA010000143.1 GCA_017882185.1 Bacteroidota bacterium
GCAGCCTTCAACAATGGTGCCGAGGGAATCGGACTATTCAGGACCGAACTCTTTTTCATGAATCGGCCGAGTCCGCCTTCGGAGGAAGAACAATTCACAATCTATGCAGAGACGGCCCGACTCGCCGGGCAGCGGGGCGTTATCGTACGAACGCTCGACGTCGGCGGCGATAAGCCAATCCCGTACTTGAGTCTTCCACAAGAAACGAACCCTTTTCTTGGATATCGGGCCATCAGGATGTATAGCAATCACAAGGAAATCATCGGAACCCAATTCAGGGCGATACTTCGCGCCTCAGCGTTCGGAAATCTGAAGATCATGTTTCCCATGGTCTCTTCGGTGGAAGAAGTTCGGGTGTTGCGTCAGTGGGTCGGCCAGACCATGCAGCAGCTTGACAAGGAACAGATTCGATACAACCGGCACATCGAAATTGGCATTATGGTCGAGATTCCTTCGGTTGCGTTTATCATCGATCAGCTCAGCCGGGAAGTCGATTTCTTCAGCATCGGTTCGAATGACCTCACACAATATTTCCTAGCCGTCGATCGGGACAACGAAAACGTCGGCACACTGTTCAATTCCCTCCATCCTTCCTTTCTCCGGTTTATGAAGAAGATCATCGATGATGCTCACACGGCAAGAAAATGGATAGGGATTTGCGGAGAACTTGGAGCCAACAAGCTTGCCCTGCCGCTCTTTGTCGCATACGGCATTGACGAAATCAGCCTCGCGTCTCCGGACATTGCGGAGACGAAGTTGATTGTAGGCGACTGTCGGACGCCAGAGTGCAAAACATTGCTGGATTCGGTGTTGCAGGCTGAGAGTCCGGATGATGTAGAAATGCTTCTGAAGGGGTTTCGGGGACGTGGGACTGATCAGTCATTGATCGTGAAAGAACTTGTGAGGTTGGATTCCGAAAGCCGGACAAAGGACGAAGCCGTTCGCGAGCTCGTCGACATGCTGCAATTGGCGGGACGCATCGAAGATCCGGACAGAGTTGAAGAGGCAATATGGCAACGGGAAGATATCTATTCGACGGGGGTCGGATTCCAGGTAGCGATTCCCCACTGCAAATCGCCCTTCGTGGTCACAGACTCTATTGCAGTTCTCAAGCTCAAGTCAGCGATTGAATGGAAGTCCCTCGATGAGAAGGCGGTCAAATTGGTAATCCTGATCGCAATCAATGAGGATCGGGCGCGTGAGGAACACTTGAAAATGATTGCTGGCCTTTCCAGACACTTAATGGACGAGGAGTTCCGGGAACGGATGATGACGGCCACCGAGGAGACTGCGCTCCTCAAGCTGGTAAACCGTGCATTGAAGATTCAATCAAGGCGCTAATATGAAAACATGGAACGATATGAATCTCCCCTGCCAACTCGGCATCGGGACTTGGGCATGGGGAGACAAACAAGTGTGGGGTTACGGGAAGGGATACTCCGACTATGACCTCAAGGAGGCGTTTGAATTGAGCATCTCCTCCGGCATAACGTTCTTTGATACTGCGGAGATGTACGGTTACGGAAAATCAGAGAGTTTGATTGGCCGATTCATCCGCGAGCAGAAAGCAGCCGTCATCATCGCGACAAAGTTCATGCCGGTTCCCTGGCGTCTTCGACAACACGATTTGATCAGGGCATTAGAACACAGTCTCGAACGCCTCGGCCTCAAATCGGTGGATCTTTATCAGATTCATTGGCCCCTTCATCTTCGTTCATTGAATACATGGATGGATGGACTTGCTGAAGCTGTTGAACGAGGACTGACACGCGCGGTCGGCGTTTCGAACTACAATGTCGACCAAATGAAGCGGGCCTACGACCGACTTGCCATTCACGGTATTCCATTGCTTTCCAACCAGGTGGAATTCAGCCTGCTCCACCGGTCGCCGGAAACGAATGGCCTCTTGAAAACTTGCAACGAGCTTGGTATCAAGCTCATCGCGTATAGCCCACTTGCGATGGGGGCCCTGACCGGAAAATATACTTCAACCCACAAGTTGACACGTTACCGGGGTATCCGATTCAATCGTTATCTTTCCAGGATCGAGGATCTGACAAATCTTCTGAGGGAAATCGGGCAGGGACACGGCGGGAAATCGCTGTCTCAAGTCGCCCTTAATTGGACCATTTGTAAAGGAACATTTCCAATTCCCGGCGCAAAGAACGCGAATCAGGCGAAGGAAAACGCAGGAGCTCAGGGCTGGAATTTGACAAACGATGAGATCACAGCGATTGAACTGGCTGCCGAAGGGATTTTTGGGCGCTGAACTTCAAGTTTGACACGCCTGCGAGTACACTCGACTGGAAGCTAACTCAAAAATCCAGAGAGCGTCATTGCGATCCCGACTTCGTCGGGATCGCAATGACGATTACATCTTTTTCGAGATAGACATATTTGACTTTACCAGTGACACTATCACTTCTCTAGCGTAGGAGCAACAAACATGAAACCGGCACGCATCTTTTGTTTGGTCCTTGTTTCCCTTTTCCTTTTGCCTTTATCCCTGTTCCCCCAATCCAACGTTGACAAGCTCGTCAAGGCGCTCGACTCGCTGACACTTGCTTCCTACAACGATTGGAAAGTCAGTCCCGATCTCCGGTATTACACTCCCGCCGGGGATCCGACAAAACCTGGATTCGACGATTCAAAGTGGAACAGTCTCGCATTGGATCAATCGATCTATCTCGATTCGTGCTGGATTCGCAAAGACATCATTCTCCCGAAAAAGATTCTCGGCAAACCGGTGAGCGGACCGATGCGACTCGTCGTTGCGGTCGATGACTATGGTTCCCTGTGGGTCAACGGAGTGAGCAAGGGTTATTTTCCGTGGGATGGCGACTTCCTCCTGACGGACAATGCGAAACCCGGCGAGAAGTTCACCATTGCGATCCGTGCCATCAATACCGGCGGACCACTCAGACTCATCACCGCAAAAATCCAATCGGACGAGGCGAAAGCACTCCGAACGACGGTCGACAATCTTTCTCTCAGTTTTCGCGTCGGACAAAAGCTCTTGAGCTTCGACACCTACCAAACAAGCTCGAACCAACGCGTCGATCCCGGTACTGACAAGTCCACGATGGACAGGCCCGAGAAGCGGAAGTTGAACGAACTGCTGCAATCGCTCGCAACGAAGCTGGACCTGAAAGCATTGTCGAACGGCCCGCTCGAAAAATTCGAGGCTTCCGCCGCAGATATTCGCAAGGGATTGAAGCCTATTGCTGATTACGCAAAACGGTTCACGCTCTACTTCGATGCGAACGCGCATATTGACGCTGCCTGGCTGTGGCGGGATCTCGAAACGGTCGAGGTCTGCAAAAACACGTTCAATTCCGTGTTCAACATGATGGCTGCGCGCCCGGACTTCACCTACACACAAAGCGCCGCAGCATATTATGATTGGATGGAGCGATACTATCCCGACACCTTCAAGAAAATGCAGCAGGCCGTCAAAGACGGACGATGGGAAATCACGGGCGGGATGTGGGTCGAACCAGACTGTAACCTGCCGAACGGAGTCTCGTGGGCGCGCCACCTCCTGTATGCCAAGCGGTACTTCAAACAGAAATTCGGCGTGGACGTCAAGATCGGATGGAATCCCGACTCGTTCGGCTACAACGGGAACATGCCGATGCTCTACCAACAGGCGGGGATCGATGCCTTCATCACGCAGAAAATTGGCTGGAACGAGACAAACGTATTTCCCTACCGCCTCTTCTGGTGGAAATCGGATGACGGCTCAAAGATCCTGAGCTATTTCCCGTTCGATTACGTGAATGAGATCAAGCAGCCGTTCCAACTTGTGGACTGGATGCGCCAATTCGAAGCCAACACGGGCTTGACAAAAATGATGGTGCTGTTCGGCGTGGGCGACCACGGCGGCGGGCCTTCCATGGAAATGATGAGCCGCATCGATGATCTCGCGAAAGTCGACGTGTATCCGACGATCGAATACGGAAATACAACAAAGTATCTTGCGTGGATCCGATCGCACGATTTATCGAACCTACCGGTCTATGAAGACGAGTTGTACCTTGAATACCACCAGGGCACGTATACGACCCAGGCAAACGCGAAGGCCGAAAACCGCAAGTGCGAAAATCTGCTGAGGGACAGCGAGCTCTTTTCTTCACTCGCCGCATTCCAGGGACGACCCTACAACAGCAAGGCACTCGAGTCCGCGTGGCGGCTCACTCTCTTCAACCAATTCCACGATATTCTGCCCGGATCCGGCATTCGAGAGAATTACATCGATGCCGAAGAGAAATACAAGCAAGTGAAGGAAATCGGCAACTACGAGCTGGAGCAATCGCTTAAGACGATCTCGGATGATGTCAACACCTCAACAATTGAAAATGGAACTCCGATCATCGTGTTCAATCCACTCTCGTGGCAACGTACCGATCTCGTCCGATACGATCTGGCGGAGGGTGACGAAGCTGAGTATGCACTGTTCGACTCACAAGGAAAGGAGTTACCATCACAGATCATTCCGATCGATGGGCTCCATCGACAACTTTTGTTCATCGCCGACAACGTTCCATCGGTCGGATACAAGACATACGATCTCAGGGAACAGCGGCCGGCTGTTATAACAAGTGACCTCTCGATCACCTCTTCGAGTCTGGAGAATGAAAACTTCCGCGTGAAGATCAATCCTGAAACTGGGTGGGTTTCCAGTATCGTCGACAAGCGAAACAACAAAGAATTGCTCGCCGGCGAAGGGAACCGATTGCAGTTGCTGGAGGACAAACCGGCACAATGGGATGCCTGGAATATCGGCTTGACGGGGGTCGAATATCCGTCCAAATTTGTGAAAGCTGAAATCGCCGAGCAAGGCCCTCTCCGCGTTGTCCTGAGACTCCACCGTACGTATCTCAAGCCGGGTGTCAAAAAGGAATTCCCGACAGAAGACTTTCCGAGCAGCTTCTTTACGCAGGATATTATTCTGTACAAGAACAGTGACAAAATCGACTTCAAAATCGACGCGGACTGGTGGGAAACTCACACCATGCTCAAGGTCGCCTTTCCCCTCGCGGTTCAGGATACCGTGGCAACCTATGAAATACCGTTCGGGACTATTCAACGATCCACGCAAATGCGTGACAGCTGGGAAAAAGCCAAAGTGGAAGTTCCAGCGATCCGTTGGGTCGATCTTTCGCAGAACGATTACGGCATAAGTCTTCTAAACAACTCGAAATACGGGTTTGACATCAAGGGGAGTCTGATGAGGATGTCCCTCCTTCGTTCTCCCAAGTGGCCCGATCCGACAGCGGATATGGGCAAGCATTCAACGGAGTATGCTCTATATCCACACCAGGGACGATGGCAACAAGCGTCGACGGTTCAGCGGGCTTACGAGTTCAACAACCGGTTGGTGGCGATCGCAACGGGAGATCACAAAGGAAAGCTTGGCGACTCGTATTCGTTTGTGCAGATCGAGCCGTCGAACATGGTTCTGAGGTCGATTAAAAAATGCGAAGATGAGAATGCTTGGATGTTCCAGTGGTATAACGTCGATGGGAAACAGTCTGAAGCGATCCTGACATTGCCGCAGAGGCCGAGGATAGCGACGATATCGAATTTCCTTGAGGAGAACGGGTCGCCCGTTGAGATCAAGAACAACGAAGTACACCTCAAGACGAGGGGGCGCTCAGTTGTGAGTTTGAAAGTCTATTTCTAGCGCTGCTGAAAAAGCGATGCATTATTAGGAAGATATGGAGGCCGTCCAAACTGTAGGTCGGGATGCTATCCCGACCACATTGAGATCGATAGATCTTCGATCACTGATCGATTTTGAAAGACGTAATTGCTGCAATAGTACGGTTTGGACAGCTGTAATTAAAGAAGGGACTCTATTTACCAAGCTTCATCGCGAAAACCTGCCGAATTGAACTGGTGAACTGTCGTTCAGTCGGGCGGGTTGGTTGCCCGCCAATCTGAATGGTGGGCCTCCCGACACAATAAATGGTCACGTTCGGGGTGTCCGCCAAAAGGACGGCGGATAAATAAGTCCCGACAGCACAGTTTGGGACGTCGCGCGCCCCCTTACCGTTTGCTCTTGTCAATAGGATTTGGCAAATTGCTCCGGGGTAAGTCATCCAACCCGATCTCCCTCAAATTATTTTCTTGATCGACCATTGACGCTCAAGAGACGCAAACGATTTGTGTTTTGAAGGTCATACTGGATCGTGCAGCCTAACATACAGATTTGGAGTACATTGCTGCATAATTCAGCCTAATCACTAGTTAGGCGGTTACTGCTGTTTGGAAATGAATCTTTTCACTAATCAATCGAGGAGTAACATATGATTTGCCCCAAATGTGGTTCTGAATTGAAAAAAGAACTGTATCGCGGAATTGAAGTGGATCAATGTATTAAGTGTAAGGGCATGTGGCTGGATTTACAAGAACTCGATCAATTAGAGAATGAGGCTTTCGACGTTGAAGATTTGAAGGGTACCTTGATGCTAACCAGCCAGTTGACTACAAATAAATGCCCTCATTGTCAGACCAATCTTCGTCAATTTGAATATCGTTTCACAAGTTTGATACTTGAATATTGCGTTAATCAACATGGATATTGGCTGGATGCGGGTGAAGGCGAACGGGTATTGCAGTTGATGAAGGATCGTGAGAAGAATGAATTGAGGGTAGCGAAAGCCGAGGATAATTGGAAACAATCTATTACACGGCTTAGATCAAAATCTTTTGCGAGTAGAGTTAAAGATTTCTTTAAATAACGGTATGTAACCGCCTAACAAGTCGCTCAAGCTGACGGCTGAAGCGTGGGCACAAACTCGCTGCGCGCAAGAAAATGAATTTGTAGTAGCAACGCGCCGCCAATTCGAGACCGTAGTTCGCATAGTACGTTAATTGAAGATGGTCACGCCGCAGCTTCTCAAAGAAAGGGCTTGCGTAATGTTGGTGACACACTTCGTATGTTTCAATTGCACGCTGGTCCGTTAGGCAACACGGTAGGAGAAGAGAGAGAAAATATGAAAAAACCCCTCGTTTATTATATCAATTTTTTTGCTGATATAACTGATAAGTCTGTTAGACAGGTGATGAATGTTTGCTCCAATCTTCTTGATCCACCGAAAGCATCTCAGCGGGCAAATAAAATAGACAGACCAAATTCCATTTGTCTCTCTATTTCATCCAGCGGTGGAAACGTCGATGCCGGAATAGCGTTGTATAATTTCATCCGATCGCTCCCAATCGAAACCATTACCCACAATACTGGAATAGTCGCCTCTATTGCCAATGTCGTTTTCTTGGCTGCAAATAGACGCTATGCGGTTGAGCATTCTTCTTTCTTCCTTCATGGCATATCTAAGCCTTATCAGGGAAGCATTGATGGCTTTTCTCTCACTCGCGCTCAATTGCTGGAGGCTCTTAATGGTGTCGATGGCGGAGAGGTTACAATGAGAAAAATTATTGCCGAGAGGACGCTCCTGACCAACGAAGAACTCACATCTATGTTCCATGTCGGGACTAAGGAAACACCTGAACTCGCATTGTCACATGGAATTATTCATGAGATTCGAGAACTCAAGTTGCCACCTAATCCTAAGATATACATAGTTCAACCAGACAAATAGTCACCGTGTTGCCTAACCAGGCGCTCAAGCTGACAGCCGGAGGCCTGGAAATGAATCACGCGAAGCGGAATTCCAATTGGATGGAGGTCCTGTGAATCATCAACGTTCAGTGTGCCGCAGCTTTTTACCCGCCGTGCTTCACCTTTTTGGCGGGCTTGCCCGTCATGCTCCATCTTTTGACGGGAGCTCCGGTCCGTTAGGCGGCCGCACCCGATATCGAGGTAACCCTAGAACATGGTAATCGAATGAACTTTTCCCTGCTCCGCTCATTGCTAAAATCAAAGCCGATTGCTGTTTTGCTCTTCCTCTTGCTTCTTTTGAACCGAGGCTGTCCCCTTTTTGGGGTTCCTCCCAAGACTATTGATGACGCTAATATCTCCTTTCTCAAAGAAGTAGATTCTATCCACGTGAGCTCGATCCAGGTCAAAGAGCACAATGAACTACTATGGCAGTATTTTTCTCATCAGAACACGATAGAACACGCCGTGACCGCGACACGAGAAGCATCGCATCAAC
Organism: Bacteroidota bacterium; assembly: GCA_017882185.1. Taxonomy (GTDB): domain Bacteria; phylum Bacteroidota; class Ignavibacteria; order UBA10030; family UBA10030; genus JADGQA01. The sequence continues at coordinate 8,124 of JADGQA010000143.1, forward strand.
AAATGAGAGGGTTTTACATCCTTATTCTCACGGCATTTCTAGCAATCGCCGTTGCGAAGCCCACGAACAGATCTCGCAACGCGGTTACAATGCTAATGATTCTAATTGCGTGTATGTACATTCTTGAAGTCCATCAACTCGATCTAAACGAACGAGATCGGGCCGCTGGCAACACATACTCTGGATCCTTGAGAAAGGTCGTCTTGTTTAGTCCGGACTCAATCCGCTGGTGTATATTCGATGACCATGAGTTTCAATCAAGGAGAGTCATCGCGGACTCAATTAGATCAAAAAGAATTACACTAAAAGCTCTTCACCCTAACGACGAACAACTTATTTTGTATGCTCTTCCATTTCTTGCACTTTTATG
>JADGQA010000144.1 GCA_017882185.1 Bacteroidota bacterium
TCGACATCCCTCCTGTCAAGACAATGCCATCCAGATTTCCGAACAAGACCGTCGCCATCGCGCCGATCTCCTTCGCTATTTGATAACACATCGCATCAAAGACTTCTTTGGCTTGAACGTCGCCCGTCCCTATTCGCTGTTCGACTTCACTGAGAGAATTCGTGCCCAAGTAAGCTTTGAGCCCTCCCTCGCCCATCACAAGCGATCGGAGCTCTTGTTCATCATATTTCCCTGAAAAGCAGAGACTAATGAACTGTTGAAGAGGCAATCCGCCAGTTCGTTCAGGCGAAAACGGCCCTTCGCTTGATGCATCATTGGCATCGACAATTTTGCCGTCCTTGACTGGTACTATTGAAATACCCCCACCCAGGTGCGCAATAACGAATGAGGCCTTGTCATTTGCCTTCCCAATCTCTCGTGCCGCACGACGCGCCGTTGCGTGAATATTGAGAGCGTGGGAAAGACTCCTCCTTGGAATCGATGGATGACCCGAATATCGCGCAAGAGGGGAAAACTCGTCGACAGATACTGGATCAACGATGAATGCTGGACAGTCGAACTGCCGTGCCACATCGAACGCCATCGCGCACCCGAGATTCGACGCATGAGCCCCTTGCAGGTTCGCGCGTGCATCCATTAGCATCTTTTGATTTACGCGATAGGTGCCGCTCGGCACAGGTCCCAGCAATCCCCCTATTCCCACAACTGCGGATGGTTTTTCGGGAACCTGCCGCATCCATTCTTGCACCAAACGAAGTCGGAAATCAAACTGACTCCAGATATCAACATACTGGGATAGAATCGTAGCATCATGAAGGAATGTCTCCCGTAATACTTCTTCTTCATCCCTGAACCAGGCTATCTTCGTGGATGTAGATCCAGGATTCAGTACGATGATGGTCGAGCGCTCATTCATGTCCGATCACCAGGATGGTACACTTGAATTCACGAGAACAAGGTCCTCTATTCGGACCAAGTGTTCTGTGAGATCAGTCCGTATGGTCATGTGTCGGAGTCTATCAGGTCTCTGATTCGCTTGAGTAATTCATCCTGGCTGTAAGGCTTGGCAAGGAAACCCTTTGCTCCCAGGTTCAGCAACTCCGTTTTAAGTTCTGGATCGAGGTAACCGGTTCCGAATATAACCTTGACTCTTGGGTTCACACTCTTCATTCTTAAGAATGCGTCCTGGCCTGTCATTTTCGGCAGGCCCAAGTCACTGACAACTACTGCGATGTCATTGCGGTGTTCTTCATAAGTCTCAACTGCTTCAAAGCCGTCGTGGGCCACATACACCCTGTATCCTTTTGACTTCAGAAGGCCGGACAAGACGTTCAGCAACGGTTCTTCATCCTCAACGATGAGAATCGATTCACTGCCTCCGGGAATATCGACGAGAGATCCTTGCGTTTTCTCGACCGGCTGGACAAATCGGATCGGAGCAGGAAAATACAAGTGGAATGTCGTCCCCCGTCCTATTTCGCTATCCACTCTGACGAATCCGTTGTGGTTTTTCACCACACCGTACACCACGGAAAGACCAAGGCCGGTCCCTTTTCCTTTTGCTTTTGTCGTAAAAAAGGGCTCAAAGATCCTCTGTCGCGTGCTCTCGTCCATGCCTGCCCCCGTGTCAGAGATACTCACCCGAACATAGCGTTCACTCGTAGCCTCGGGAAAATAGCTTGATACTTCGGATCGTGACCCAGCATGAGTCCGAAGTATTAACTTGCCGCCGGCCGGCATGGCATCTCTGGCATTGACGCATATATTGAGAATCGCCTGATGAACTTGTGTCGCATCCGCCGTTATTTCCGGCACGTCGCCACCCAACTCCGCTGCAATTGTTATCGTGCGCGGGAATGTTTCCGATACCATTGTCTTCAACTCTTTGATCATGCCGTTAATATTAACCAATCCATAGATGACATCTGTTTTCCTGGCAAAGGTAAGAATTTGTTTGACGAGTTCTGCTCCCCGTTCGACTGCCTGATTGATCACGTCTGCCGCATTCACGATTTTTTCGAATGGTAAGCGCGCATTTCGAAGCAACGCGCTATAGGCGAGGATAATGCCGAGGATATTGTTGAAATCATGGGCAATTCCCCCGGCGAGCGTGCCAATGGATTCAAGTTTTTGAGTTTGGAGAAGCTGTGCCTCGAGCCGCTTTCGTTCTGATTCGTTTCTTTTCCGATCCGAAATATCTTCCTGGACGGCAATAAAACCGGTCAGCTTCCCCTTTACGTCATAAACAGAATTAACCGAGGCTTCTACGATAACAATCCTTCCATCCTTTGTCTTATTGATATGTTCTGCCCGAATACTCTTCCCTGCAAGCAAATCGTGCCAGAAGCGCGCATAGTACTCCTGGTTCATGCCACCACTCTTCAGAACCCTCGGAGTTTTTCCGATTACTTCTTCGCGCGAATATCGATAGAGTTTTTCGAAAGCAGGATTGACATAGGTGATTATGCCGTCAGGTTCGGTCATAATAATGACCTCATCCGTCTGTTCAACAGCATGATGCAGCTTCTGAATCGTTTCTTCTGTCCTTTTGCGGTCGGTGATATCGACGCCAATGCCTGATACTTTGACAGGTCGTCCCAGTTCATCTCGTGATGCTCGCCCAAATGCCGCAAGCCAATGCACTGTGCCATCGGGCCACACGATTCTGAATTCCTCCTTGTATTCCTTTCCACCTTGTATGGAATCATTCATTCCCTGCTCGACAGCAGAACGATCATCCGGATGAATGAGCCGCACAAATGCTTCACGGGTACCGTGGAACTCATCCGGCTCAAGGCCGTAAAATCTTTCAGCAGATTCCGACCACGTGACCCTTTCTGTCAATAAGTCGAGTTCCCAGCTCATCATGTTTGCACCGGTCAACGCAAGTCTCAACCGCTCTTCACTCTCCCGCAACTGTTCTTCTGCGCGTTTTCGCTCGGTGATATCAGCAAGAACTGCCATGATCCCTTTTACATTTCCATCCGAATCACGTATGATGGCGGTTGACCGGTTTATGTCAATGAGCGTCCCGTCCCTTTTCTTTCTTCGGACTTCAAGTTCAGAAATCGTTTCTCCCTTCAGAGCTCTGTTATGCAACTCGATGAACTCATCTCTTTTGTCTTCTGGAACGATAGGATTGAACGCCCCGATGACCTCATCAGCTTTCCACCCGAACATCCGTTCTGCTGCAGGATTCCAGAGCTGAATGTTGCATTCCTGATCCATCACGGTTATCGCAAGGGGCGAAGCCTTGATGAGCGATTCCAGGGTCCGATTAGTTTCCTGAAGCACAGCTTCGAATCTTTTCCGTTCCGTAATATCCTGGGCAAGTGCTATGACCACTTCCTGTCCGAAATAGGTCCCCTTGCTGACCCTTACTTCCTTTGGGAATATTTCACCATTCTTGCGAATGCCCCAAAATTCGAACTGCTGGGGCTCTCCTTCGAATGCTTTGTTCACCAATTCGACCGCCTTCGCGAGGTCATTCTTCCCGGGAGCGGAGAGATCGGAAGGATTCTTACCCACGAAGTACTGGCGCGGATAACCATACATGTTCACGGCGCCTTGATTGACGTCTACGAACCGGCCCTCGCGATCCTGGATGTAGATTGCATCATTTACACTGTTGAATAAGCCGCGAAAACTGAATTCTGATTTCCGCAGGGCTTCCTCTGATTTCTTGCGATCAGTGATGTCCCGGTAGATTGCATACAATGCAATCTGTCCACCATCAACGCGGACCGGTCTGCCAAGAATGGACACATCCACCAGACTGCCATCTTTCCGCCGTCGAATTGATTCTGTGCTGATGATCGATCCTTGTGCGACCCTCCTCGACAGCGTGTGACCTTCATCCTTGTACATGTCAGGAACAATCAGCTCGTTGATCTGACAACCGACAGCGTCTTGCTGAGTATATCCAAAGAGTTTTGTGAATTCTCGATTGACCTCAATTATACGCTCATTCGACGCTAGCAGAACAATCCCCTCCGGTGCGCTCTCGAACAGCTGTTGAAAATACGCCTTTTGAAGTTGGAGCTGTTCCTCGGCTCTTTTGCGATTCGTAATGTCCAGAGTTGCCCCTGTAATTCCGACGATATCCCCTTTTTCATTTCTTAGAGGTTCCACAGTAAGATCGAAATGAGATCTCTGATGTCTCCAAAGGAGACCCATGCCCAACCCCGCAACCATAATCAGTATGATGACAACGATCGAGACCATCTGAGAACGTTCTTGAATTGGGGCATACACTTCTTCCTGGTCGACCTTTGCGATCAGCCGCCAGGGTGAATTCGGGATCTTTTTCAGAGCGCCAAGTACTGCCACTCCACGATAGTCAATTCCTTCGGCGACACCCTCACTGTCCGAAACCGCTTTCGCTCCGAGCAACTGCAGATCACTCATCGGCTTCCGAAACATGAGAGGAGTGTTCTTCAAGTGGCGCAATTCGTTCAAGTAGAGGATCTGGTCTCCGTCTCTTTCTACGAGAAGAACTTCTGAGCTTTTACTGAAAGTAGGCCACGATTGAACGAGCGGATACAGGAATTGAGAGGCGTCGACACGGAGCAGTACGACCGCCACAACTGTCGATGAGTGCGTCGCGGCGGAGCTAGTGGGAACAACCACATCGCAGTGGATGTGATCGTTGAACGATTCTCGATGGAGGTCAGAAAATACTACGTTTCTCGATTTGACAGCTTGGCTGACAAGGATTGTTTCAATCGAACCGATTTGAGCTTCGCCTCCCTCCTCCACGAGCAGCTTCCCCACTGGGTCGAGCAGCTCTACTCTCTCATACCCGTAGTGCTCGCCTAATGAACGCATCCAGTTCCTCAGTCTAGCCTTATTGCTTCGTGTCCTCTGATTCTCGCGAATCGCGCTAAGGCATTCCAGGAGAAAGGGATTCTCAGCTATCGACTTACCATCTGCTATCCTCTCATCTCGCCACTGAGAAATCTGTCCGACTTTAAGATCTGCAATGGCAACGAGCTGGCTCTGTTTTTCTTGCTTAATCTGCTCCCTTTGGCTCACATAGTAGACTCGCCCGGCAATACTGATCCCCAGGACCATGGCTACGAAAATTCCTGCCAATCTCCACGGTGTTCGGCCTGAATTGAGATCGTTTGTCATGGTTTACTTGTCTTTGATGAAATCATGCACAAAAGGGTTCCAACGTGAGAGACAATGTCAGTGAGATAACCGCAATGCAAAGATTCCGGACTATCAACAAATCCTTGGGAGCTGTTCACCCCAAAGCATGTCGACAACCCGCGAACCTCCAATACGGCTTCTCATGAGTACCTTGCCACGATGGTCATCCACTACTTCACCGATAATTACTGATTCTTTCCCCTGCGGATGGGCTCTCATCGCAGCCAACACCGCCTGTGCCTTTTCCGCCGGCACAAATGCCAGGAGTTTGCCTTCATTGGCAACGTACAATGGGTCCAATCCGAGAATCTCGCATGCTCCCCGCACTTCCTCATCGATGGGAATCACATCCTCTACGATCATGATTCCTTTGTTTGCACTTTCCGCTATTTCGTTCAGTGAACTCGCCACGCCACCCCTCGTGGGATCTCGAAGCACATGGATGTCGCTGCACACCTCGAGCATCCGATGAACGAGTCCGTTCAACGGCGCCGTGTCACTTTCGATCTTCGTGCCAAATTGTATTCCTTCCCTCACTGACATGATCGCAATGCCGTGGAGCGCAATGGGCCCATTGACAATGATCTGGTCTCCGACAACTGCGCGTTTCGGGTCAATATTCACTTTCTCGGCTACGACTCCAATTCCTGAGGTGTTGATGAACAGTTTGTCCCCTTTTCCGCGATCGACAACTTTCGTATCTCCGGTCACAAGAAATACTCCCGCCTCTTTCGCCGCCGCTTGCATTGAAACAACCACTCTCCACAATTCTTCCATCGCAAGTCCTTCTTCAATCACAAATGCTGCAGACAAGTAGAGTGGCTTTGCACCGCACATTGCAAGGTCATTCACTGTTCCGTTCACAGCAAGTTGGCCGATGTCACCTCCCGGGAAAAAAATTGGATCGATGACATAAGAATCCGTCGTGAAGGCCAAACGGACTCCATTCATAGGAAGAATTGCACCATCGTGAAGCGAATCAAGCCATTTGTTCTGAAATTGGCTAAGAAAGATCTTGTGAATCAATTGGTGGGTGAGTTTTCCACCTCCCCCATGTGCAAGAAGGACGTTCTTGTAATCTGTCAAAGGCAAAGGACAAGCGATCCCTGAACCCAGATTGTCTTCCACGTTCTTGGAGTTCTCAGTCACGCCTGCTGCTCCTTCCGGAATTAGATATCATATATCTCTCTTCGATCAACTTCGGCCTCCTTCATCAGAATCCGAAAAAACTACATAAACCATTTCTTGGAATGATAGACAGCGTCACCAAAGCTGTGCATGAATTCCATTTCCTCCTGCACGAGCGGCCCTGCGTTCAATGCATTGATATTCTCTTCAAGTTGTCGCGTATTTCTCGGTGCGGTCAAGCACACGTGGACATTGGGATGAGAAAGGGCAAATCTGTAGCAGTCTCCTGCCGTAGGAACTCTTCTTCCTTTAGGCCAACTCGAGGGTCTTCTAAGTAAATAGGTCCAACGAGTAGCCGTGTAGCTGATAATTCCGGAATTGTGAGCATGCACATATGGAAAGATGTCTTGCTCTGCCCCTCGATGGGCTGCGTTATATCGGATCATAAAGACGTCGAGTGCTCCTTCCGATGCCAATTTGCCCGCAAATTCTCGATCGTGGCACGACATACCGACGAATCCGATCTTTCCTTCTTCCCGGAATTTGTACAGCTCTTCTCGTGCACGGTCCGGGAATTCCCGACCCTTCATTACACCAAGGAACATGAATATATCAATGTAGTCAGTACCGAATTGTCGCAGACGTTTTTCCAACGATTTCCGCAAGTTTGGGTAACCCCAGACCAGATTATAGACTCCTGTGGCAATCACGAACCGGCCTCGATCGTTCCTCAGCACGTCTCGCATCACACTTGTCATTTGGAGATCGAGGCCGAATCCAAAGAATAGATTGATCCCGGCATCCATTGACCTATAGATTGCCTTCTTGCCTGGATAATAGGATGCAGAAAGTCCAAGACGGTGTACTTTCAATCCTGTGTTTCCAAGGGTGGTATGTGTAAAGTCATTTTGCATGGCTCGTTTAGATTTGCAGGCACGATGCAAGTTAAAACAATCTTATTTGCTAGTGTCTATGGATATCTTTGTGCATGATTTTCCGTGTTTCGAGGAGTCGATCATCCGCAGGAAGATCCATAAGAGAACGATTCATGTTTTCGTCATTTTCCGCTTGCAGGAGCCTGGCAACATAGTCAATGATGCTTGCCGGGAGTACTCCACCCCGCTCGTAGCATCCTCTTTTTTGGAGAAGAATGCGGGCCGATTCCACGCAACTCTGGGGCAACGCCGTAAGCCGGGATAGCAGTTTTTCATCCCGGAAAATGTTCCCTGCGACGTACAAATCATTTGCCAGACGCTCCGATTCCTCATGAGTAATCCCCCATTCCGCTGCCATTGTAATTCCGGCGAGAAGCAAATGCGCAATTGCGCTACCATCAGGACTTCGCAGCTCGACCGTTTGCCTTCCCTGCTTCTCCTCGAACGGTTCCTTCTGCGACGGGTTCAAGCGCTTCGCAAGATTCTCAACGGTTGCCCAAGCCAGGGGGACACGAATCATTGCACTTCGGTTCATGTCGCTCCAGCAAATCCTCGTCGGCGCCTCCTGGTTCGGAACAAGACGCAAGTATGCAGAAGACACGGTGTTTCCGAACGCCGTGAGCGATTCAGCGTACGCGCATAGACCACCGATCACTTTTTTCGCCTGTGCCGAAAGTGTCCCCGCCTTATCAACCATGACATTGGTACCATTCTTCCGAACCTCCATATGAACGTGGAGTCCATTGCCGGCAACACCTTCTTCAAGTTTTGGGGCAAACGTTGCAACACAAGAATGGCGGTATGCAACATTGCGAATAAGCCAGCGTGCGAGAACAAGAATGTCTCCGGTCTCTTCGACGGGAGTAGGAAGGAATTCAATCTCCAACTGCTCTCCTTGCTTCCCTTTGATTTCTTCCAAATCGCTTCTCACACTCTCGATATATCCGACTTCGCTGTGGGCATATTTCACTGCCCCCGTTATTTGGGTGATGTAACGAACCATTTCATTCAAGATCAGACCGCTCTTGAGAAATGGACCTGAGGCGTGATAACCGCGTTGCTTCGGCGCGAAGTACATTTTATTGCCGGCTTCACTCAGAAGAAAGAATTCAAGCTCCCCCATGGCATATAACTGCATGCCGGTGTTTTTCTTGAAGGACAGCGATGCTTTCTCGAGGATTGTGTCTAGCGCAAATGGCGCCAACTCACCATCACGCATCAAATAACGGCAAATGAAATCAAGA
>JADGQA010000145.1 GCA_017882185.1 Bacteroidota bacterium
GTACGTCCCTCCATTTTTCACATAGTCCATCAACCGGCTCTGATAGATTCGGAGCGCCGGGCGCGTGTTGTATGCGCGGACACCGGCAATGACAACATCGACGTGCGAAAAGTCGCGGTTTGCCAAATCATCGTCAGTCAAGAGAGTGACTTGATACCCCATTTGTCGCAACGCGGTCGGAACTTCATCCCCCGCTCCCATAATGTAACCGACGGTCTTACCATTCATCGACAAATCCGTCCGAACGAGCTTACCTTCAGCAAGCGGAAACATCACCTGGGGTGGGATGTGCTTGTACTGGATCGTGATCAATCCGCGATGCTGCGTTGTTCCATCCACGTCAGCTTCGACGGAGTATATTCCGCTCTGGGCCATTTTCGATGGTCGCACAGTAAATCGAATGACTTTTGCGTCATTCTTCCCTTTCAGATCATACCGAATTGTCGCCGGATTCGATGACCAGCCTTCGGGAAGATCGAGCCGAACGGATCCCTGAACGTCGGGCATTCCGCTCTTTACAGTGAGACTTATTTCTTTTTCAGACTCTCCGGTAAAGACAATAACTTTTTCTTCAAGGTTGAATGCTACAGGGGGTATGACGACGAATGGCCGGTACAACTCCCCATCGACCGGATCGACCCACCGATACTGCACAGGAATGATGTAGGAAAGCTGTTGTCCCGTGATCGTCAAATAGAATGTGGCACTCAGTGGCGGTTCATTCTCCGGACGTCCGATCAGTGATTGGTCCGAGATATTATACGAGCCCTTATCCGGCTGTTCCCGTAACCAGTATTGTATCGAGTATGGAAAGTTGGTCGGCACATTGACCGCAAATGAACTCTGAACAGGATTGTTCGAGTTGAGTTCTTGCGGCACCATCGAACCAACTGAATATGGAATCAATACGCTGTCGAGTCGGACAACAGCATCTGAACGATTGATGGCGCTGACGGAGACCTTCACTTGATTCCCGGGAACCACGGAATAGTCGGAGGCAAGAGCATCCACCCACAATCCCGCGGAAACCTTGATCACATCTTCCAGTTCTTTCTTTTTCAGATCGACCCAATAATCATCGTGGAGCCCGCTCATGGCAGAGTACGCCTTCAGCAAAAGAGGCAGGCTTGCGCTCGGATGTTGGATATCGAATCTCTCGTCGACCTCCTCAAGAATTGAATCGACTGCTCCTCCACCCGGGACGCGCGACCACGAAAGATTTATTCCGTCAAAGAGATCGTGCTTCGCCGGCTCTCCCAGGGTGTTCCGAAAATAGTTGATGCCCGGTCCACGTGTTTGTGATGCACCAAAGCCCTGGCTCTTGTGATTCGTGCGGCTGATTCCTGCTATCTCCGTATACGAACGACCAAGGATCGGATTGTATTCACCAACGTCAACCTTCACCGCGTTCGTTGTATCGAGCGCAACATCGAAAAATCTTGCAGTGTTGAACATCAGCCTTGTCGCCTTCCACGGTTTCACAATCTTCAGTTGTTCAGGGAACCGGCTCGCATCACCCGAGGCATTGAAGGCTTGTTCAGCAAGGATCGCCGATGCTGTATGATTGCCGTGTCCCCCCAATGTCGGCGAGAATCTGGTAATGATCACATCTGGTCGGAATTTTCGGATGATCCAAACAACGTCACTGAGAATTTTGTCGTCACCCCACATGCGCAACGTCTCTTCGGACGTCTTTGAGTAGCCGAAATCGATTGCGCGGGTGAAGAATTGTCCGGCACCGTCAACCCGACGTGCGGCAAGCAGCTCCTGCGTTCTGATCAAGCCAAGTTCATCGCCAAGTTCCGCTCCGATCAGATTCTGACCTCCCTCCCCCCTCGTCATCGAGAGATATGCAGTGCGTACGAGCTTTCCCTTTGCAAGGTACGCAAGCAAAGCCGTGTTCTCGTCATCCGGGTGTGCACCAACATAGAGAACCGATCCCAAGACGGAGAGTTTGTCCATCGCGAGTTTGAGCTCAGACGCGTCAAGGACCTTTGGGGCCTGACAAGTTGCTGCATATGAACACGCAATTTGTAGAAAGATAACTGAATGCAGAATCCTCGACTTGATGCCCATGGTGAGCTTTCTTGATGTGGGACTATTGTGGTAGAACCGCTATCGTCAATTGGTGTCAAATATACAAGGCGTGGTCTGAACTCGCAAGGACAATCAGGCTTATTTGACTTTGTACCCCCTGCATCATTCTGCTTATGATTTGTTCACACCAGCGAACAAAGGAATGAGCGAGCAAGAGGGCTCACAACGATGTAATCAACGAGTTTGCGTTCGACACCAGGTAACTCCTGCAACACTTTTCGGAAAAGCGAGTGTGTGAACGGAGGATAGTTACGGCAACGAACGTCTATTGTTGCAGTGCAGTGCTCAAACAGACACAATCATCCGGGTCAACCCACGCGAAATCAATACAGATTTTGAAAAGAATAGAGTAATTGCGGAAATGAGCACTGTGCCTGGTATTGTGTTTTGGGACAAATTCTTCGTACAATCACCAAGCACGAGCCAGTTACGCAAACCTAAAGATATTGAGGAACCAGCAGTATGGAAAACTCCCACCCTCTGAAAATCCTGATCGTCGACGATGAAGAGTCGTTTCGCATGAGCCTCGAGATGGCGCTCAACATGACAAAAGAGTTTGGCGTTCAGTCGTGTGGATCTGCAAACGCTGCCCGTGAATTGATGGAAAAGAATACGTTCGATGCCATCATTCTCGATTACAGCATGCCGGAGGAGACCGGCATTGAACTCCTCCGATGGATGCAGAACAACAACAACCGTACTCCCGTCATCATGGTCACTGCTGCGGGATCGGAAACGGTTGCAGTCGAAGCCATCAAGCTCGGCGCGTACGACTATTTCCGCAAAGATCAGATCGATATCGACAAGCTTCCGCTCGCGATCATGAGCGCACACGAACGACATTTGTACCGGAAAGAGCTGGTAAGAAGGCAACGCGAGCAGGTTTTGATGAAGGAAAAAGAAAAGGATTTAGAATCCTTGCGGACGTTTGAGACAACGGTCACATCGATCAGCGAATTCATCGAAAACAGCCTCTACGCTCACTTGAAGAGTCTGCAACATAATGAAGAGGATCTTAGCAAACACCTTCCGAAGGAGGTGGAAGCACTTTTCAGGGAACGATTCGCTGAACTTCGCCAGGGCATTGAAGTCATCTCCGACGGTATGACGTCCATGAGAGACCTGACGACACTCGTCGCGAAGAAATTGGAAGAGATTCAGAAAATTCAGAAAATGGAAGCATGATACAAGGGTGTTCGATCATGCAGGACGTTGAAGGGATGATCTTGGTTACGTTTCCTGGGCACTTAAGAACTCAATTGAGTTTTCTCCGCAGTTTTTCGTAATTCAAGCACCCACGTCACTGGAATTACTATCTCAACCATCATAAGGGAGGAAGTTTTCATGAAATCAAAGATCCTGTTGCTGCTTATCGCGGCATTTGTTTTGAGTCTCACGGCTTCGGCGCAACTCAAGAAGCGAGTCGCCATATCGCGGTTTGAAGACCGATCAGGAAGCGGTTACAACCATCTCGGATCGGGCGTGGCAGACATGCTCGCAACGGCTCTCGTCAAGTCCGGGAAGTTTGCGGTGATCGAAAGACAGGAACTTGACAAGCTCGTCGAAGAACAAAAGCTGGGTGAATCCGGTCTTGTTACTGCGCAAACGGCACCGAAGGTCGGCCAACTTCTCGGCGCAGAACTTTTCGTCGTCGGTGCAGTCACGGAATGCGGTACAAAAGAGAGCAACATCGGAGGAGGCGTCTCGGTTTTTGGCGGAGGATTGAAGACGAAGAAAGCCAGAACGGTGGTTGACATTCGGCTCATTAACACATCGACCGGCGAAATCATTGCGTCGGAGGCCGAAGAAGGAACAGAATCCACAACGGGCGTAGCCGTACGGTATGAAAACATGGATTTCAACAATCAGGATTCGTGGGACAATACCGACATCGGCAAGGCGACACGTGAAGCTGTAAACAAAACTGTCGATCTCATTGCAACAAACATGGAAAAGATACCGTGGTCGGGAAAGATCATAAAGATAAATACCGACGGCACCGTTTTGATGAAACCCGGCTCTGAAGGCAATGTTGCGACAGGCATGGTGTTCTTTGTGGTCCGAAAGGGCGAGGATATCAAGGATCCTGATACCGGTCTCTCGCTCGGTGCAGAAGAATCAAAGGTCGGTAAAGTAAAAGCCACTGAGGATATGCTGCGTGGTAAGGCAATGAAAGCCACCGTTCTTGAAGGCAAAGATTTTCAGGTGGGCGATATCGTGAGAGACAAGGAGAAGTAGTCAAGCACGGTACAATCAATCACGAAAAAATATCATCAGCAAACGAAAGGGCAGGAGTCAATTCTGCCCTTTTCATTTCTCTCTTGTGACTCCCCTTTTTGGAATCATTTTCTTATCTTGTAAGTCAGTTCAGCATTCGACTCACAATTCATTACCAAATTACAATGTCGGGTTCATTCAATTTCTTTTTTCACATCATAGCGGTTGGTCTCCTGTTCGTTATTGTCGTCGGGGGGTGGCTGCTCCATCGCAAGATTGTCAATGAAAAGGATGTGCATCTAAAACTCTATGTTAGCACATCTGGACGGGTCATCGGCCTTCTCTCACCATTTATAACCGTGCTTCTCCTTGCAACCGGGATCGGCAACATTTACAACCGATATCTTGGTACCGAGATGCACTGGTATAGTGAAGGTTGGCTAGTTGCAAAGATTATTTTCTTCGCGATCCTCGCAGTCAATGGTGCAATCTTCGGGGCCATGATGACAAGAAAACGCACCGCACTGCTCCAATCCATCAATCAACAGAATGCTCCTGAAAACGCAGAGTCGATGTTGAAGGTCTTCAATCGGCAATTCTCTTGGCATTACGTCGTTCAGTTCTTGCTTCTCGCTATCATCATACTTCTGTCCACTTTTGGGAGCGGCAAACATCACGGTGCATTCTAGAGGATTTTTGACTGTTGATGGCCTTTCGCAGATCGATTCAGTTTTCTGAGAGTCATGCAAGACTCGCCCGCACGTTCTAACATGGAATTTTTGACTATGAAGCCCATCTCAATTGTATTGCCTCTTTTTCTCATTCTTGTCGGTTGCCAACGACCGGTCCCCGAAAAGGCTTATTGGAACGGTCAGCTACACAGGTCCGACAACAAGAATATCCCTTTCCGCACATTTATTGATCTGCAATCCGCCACGCCTTCCGGCTACTTTCTCGTCGGCGAAGAGAGAACACAGATTCCAGAGATGCAGCGGAACGGCGATTCGCTGATTCTCAGTTTCTCTGAATATAATGCAGCAATGCGAGGAATCCTGCGGGGGGATCGTTGGGAAGGAAATTACATTCGATATCGCACCATACCTATCTCCATTCCGTTCAGCGCGGTTGCTGAAAGTCCGGAGCGATCCCGCCCACCGGAAGTTGCCAAACCTGCCATCCCTTTGTTAGGGAAATTCCAGGCCTTCCTGCAGGAAGGAAACACAATAGATAGCACGACAGTCGCAACGTTTTGGATAAAAAATGACTCTGTCTATGGAACGCTGATTGCCTCAGATGGCGACTACGGACTGAATGTTGGAATACAAAGTGGGACATCGGTCACGTTGAGCCGGTTTACGGGCTGGCAGGCGCAATTGTTCGAGTTTAGCCAGACCGGCAGTTCCTGGAAAGGTACGTTCTACGTTCGCAATGATCCCCCCGTGCAGTTAACCCTTGAGCCACGTCCAACGTTGGTGGAAAAAGTCGCTAGCACACGTGAAACGGAAATGAACAATGCAAGAATCCCGTTTGCATTTTCGGGCATTACGGCAGAAGGTGATAGTCTTACGAACGAATCCAACCGCTTTAAGGGTAAAGCATTAATTGTCGATATCATGGGAACCTGGTGCCACAATTGTATGGATGAAGCACCAATCCTCCAACAATTGTATGCAGAATACAAAGACAAAGGGTTGGAGGTGGTTGGTCTCTCGTTCGAAATCAATGACAACATAGCTCAGGCGAGGAAGAACCTGAGCCTGTACCAGAAGCGTTTTGGCATCGCATTCCCGCTCCTGTTTTGCGGCAGCACGGAGGACAAATACGTTGGTCCAAAACTGCGTGCACAACTGATCGACTTTTACGCATATCCCACTGCACTGTTTATCGACAAGAAAGGGAAGGTGCAGTTCATCCACGTTGGATTCAGAGGTCCAGGGACGGGTGAAGAGTTTCAGGCGGAGGTGAAGCATCTGTATGAGGTAGTCAGGCAACTGACGGGAGCATAAACTGCTGGTATTGAATTCTGACCAGCTCAACATTCATATGGCAATGACCCACTACCAGCTTTTCATCAACGGCGAATTCGTTGAATCGACGGCGAAGAAAACCTTCGAATCGATTAACCCATACAATCAAGAAGTTGTCGCGACCGTTTCAAGGGCAAGCGTTGAAGACACCCGGGCGGCGATCTCGGCAGCAAGGAAAGCCTTCGATGAAGGTCCCTGGCCGCGAATGAAAAGAGAAGAGCGAAGCGCAATGTTGAAGGCAATTTCTGACAAAATCAATGAACGTCAGAAGGAATTGATCGCACTGGAAGTGGCTGACTCCGGATCGACCGTTCGCAAGGCGAACGAGGATATTTACCTCTCCGCGAGAAACATGAACTACTTCTCGAAGCTTGCTGCACTCGAGCTCACGGAACCGGTCGAAGGATTGAGCAAGCCCGGATTCAGCCAAAACCTGATCATTCGCGAGCCCATTGGCGTAGTGGGAGCAATCATACCGTGGAATTTTCCTCTCAAAATGGCGGTCTGGAAACTTGGTCCGGCATTGGCGGCAGGCAATACGGTTGTACTGAAACCTTCCGAGCTTACACCCTGCACTGCGATGGAGCTGGCGGTAATCATACGTGAAGTCGGTGTCCCACCTGGGGTCGTAAACATAATTCCAGGATTCGGCGATGAAGCCGGAGAAGAGTTGGTTCGCAGCCCTCACGTTGACAAAATCTCGTTCACAGGATCAACTGCAGTGGGGAAAAGAGTGATGTCTCTTGCTTCCGAAAATCTTAAGAAGATCACTCTTGAGTGTGGAGGAAAATCCGCCAATATCATCCTCGAAGATGCCGATATGGATCTCGCGGTTGACGGTGCAATGTATGCGATCTTCTATCATCAAGGGCAGTGCTGCGAGGCAGGAACGCGCTTGTTGCTTCCGCAATCGAAGTACACTGAATTTCTCGAGCGGCTGGTTGCCAAGACACAGAAGATCAAGTTGGGCAATCCGGCTGATTCATCGACGGACATGGGACCGGTCATTTCAAAGAAACAGCAGGAACGTATCATTGGATATATTGCCAAAGGTAAGGCAGAAGGAGCACGAGTCGCAACGGGGGGCCAAGCGCCCAAGGATCAAAGCCTTTCCCGGGGTTTCTTCATCGAACCGACTATCTTCGCGGACGTCGATAATAGGATGACAATTGCGCAAGAAGAGATTTTTGGACCGGTGCTCTCGGTCATACGATATGAATCGGAAGATCAAGCTGTTGCTCTTGCGAACGATTCTATCTATGGCCTTGGTGGTGGTGTGTGGTCAAAGAACAAAGATCGGGCGATATCCGTCGCAAAAAAGCTCCGCGCCGGCACCGTATGGATCAACGAATGGCATCTTATCAGCGAGCGTGCGCCTTTTGGAGGTTACAAACAGAGCGGTATCGGCCGCGAATTTGGTATCGATGGACTGAAGGAGTACACCGAAACGAAACATATGCACATCGATGAGCTTGGAACACGGGAAAAGAAATTCTGGTACGACGTCGTAGTACCCAAAAGTTGAATTCGCACCCCAAGCGCAGCGAATCGTCATCAATCGAACATATCCCCCAAGGTCTGCTTAGAATCCGAATCTCGTACACTGCGCGGACCCACATAAATTGCGTTCACGCCACAATGGATTCACTTCAATCAGAAAGGACCAGATAGCCATGGATCACTCACTCGTTACAACCAACATCCAGCTGGATGGATACCGGGTTGTCAAGAATCTCGGTGTCGTTCGCGGTATCGTGGTTCGTTCACGATCGCTAATCGGTAATATTGGTGCCGGATTTCAAATTCTCTTTGGAGGCAATATCACTCTCTACACGCAATTGTGTGAGCAGACGCGCCGGGATGCTTTTGAAATCATGTTACAGCATGCCCAGCAGCTCGGAGCAAATTCCGTCCTTGCTTTCCGTTACGACGCAACCGAAATCATGGGAGGCGTCACCGAAGTTCTCGCGTACGGTACTGCATGTGTTGTTGAAAAGATATAACCAAACTAACCGATAGACTCAATTCGATAAACTTACCAGGCTATTTGTATGG
>JADGQA010000146.1 GCA_017882185.1 Bacteroidota bacterium
TCGCCGTACAGCTCTCTCGAACCGCCGCCGTGGATACGGAAGATTGGGTTGAAAGCGCCGAACTGGAACCAACGGGTGAATTCCTCATTGCTGGCAGCAATCAGCCCTTTAAGCCGCTCCTGCATACTGAGGTTTTTCATTTCTAACCGAGATGTCTCATCAAACAGATCATACAAAACTCTCTTTGGCACCACGTAGAGAGATCTCAAGATATCGCACGTGACCATGACTACGTTAACCAGGCGAAATTGATTTTTGCTGAATTTCTGATAACTTTTGATTCAAGTCTTAATCAACGATCCATTTGTGGAGGGGATGGTATCCATGCTTGACACGGGCAAATCAATATTCATAGCCATCGTTGTATTTTCGTCGATAGACGTACATCAACAAAAGGATATCAAAATGGAGAAGAATGAGACAGCGGTTTTTGGAGCGGGATGTTTCTGGTGCACAGAGGCTGTCTTCGAACGGCTTGATGGCGTAAAGTCTGTAATGCCGGGATATGCAGGAGGGAGCAAACCGAATCCGACGTACGAGGAGGTTTGTACAGGAAAATCCGGTTACGCCGAAGTGGCAGAAATTACATTTGATTCGTCCAAGATCAGTTATGAGAACCTTCTGAATGTGTTCTGGGAATGTCATGATCCTACTACTCTGAATCGTCAAGGTGCGGATGAAGGAACTCAATACCGTTCAGTCATTTTCTTCACCGACGAAAGTCAACGAAGCTTGGCCGAGAAATCGATGGCCGCCCAGAAGATGTTCAAAGGTCCAATCGTAACTCAGGTTGTCCCTCTCATCCGTTTTTACAAGGCTGAAAACTACCACCAAAAGTATTACGACAACAATGCCAACGCACCATATTGTCGATTCGTCATCAAGCCAAAACTGGACAAACTCAAATTGAAATGAGCCTCATGCTCGCACAATGCTCTCAAAAGCATTCCATCGGCAATCCTTTTTCGCGAACAGCGTGTCGATAAGACAAGAGTGCCTCGACCATGAAGACAATATTCATCGTGTCGTGCGTTGAACCCGCTGCGAATATGCCGTCGCCTACTCATGATGCGCAAACATCCTCGAGGCAAGAAGGGGAGTGACTTGACATTCTGGAACTACCTTGATTTTTGTGACTTACCCCGGTACATTCTCCTAAGTGGATTTTCTGCACTTGTCACCTACTTCAACGTCAACCAGCATAGAGGTCGCTTGATGAGCTCATGATACTGCGTTACATTCGCCGGATTCCACAAATCCATCATGACCGACATCAAGCATCATTACCGCATCATACTGCTTCTGCTTTTCTTTCCAAGCCCGCTTCTAGCCTGGCAAGGACGATCGATTCCTCAGCAATCAATTTCTGTCGCAACAACAGTCAGCATTCCAGTCATTCCGAATGATACGTCTTATCAATTGTCGCGTGGATATATCACTCAGAACAGTGAGATGATTTGGGTCGATTCACTTGTTCTTCTAACGAGGCATAAAGACTATGAGATCAACTACGATCTCGGAATCATCTCTCTATATAGGAGTCGGATGGCGCCACTCGTTTCTGACACGGTACATCATCGGCTTGTTGTTCGGTATCTTCCGCTCCCATTCTCCTTCAAGAAAGAGTATGCGCTCAGGGAATTGGTCATCAGGAACGATTCTGCCGGTTTGAAGAAAATAAGTGTGAGTGGGTCGGGTCTCCGCTTTGAGCCAAATGAATTCTTCGGCAAAGGATTCCAGAAAAGCGGAACGCTCATGCGTGGTTTCACCATAGGTTCGAACCAAGACCTCACACTGAATTCGGGCTTCAGGATGCAATTGAACGGTGCGCTTTCGAAGGAAATCAATGTCACGGCTGCGCTCACTGATGAGAACTCTCCAATTCAACCTGAAGGGACGACACAGACTCTACGGGAAGTCGACAAAGTTTTTGTCAATCTCCAAAGCAAACATTTTGGAGCCACACTCGGTGATTTCAATCTTGCCGTGAGTGAGAATCAGGGAGGGGAATTTGGACGACTCTCCAGGAAACTACAAGGAGCCAGTGGCTCCGCTCTCTTTGAGAACCTTCTTCCGGGAAATCTCTCTGCCTCTGGTACTCTGACTGCGGCGACGGCGCGCGGCAAGTTTGCCACAAAGTACTTCCAGGGTCTTGATGGAAATCAGGGACCGTTCCGTCTCACCGGAAACAATGGAGAACCGCAGATTGTCGTCGTGGCTGGTACAGAACGTATCTATCTCAACGGCGAACTTATGACGCGGGGGGAACTCAATGACTACACAATAGAGTATGCGAGTGGTGATGTCGTGTTCACGAATCGTCGGATGATTACCAGTGCGTCGCGCATTACAGTTGACTTTGAGTATTCTGACCAGCAGTACACTCGTAATCTTATTGCCGTGACGACAGGAGAGACCGCGTGGAACAACAAGCTCAGGTTCAACGCGATAGTCTCACAAGAAGCAGACGATCCCGATTCGCCGATTGATTTTACTCTTGATGATCCATCACGAGAAGTGTTGCGTCATAGCGGATCCAAACAATTGCTGGCGTCGCTTCCTGGTATCAAGTATGTTGGCGTCGATTCCGTTGGCGTAGCGAAGGGCCAATATGTGCAACGAGATTCTGTAATAAACGGGAAGACCTATCATATCCTGATCTATGCTCCAGGAGACCTTAATGCATTCTATTCTGTTACCTTTTCCTCCGTTCAAGCCATGCCGCCTGATTCGGCAGGCTACACGAGAGTGGCGAGCGGTCAATATTCATTTGCCGGAATCGGACAGGGTAACTATCTCCCCATCCAACTCCTACCGATGCCACAACTCCATCGAAGCGTCGATTTCAATGGAAGCTATGCGGTGACTCCCGATCTTAGTCTTTCCGGGGAATACGCAGCAACCCGGTTCGATCAGAATCGATTCTCGCCTCCAGATATACAGAGCAACTCCGGCGGCGCGATGAAATTTACGATACAATTCAAACCAAAAGAACTGATGTTGTTCGATCGAAATTTTGGTGAATTAAGGTTCGAACTCTCGGACCGATACGTGGACAGGGCATTCGCACCACTCGATCGATTCAATGATGTAGAGTTCAGTCGAGACTGGAACCTCACGAATCAGACAAATTCCAACGAGGAGATTCGGGAAGGGGCGCTTACTTATATACCCATGCCTCATCTGAGTATTGGCGGTGGATATGGATTGCTCGACCGAGCGAGAGAAACGAAGTCGTTAAGGACTCATGGGGAAGTAGCCCTCAAGGACTCGACATTGCCTGCGTTTCAATACAACTTTGAAAACATCTCTAATGACGACTATGCTGGTCAGCAGAATTCGACGTGGTTGCGACAGCATGCTACGACAGAATACCGACTCGTGAATGTGACTCCAAGCATCGGTGTGGAAAGCGAAAACAGGAGTGTTTTCGGACTCACGAAGGACTCGCTTGCTCAAGGAGCTTTCAGAATTGTCCAGGTAGCACCTCGTCTCGGAGTGAGCATTCTGGGACCGATGTCAGGTTCAGTGGAAATTCAGTCTCGCATCGAGGACAGTTCCAATGCGGGAAGATTAAGCCGAGCGTCGCGATCCTTGAACCAACTATACACGTGGCAACTCTCAGAATGGAGAAACCTTTCCAGTTCTTTGTCGTTCAAGATTCGATCGGTTTCTTTTTCGGAAGAGTTCAGGAGGCACGGAAATACCGACGGTGATTTTATCCTTGTTCGATCACAGTCACGATATGCCCCACTGGATCGTGCGGTCGAATCGGATCTTTACTATGAGTTTGACAGCCAGAGATCTTCGCGGTTGGAACGCGTATACTTGAGAGTTCCCAAGGGAACGGGCAACTACATATATGCCGGCGACCTAAACGGCAACGGTATAGCGGATGATAATGAATTCCAACTCACGAAATACGACGGGGATTATGTTGTCATATACGTTCCAAGTGAAAGACTCTATCCAGTTGTCAACTTAAAGTCGAGTATGCGCCTGCGAATTCAGCCAGCAAGAATCCTTCGAAATGTGTCGACATTCTGGGAACGAGCGTTGAAAGCGTTGTCTACTGAAACATATGTGCGTGTAGAGGAAAACAGCAGCGATCCTACTACGAAACATATTTATCTGTTGAATCTTAGATACTTCCAAAATGACAGCACCACCATTTCTGGTTCGAACCAGATTCAACAGGATCTCTTTGTCTTTGAAAACGATCCCACATTGTCTTTCCGATTCCGTCATAATCAAACCAATGGATTTGTTCAGCTTGTGTCTTCAGGTGAAAGAAGTTTGTTAAGGGAACAGTCTATTCGTGTTCGGTCCCAACTGGGTGTCGAAATTGGGAATCAAACTGATATCATGAGTAAGCTTGACAGGGTAAGCTCGAGCCTACCTTCGTCGCGCGAGAGGGACATAACTTCCAACTCCCTCACTTCTGATTTTTCGTATAGACCTGAAATTCAGTGGGAAATTGGCTTCAATTTCTCCGTGTCACGATCGGTCGACAATTTCAATTTGGGGAATACAACGGCCGATATAAATGGGCAGGGAATTAGAGTTACTTATGGCCTTCCTGGTGCCGGGCAGCTGCGTTCCGAGTTTAGTCGAGAGGAAGTGGCAGTAAGTAATGTTCATTCCGATCCCATTCGTGGCATTCCCTTTGAACTCACCAATGGAAGCGCAATTGGAAAAAACTACTTGTGGCAACTTGCTTTTGATTATAGAATTAACCAAAATATGCAGGTTTCGCTTCAATATAATGGCCGGAGTGAAGGAGGCAGACCACCAGTTCATTTGGCTCGTGCAGAAGCCAGAGCTTTTTTCTGAGACCTCCTTCCGGGATTGCAACTACTCCCCAATGGAGCCTCGAAATACCGGTGATTCTAGAAGCGATTATCTCCTGATTCAACATTCTCGTTTTTCAACCATTGCATGGCAATTGTATCCATTGCAGAAAATCGTTATGGCGATTCGTTCCATTTGTTGACACCACAGAAGAAGACAATATTCTCTCGAACATGTTTTTTCATGAAATGACGTTGTCATGAAAAAAATCTATTGGACTTCATTCAATTCGAAAATCGGTACGATCTATGTTGCTTCTTCAGATCGGGGGGTCTGCAAGATTAGTATTCCCGCCCAAGGCAAGAAGGAGTTGCTCAGCTGGATTCAAAGACACTGTAACGGTGCGGAAATTGCAGAAGTGATATCGAAGAACAAACAGATCATAGACGAGCTCAACAGGTATTTTGACCGCAAATTGGTGAGATTCCACAGCAGGCTTGATCCAATAGGCACAGGTTTCCAGAAGGAAGTGTGGACGCAACTTCGGAGGATCCGGTACGGGACTACCATTACGTACAAAGATCTGGCGAAACGTGTCGGAGTCCCGGGTGCATTTCAAACTGTTGGCCGCGCGAATGGTGCAAACCCCTTGCCCATCGTGATTCCTTGTCATCGTGTCATCGGCAGCAACGATAGTCTTGTCGGTTATGGTGCCGGCATCAAGACCAAAGAGTTTCTCCTTCGTCTGGAAGGGGCACTGCTCATCTAGCGTCTCTGTCCCCATCCTCGTGGTCTACCGATTGCTCCATTCTTCATAGTATCATTCTCGTGTCAAGTCATTTTTCAGCTCAATGAGGAGTGGCATAGGGTTGTTCTTGCCTGCCTGACAATTTCTTCTTACCATTTTTAGACATCGATCACTTCTCACTTAGCGGGCAATCCTCTTCATGTCGTTTCTTGGACAATTGAATCCGGTTCAGCAGGCGGCTGTGAAGGCAGCAAATGGCCCAATAATGATCATTGCCGGCGCAGGGAGCGGCAAAACACGGGTTCTGACCTACCGAATTGCCTATTTGGTCGATTGCGGTGTCCCGCCCCATCAGATTCTCGCCCTTACGTTTACAAACAAAGCTGCGAATGAGATGAAATCGCGCATTATCAAGCTTGTTGGCGAGAAAGCGAATGCGATATGGATGGGTACCTTTCATTCGATTTTTGCGCGGATTCTGAGGAAAGAGGCAGAAACGCTAGGGTATTCTCGATCGTTTACAATTTACGACTCGGATGACTCACTGCAGCTTATCAAAAGAGTCATGGAGCGCCTCAATCTTTCCAAGGACCAATTCAATCCAAATGCTGTTCGCGCAAGAATAAGTACCGCAAAGAATCAATTGATTACCCCCCAGCAATATTCGGAGATGGCGAAGGAGCTCTTCGATGAGAAAGTGGCCCTCATTTATGAAGGGTACCAGAAACAATTGTTGCAGAACAATTCAATGGACTTCGACGACTTGCTCGTCAACCCTATCCGTCTATTTCAGAAGAAACCTGATCTGCTCGAACGGTATCAATACCGCTTCAAATTCATTCTGGTGGATGAGTTTCAGGATACGAATCACGCTCAATATGTCGTAACGAAGCAGCTTTCTGCCAGACAAAAAAATATCTGCGTCGTCGGCGATGATGCTCAGAGCATCTATTCTTTTCGTGGCGCCGATATTCGCAATATCCTTGATTTCTCGAAGGATTTCGCAGATTGCCAGACATTTCGACTTGAACAGAACTATCGGTCAACCAAGACAATTCTCGCGGCTGCTGACAGATTGATCCACTGCAATCGCGAACAAATCCATAAGAAGCTGTGGACTTCGAATGAACAGGGTGAAGTGGTGACGGCCGTGGAGTGTTCTGATGACAGGGATGAGGGGCGTGAGATTGTGGATCTCATACAGATGGAGATTACAGAAAAGAAACTCGATCTCAAAGACTTTGCAGTCCTCTATCGAACCAATGCTCAGTCGCGGTCTTTGGAAGACGCTCTCCGCAGAAATGGAATTCCGTATACAATAGTAGGAGGGATCCGATTTTATGAGCGGAAAGAAATCAAGGACGTTCTGGCCTACCTACGGGTAATCGTCAATCCAAAGGACGAAGAAAGCCTCAATCGCATCATCAATTATCCTCCACGCGGCATCGGAGAGACATCGCTGAATCGTCTCCAGTCATTTGCTTTGTCTCAAGGGATAGGACTTTTTGATGCGCTCAAGAAGTTGGAAAAGATATCTGACTTGCCAGATCGAGGTAAAAAGTCATTGTCCGAGTTTATTGAGTTCATCGAAAAACACCGGACGATGCGATCTGAGATTTCAATGAGCGAGTTTGTGCGATCTCTTGTGGACGAGTTGGGAATCCTGACAATCTTCAAAGAAGAGCGTACTAATGAATCAATGGCCCGGTGGGAGAATGTTCAGGAGCTCTTGTCCGCAATATCGGAGTTCGCCGCTCTTCGTCCCGATGGTACGCTGGAACAATTCCTCGAGGAAGTCTCACTCGTTTCTGATATCGATTCATATGAGGGGACACGGAATGTCGTCACACTTATGACCCTGCATTCCTCGAAAGGACTGGAATTTCCGGTCATCGTCATTGCGGGAATTGAGGAGGGCCTTTTGCCGTTTTATTCCAGCGCAATCGAGAATTCCGACCTCGAGGAAGAGCGGCGGCTTTTCTATGTAGGTATCACGCGGGCGGAGAAAAAGCTCTATTTGACATACGCGCGCATGCGATACCGGTTCGGAGACCCGGCCTATCTGAATCAATCGAGGTTTCTCACAGAGATCGGAACAGAAAATATTGCTGAAAGGCGGAGCAAGTCTTTGGAGACTCTTGCTAGTGACCGGGCGAACGGCACAAGGCGAGTGACGGATCGCCCAACGGTGCAGCGAATTGTCGAGGAAGATCATTATCACCGGGATTTCTTGCCGGACTATGAGTCAGAATCACAGGAATCAGTTGATCTGCGCCAAGGTGCAATCGTCAAGCATGAAATGTTCGGAAGGGGAAAAGTTGTTGCAATCAGTGGAAAAGGAGATGCTCGCAAAGCCGTCGTGCAATTTGATGACTTCGGACTGAAGAGCCTAATGGTAAAATTCGCAAGATTGCGTCCCGCCTGACTATTCCTTCCAGCGAACCGAACTCACCAAAACTAAATGTTGCCAGTATTCCCGGTGGATGTAGTGCGTTATCAATGTGTTGAATTCGGGGATCTTCATTGACGGAAGAATCACGTAGAGCTTTGAACGCCTCCCGGTCCTTCTGTCTTCCTGGTCGAGGAACACATTGTATTGCGTGAGTGCGTGGTCTGTCTCCAAATCGTTCGTACCGGTCTTTGCCTCCCCAAGAATATGGAACTTGGTTTTTGGATCGTAAGCGTAAATGTCCGGAGCCTTGTCTTCTTGGTCACCAAAGCCGTCGTTATGGAGTTCCCGGGGAGGCTGAAAGTCGGCTTGTCCTTCAGCCTCAGTGATGGAAAACCCTTCGCGTTGAAAGAT
>JADGQA010000031.1 GCA_017882185.1 Bacteroidota bacterium
TTCTGGAAACATGATGATAGATGCCATAAACACCGCGTTTGAGCAAAGCCCAAAAGCTTTCGGTTGTATTGGTATTAAGTTGAGCCTCACTTTACTCAGGAGATCATTGGCGAGGAAAGGGTCTTGTGCCTAACCTTTTATTTTCAGCTTGGCAAAAAGCTTCTTCCTTGATCGCTTTGGAAAACGGGGATTGGGGATGTGTTGATATATCAGGACGGTCTTCTTCAGACTGTCGAGATAGGCGGTACAATTCGGACACGACTGAAGATGTTTCTTGATGGCCTTGCATTCGGGGGAGTTGATGTGTTCGTCAAGGTCTCCGCAAACGTGCTTCGCCACGTCGAGGCAGTCAATTTTCTTGAGATTCATGTCGTCATGTACTCGTTGAGTTGTTCGCGGAGGAATACTCTCGCCCGCCGCAGCCGCGATTTCACTGCGGGGACAGACAACTTGAGCATCTTGGAGACTTCTTCTGCCGATTGGCCCTCGACATCACGCAGAATAAACACCACTCTATAGTCCACCGGCAGCTTCTTGATCGCGCCATCCAATCGCGATCGCAGTTCCTTGTTCATCAACGAGTCGATGGGAGTGTCCTTCCAAGAAGCAATTGTCTGGACAACGTGTCCCTCGGAATCCTTGACAGGATCTTCGTGAAATCCCTCGGGGGCATCGATGTGGACTGTCGCCTGTTCCAGCTTGCTGCGCCTGTGCTTCATCAAGCAATTGTTCACAACGATCGAATAGAGCCAGGTTGTGAATTTCGACTTTCCGTCAAACTGCTTCAGCTTGCGGAAGACGTTTACGAATGTATCCTGCCAGGTCTCTTCTGCCTTCTCCTTGTCGTGGCACAATTTATACGCAAAGCTGTACACGATCGATTCATAGTCTTTCACGAGTCGGGCAAACGCGCGCTCGTCACCGTCCTGAGCTCTCCGGATGAGTGCGAGGTCTGGACTCTCAGGCTCGTGTTGGTGATCTGTGGTTTTCAATAGATGTCTGCACTCACTTTCCCACGAAACGATCGATAGACAAACACAAAGTACCCTATTGTCAGGATCATACCGAAAATCCACCACGTGATCCCGACAGTCAGTCCGTAGTGTTGAGCGGCAGTATTATAAATTGTGAGACTGTATTTTGGGTC
The DNA here is from genome assembly GCA_017882185.1 of Bacteroidota bacterium. Taxonomy (GTDB): domain Bacteria; phylum Bacteroidota; class Ignavibacteria; order UBA10030; family UBA10030; genus JADGQA01. Next base: position 1,148 of record JADGQA010000031.1, read on the forward strand.
GGTCGAGGCAGGAAGGACGTATGGGTACAGGCCGAATGCTGTGCTCGCCAACATTCCAACGATGAAGGCCGAAGATGAAAGGAACGCCAGAAAATCCTGTTTTCGTCGATTGTGGTACATCATTCCTGATGTCCCGACAACCCCGATGGCAACGAAGACATACCCCCAGGGGTGATTCGAGAAGTTGTCCCAAATCTGGGGCCGGATGAAGGATGCTGCAATCAGTGCAACGATGGAACACACAAGAACACCCCACCACGCCATGAATGCGACGGAACGGGCACGATTCTGAATGTCTCCTTCTGTTTTCATCGCGACATAGTTGCTGCCGTGAACGGTGAGCGTGAAAAAAGCAACCAATCCCATAACAACAGTAAACCAATCGAGAATTCCCGCCTCGGGCACAATAGTAAAGGTTGTCCACAGCGGCTCAAAAAAGTAGCCGTCTGAATTCAGCGGGACGCCTCGCACCACATTACCAAGGGCAGCACCGAAGAAAATAGCGAGGAGAATGCTGGCGAAAGAGAATGTGACATCCCAGAATCGGACCCACAAAGGATGACGAACAGATAGGCGAAACTCAATTCCAAGACCGCGCAACATCAACAACCACAGGACAATAATAAGGGGGAGATAGAATCCGCTGAAACTCGAGGCATACAAGAGCGGGAACGCCATGTAGAGCGAACCTCCGGCGGCGATGAGCCACACCTCGTTGCCGTCCCAAACGGGTCCGATCGATCGAATAATGGTACGACGTTCGCTTTCGGTCTTGCCTGCGAACAAGTGGATGATGCCGGCTCCAATATCGAACCCGTCGAGAACGACGTACATTGCCAGCATAAATGCGATGACCATGAACCAGAGCGTTTCCATCGTCTTTCCTAGTCAAATGATTTTATCGTCAATGGCTTTTGGTTGCTACTTCAGGTCCCTCATTGATCAGCTTGATCACGAGGAAAAGGAAAAGAACGCCGATTACGAAATACATGCCCAAAAACCCAAGTAACGTGAACAGGCCGTTTCCTGCCGAGACTGTCGGTGATGACCCTGCAGCCGTCCGCATGAGGTTGTAGACAAGCCAGGGTTGGCGTCCAAGCTCAGCCGTCATCCACCCCGCGGTGTTCGCAATATAGGGAAATGGAAAACTCAACATCAGGATCCACAGCATCCAACGGGAGGAGAACAGCTTGTCCTTCCAAAGGAGCAGTACGCTGATTACCAAGATGGCGATGAAGATTGTGCCGAGGCCAACCATGACGTGGTACGAAAAATAAAGCAGCGGGATGTTTGTTGGCCATGTGTCTTTGGGGAAGGCAGGCAGACCTTTGATCTCGGCATTCCAGCTGTAGTGGGTAAGGAAGCTCAAGAGTTTTGGGATATGAATGGGATTGTCAATGCCCATCTTTTCCATGTCAGGTTGGCCAAGGATAACGAGTTCTGCCCCTTCCTTGGTTTCAAAAACGCCTTCCATGCCTGCGAATGCAACAGGCTGATATTCGTATACATTATTCACTTGCGCATCGCCAGTGGGAAAAGCAACCAGGATTGACGCGAGAACACCAGCAATGATTCCAATTCGGACAAAAATCCTACCGTATTCTGAATCCCGTCCGGCGAGAAGATAATATGCTCCAACCGAGGCAACAACGAATGATGCGGTGACGACCGCGCCGATTATCGTATGGGTGTACTGCCAGATCGCCCACGGGTTCATAATCAGGCCCCAGAAATCGTTGAGCTGAACCGAGCCATTGACAAGAGCATATGCAACGGGATGCTGCATCCAGGCATTCGTCGCAACAATGAGGTATCCCGAAATCCAGGAACCAATGAAAACAAGAAACGCTGCGACGAAGTGCCCTTTTTGTCCCAATCGTTTCTCTCCGTACAGAAAAAGTCCGAGAAAGCTGGATTCGAGGAAAAACGCAAACACGCCTTCCATAGCAAGCGTCTGCCCGATCACTCCTCCCGCAAATGTGGAAAACCTAGCCCAATTGGTCCCAAACTGAAATTCCATCGGAATACCCGTTACGACGCCGACAGCGAAATTAATAGCGAAGATCTTTGCCCAAAACCGCGCGGCGTTGTTGAATCGTTCGTCGTTGCGCCGAAGTGCAATTCCCTTCATGATGACAATCAGGAGCCCGAGCCCCATGGTCAACTGGGGGAAGATATAGTGATACGTTATAGTAAACGCGAATTGAAGTCTGTCTATTAACAGGGCGTCTTCCATGGCATGATCCTCAAGTCCTTCATTCCGGTGAGAATATGGCTGAAGCTTTCAAAAAGCAACAAGCGTATTTGAATAGCTGCTCTTCCAAACCGACGCACAAGGTACGGAAAAATATCTCTCCACGTCAACCTCGTTGTCGGCGCCTGCAGAGTGTATGTCGACTACGATTAAAGTTGAAACCCACTCGGATTTGGTTATGCCGATTTCCGTGCCCCCATCAAATATTGACATTGTGTAGGACGAGAACTTGGGGACTGACAGTTTTCCACGCATTATGAATATCATTGGAACAGCGAATGCGTGAAGTACATCGAAGAGAAGCATTGGAGTGTGTCGAATGGGGGTAATCCTCGATCATTGCGTCATTCTCAATTGTGACATTAGATGTAGAATACAGCCATCAAATAGATAGTTTTCGAATCACCGTGATTTCGAGACTTTGATTTAGCGACGACTTCCAGTACATTTTACTTGATCTGATTCAACAACCCTCGGCGAGCAAGGGAGACTGAACATGGCCATCCTCCAAGTCCGTCCCCAGCGATGGGAGTACCGAATACATCCCTGTTGTTCAGTGCACTCTTCTTACCGAAATGCCCCAAAGAAACTTGTGTTTCCGCTCCTTCGTTGAATATGTAATGGTATGATTGCATAAGACCACCGAACAATAGTATGACAACAGACGCCTCTCAAGCGATATTGGAAACAGTTGAACATCTCGCGGTCCACGAGCATCTCGCCTTGTTGTTTTCCAGCGAACGCGAACAGTTTGATGTCATAACACCATTTCTTCGCACGGGATTGGAACGTGGCGAACGCTGCCTCTACCTGGTTGACGATATCATGCCGACAGCAATTCTCGGAAAACTTACGGCGGAGGGCATCGAAGTCAACAGCGCACTGGAAGCAAAATCGTTGGTGATTGAGGTCAGAAAAAGGGGCTATTTCGATCCGGAGTTCTTGATCCGGTTGCTCAAGGAATCTGCGGAAGCCGCAATTGCAGATGGATTTGCAGCTTTGCGCGTTGCGAGCGAGATGAGCTGGCTGTTGGCGAGGGATGGGGGAATCGAGCGGCTCAATGATCTTGAGGCGATGCTCAATTACTTTTTCCCACAGTATCCTGCTTTGGGAATTTGCCAGTACGATCTTCAGAAGTTCCATCCGGAGACGGTGAAAGAAGTGGTCCTCTGCCATCCGAGTGTGATTGTCGGTGGTTCCGTTCGGAAGAATCCAATGGAGGACAGCAATGTCCGCCTGAATCTTGTCATCACCGAACACCAGCGCATCGAAGAGCAGCTCCGCCATAGTGAAATGAGGCTTGCTGAGGCCCAACGACTGGCGCACCTCGGGAGCTACGATTTCGATGTCCACACCGGTCTATCGAAATGGTCGGAGGAGACATTTCGCATTCTTGGACTTGATCCGACGATTAACAAGCCATCCATTGATGAGCTCATACGCGCCGTCCATCCGGAAGACAAAATCCGGGTGGAAAGGACTATTGTTTCCGCTCTGCGCGAATGTGCTCCATTTGAATTGGAATTCAAGATCACGGTTGGCCATTCGGTGAAGCATCTTTTAGGAATCGGTCAGGTGGCCTTGGACGATGCCGGAGACGTGATCAGGATGTTCGGGACTCTCATGGATATTACGGAACGACGGCGAATCCTCGATGCCTTGCAAGGGAGTGAAGAGCGATACAGGCGGCTGCTGGCGTCGGTGACAGATTATGTCTTTTCCGTTTCGATTGTGGATGGGCGCGCTACTTCAACCTCCCACGGCGCGGGTTGCCTTGCGGTTACCGGCTACAGCCCGGAGGACCACGTTGCAGATCCATTTCTTTGGTATACCATGGTCTATCCGGACGACAGGATCCTTGTGACCGAAGAAGCTGAAAAGCGGATGCGTGGAGAATCCACAAGACCTCTCGAACACCGCATCATTCACAAAAATGGATCGATTCGGTGGGTTCGGAATACGATTGTCCCGCGCCGCGATCCGAACGGAGCGCTGGTAGGATACGACGGATTGGTGGAGGATATTAGCGAACGTAAGATGATCGAAGAATCGGTCCGCGAATCCGAATTTCACTACCGGACGATGATCGATACGTTCGATGGAATGCTGCTGGTGTGTGGCGCGGACCACCGGATTGAATTTTTGAATGCTCAATTCATCAAGGTGGCGGGGAAAAATGCGATAGGAGAAGACAGCAGGGAGTTTTTTCGTGAGATGGAAGGAATCTGTCCGACGTGCATCAACGAGAAAGCGTTTTCGGGAGAAATTATAAGCTGGGAAGAGTGTTGTCCAAGAGATGGCCGTTGGTTCTCGATCGTCAATACGCCCATACGTGGCTCAGATGGTAAGGTGTCCGTTTTCGCGACGATCCAGGACATCACGGAAGAAAAGAAAATTGAACAGGGTCTGAAGGAAAATCGGGATCGCAACGCGGATATCGTGGAGACGATTGAGGAATGGATTTGGGAACTCTATCCGAACGGAATCTATAGGTTTACCAGTGGCAAGGTGATAGAGCTCCTAGGTTACGAGCCGGTGGAGTTCAGTGGAAAATCATTCCTCGATTTCCTGATGCCGTACGAGATGGAAAGGATCTCTTCAATCTTCCGTGACGCTGTCGCGGGTCAAAAGCCGATTGTCTCGCTCGAACACGTTTGCAGACATAAAGATGGTCATCCCGTCGTGTTTGAGACATCAGGCAAGCCTTTCTTTGATGAGGCTGGAACACTTGCCGGATACCGCTGTATAGGCAGGGACATATCTCACCTCAGGAACCTCGAACACGAAAAAGAAAAAAAGTCGTAATCTCCTCATCCTTCCTCTATCCCTTCAAGCGGGTTGACGAGAAAGCAAACCAAAGCGCTCAGTGCTTCCAGTGTCTTCGCCAAACCAGACGGAGACGGATGGCGATTTGCAAATGCCTCATCATCAGTTACACCGTTATTTTTGGCTTGACAAATTGCTACAATCATGCTAATTTAAGACAAGTAAGTCTGAATAAACCATGAGCATAATTTTTAGCCGACAATGCGAGTACGCGCTCCAGGCGACGTCATACCTCGCTCTCAAACCGGCAGGCAAGATGACGACGATCAAGGAACTGACGAAAAAGCTCAACATCCCATATCATTTTTTGGGAAAGATACTCCAGAACCTTACATACAAGGGATTGCTCAACTCACAGAAAGGTCCGACAGGCGGATTTTCCCTGGGGATGCCGGCGCAGGAGATTACCCTCTACCACATCGTCGACGCGATCGACGGAAATGACTTCATGACCAAATGCGTGATGGGGTTCCCGGAGTGCACAGGGAAGAATCCATGCGCAGTTCACGAAAAGTGGGGGGGACTCAGAGACGGAATTTACAGCATGCTTGTCAACAAAAATATCGCGCAAATTGCCAAAGAAATGAAGAAACCGGAATTCCGACTTCTCGTTGATTGATTTTTTTTGTTGATATTTCAGACTAAATAGTCTGTATAAAATGCGTTAGAAAAACTTCGAGGATGTCAACAATGAGAACTGGAGAAATGATTCAACCGGTAATCAACGAGCATGTTGACCCCGATACAGTGTGCGAAATCGGCGGCGGGATCTCAACATCAAAATCATTTGTGGAGACTGTTGCAGACAAGTGGACACAAAACGTCCCTACTAGGAGACTGAGAACGACAAAGAGAATTCCGCCCGATTTGCGGAGGAAGAGAATTGACTTTTCCACCGAGAAGAACTGGCTACGACGGATCCTTTGGCGGTCCCGGGAAGACTCGCAATTCGTGCGAACTGGCGTGCAACTGGCATTCGGGCTCCTGTGCTTGTGGATTGGAGTCGAGTTCTACCTCTTCGTCTCCTGGGGGCGATCCGCAGGTGTCGCCGCATTCCATACGCGCCCTCCCGGAGTGGAAGGCTTCCTTCCGATAAGCTCGTTGATCAGTCTGAAATACTGGTTGCAGACGGGAGTCATCAACGAGGTGCATCCCTCGGGCCTCTTCATCTTTCTCGCGATCTTGTTTGTTGGAATGTTGCTCAAGAAGGCGTTTTGCAGCTGGCTTTGTCCGATCGGAACAATCAGTGAGTCACTTTGGCGTTTTGGCCAGAAACTCTTCAAGAGAAATATTGCCGCCCCAAAGTGGCTCGACTATCCGCTTCGTTCTCTCAAGTATGTCTTGATGGCATTTTTTGTGTATTCAATATGGCAAATGGACGTGGATTCTCTACGGTCGTTCATCTACAGCCCCTATAATAAGGTGGCGGACGTGAAGATGTTTCTTTTCTTCGCAAACATATCATCCCTTGCCGTCTGGACCATCCTTTCACTTGCCCTGCTTTCCGTCTTTGTCAAGAATTTCTGGTGCCGCTATCTCTGCCCGTATGGCGCATTTCTCGGCGTTGTCAGCCTTTTGAGTCCATTGAAAATCACGCGGCAGAAATCAACGTGCATTGATTGCGAACTTTGCACGAAGGCCTGCCCCGCGGGGATCAACGTGCACACAGCAACGAGAGTCTGGAGTGACGAATGCATGAGCTGCCTCGAATGCATTGCCGTGTGTCCGGTGAAAAATACCCTCGATGTGCGTCTGACAAAAAAGACTGAACCCATCCCCACCTGGGTATTCGGGACCCTTGTCACGGGAGTGTTTATCGCCGTCACGGGGCTGGCGATGCTTTCGGGTCACTGGCAAAACAATATTTCCAAAGCAGAATATGCACGACGGATCCCGCAGATCGATTCGCCACTTTATCAACATTTTCGCGGACAAGTACCTGCCTATGATCCCAACGAATGACGTCGAGCCAGACACACTACTGACGATCGCGGAGTTTTATGATGCACTTGCGCCCGACTATGACACGATGACTGGATTTCAAAAACGGTTTGTTCATGAAAAGCCATTCTTTCGGCTCCTTGTCGAGAAATACAAAATCCGCACGGCGCTTGACGCAGGATGCGGCACCGGGTTTCATTCGCTCCTCCTTGCCCAGCTTGGAGTGCAGGTGATGGCGATCGATGTCTCACCGGCGATGATCGCGGAAGTTCAGAAACACGCACACGAGCTCAATCTGAATATCAATGCCGTGCTGTCGAGTTTCAGTGACCTCAATCGCATCGAAGGGCTGAGATTTGACGCAGTATTTGCTATGGGCAATTCTCTGGCACATCTTCTGTCTGATGAGGAAATCCGGTCCTCGCTCGACTGCTTCGCTTCGATTCTGAATCCAGATGGAATTCTCTTCGTGCAGAACCTGAACTATGATCGCATCCTGGCCAGCAAAGAACGGATACAAAGCATCAAGGAGGTCGATGACAAGACCTTCATCCGGTTTTACGACTATACGGACCATCTTCTCACATTCAATGTGTTGACCATCGCGAGAGATGCCGGTATTGTACGGCAAAACCTGCAATCCGTTCAGCTAAGACCGATCCGCTCTGCCGAATTGAGCGCGATGATGTTGAGCTCACAGTTCGGGGACATAAAGCTCTTGGGGAGCATTGGATTGGAGGACTATTCTCCGACCACTTCAAAAGATCTTGTGCTGCTTGCAAGAAAGAAGCACAATGAGGGTCTGCGATGAAGGCGGAACGACAGGGCGTCTGTCCGCTGTTCTATATATATACTGTCGAAATAATGATTACTGTCAATGAGGGAAGGGAGAGGGTTATATGCACGGCAAACTCTACGAGTACTTTGAATCGGACCATAGGCGAATAGAAGGTCTGCTGAACCGCGCCACGGAGAAGTCTGGTGAATTTGAAATGAAGGCGTACGGAGAGTTTCGCGCGGGTCTCTTGAGGCACATCGGTCTTGAAGAAAGGATTCTATTCCCCGCTGCCCAAAAAGTCAAAGGGGGAGAACCATTTCCCAGTCTGCCAAAATTGCGTTTGGATCACGGTGCTCTCACTGCGTTGATGGTTCCTCCACCAACCCACGCAATTCTCGCTGCGATCCGGGCCATCCTTGCCGCTCACGATGCTCTTGAGGAATCTCCTGATGGCCCCTATGATGTATGCGAGACGCTTGCGGGAAAAGATGTCGACGTACTGCTGGAGAAGGTCCGTAACGCGCCCGCGGTTCCTGTTTTACCGCATCGAAGCGAGCCGTTCGTCCTCGACGCTACCCGTAGAGCTCTTGCAAGGGCTGGCTACAATTTTGAAGATTACGAAAACGTCTCAAGCGGAATAAAAGAAAAACTTTCCCCGACGAACCACACCGCAAAGACCAAGTCACGGAAATGACTGACCATCAGAAGCACTGAAAGTGATTCCTTCGTTGCACCAGCTTGAAGAACCCCGCCGTGATTATTCCGTCCTTCGAAGGTGCAGAAACCCCGCTCAGTAGTACTCTCTGCAAGGTACGTTGATCTCATTTGGATGTGCCGCGAGCAGTGGATCACCGGTCATTAAGAATCTGCTTCGTTCTCAATTCTTGGAAAGCGCTGCACCCGTTGCAAGTGCTATTTGTGGAAAGTTTGCCGTTTCAAGTCAAGTCATCGTAACTCGAATTGAATCTGAAGGAATAGACCTTCTTAGCGTTTAATCCCTTGAAACCCAAGCACCTCCTATTCGCAGTTTTGGTACTAGCCAACATTCTGATCTGGGCTTCCGTAGTTGACTCTTGCCAGAAAAAGCCCGAACGTACTACCAAGATAGCTTTGAACCCCTCCGCATTTCACGGAGGGTAGCGAAGCAATATATCATTCCCTAAACGTGAAGCTTCGCAGGCCCAAGTCTCTCCCCAAGCTTGGGCCTTTGTGTTTCTATGCGGCTTTGTCATTAATGGATTCCAATTGCCTGACATCGGCCCACAAGACGTAAGCCCCCTGACATTCTCACCCTGTCGAGGATAACGACAAACTACCCAGTTTTCTCTCCTATAAGCGTCCCTAGCCCTCAGATTCTCTCCTACCTTATAAATGTAGTAGGCTTCATCATGGTTCATTGTTTTGGCAAAGCTGTAAGCCTCTGACTTGGGTAAGTCAACGCTGGTCTTTACCATCAATGTTTTGCTATCTTTCATCCTGCCTTTCTCCTTCTTCTCAAATCCATAAGGAATCTATCCATGAAAATAGTATTCGACTTGCAATTGCCGCATGATCGCATTCCTGAAGTAAACCTCAATCTGGCGGCTTCCATTCTGTCTTATCTCCAAGTTGCTCATCTCCAACTTTGCGATCTTGTCGCCGACGCATTGGAAGAAGACAGGAAACAAGTTTACGAACGATACTCCAAACTGTTCTTCGAAGCCCACGAAACCCTGAAATTGGAACTTCTTGCTCGGTATGGGGAATCTCCCGAAGCCATCTAGAAACTAATTTTTCCGAAATTGAGAATAATTCAATCTTCATATTCAAAGTAGTCCACTACCCTGCATCCTACGTTCTTGCTTCAACTTCAATTTCTTGGTACTATTTGTAGAACCCTTCCTTCCATACCTCAAAGCAAGCGGGACGAATCACTGAATCGTCCGTCATCGATCACCATCAAGCCAAGTAAGGACCATGAAAACTATTCCGCAATTGTTTGAAGAGAGCGTCGAGAAGTATGGCAACAATGTCATGATGCTTGAAAAGAAAGCGGACCGCTATCAATCATCGACCTACAAAGAAATCCACCAGCTGGTCCGCCGGTTCGCGGCGGGATTGATCAGCATCGGCATCAAGAAAGGGGACCGCATAGGACTCATTGCGGAAGGAGGAAACGATTGGGTGATCGCCGAGCTTGGTATCCTGTACACAGGCGCTATCAATGTTCCTCTTTCAGTGAAGATCGAGGAACTTCCGGAGTTGGAATTCCGACTCGCTCACTCGGGTTGCAAAATGGTCATCGTCTCTGGGTTACAGGCAACGAAAGTCTGCACGATCAAGAATAATCTTGCCGACCTCGAAAAGATCATTATGCTCGATCAACAGGAGTCGAGCGATGAAGACGTGCTGAGCTATCACGATATCCTGACTCGTGGAGAACAATATCTCGATTCGCACGCGGAAGAATTCGAAAAAACTTGGAAGTCCATACAAGGAAACGATCCTGCCAATATTTGCTATACGTCGGGGACGACTGCAGACCCAAAGGGAATCATCCTCAGTCACAACAATTATACAGCCAATGTGCAGCAAGCGTGCGATCATCTGTTAATTCCTTCATCGTATTGTTCGCTCCTGATCTTGCCGTGGGACCATTCCTTCGCGCACACGGCAGGAGTATATCTGCTCATGAATCGCGGAGCGAGCATGGCGTCGGTTCAAGTTGGCAAGACGCCGATGGAGACCCTCAGGAATATTCCCGGAAATATCAAGGAAACGCGGCCATCATTTCTGCTCAGCGTTCCGTCGCTTGCAAAGAGTTTCAGAAAAAATATCGAGAAAGGGATCCGCGAAAAGGGTGAACGAGTCGAAAAGCTGTTTCAGAAAGCGCTCTCCCTGGCGTATGACTATAATGGCGTTGGCTGGGACAGGGGGAAGGGCTCGAAGATATGGAAGAAGCCTCTCTATGTATTGTATGACGCGTTGATCTTCAGCAAGATCCGCAAGAATTTTGGTGGACGTCTCGAATTTTTCGTCGGCGGAGGAGCCCTCCTTGACATTGAACTGCAGAAGTTTTTCTACGCAATCGGAATCCCGATGTATCAGGGCTACGGTCTCACGGAGGCTGCGCCGATCATCTCGGCGAATACCCCTCTTAAACATAAAATGGGATCGTCGGGCGCTGTTTTGCCCCGACTCGAACTCAAGATCTGTGATGACCAGGGAAAGGAACTCCCAATCGGTCAGCAAGGAGAAATCGTGATCAGAGGCGAGAACGTCATGCTGGGCTACTGGAAGAATGAGAAAGCCGCGCGTGAGGTATTGCGGGATGGATGGCTCTACACAGGCGATATTGGCTATCTCGACAATGATGGCTTCCTTTTTGTTCTTGGTCGGGAAAAGAGTCTCCTGATTGGTCACGATGGCGAGAAATACAGTCCGGAAGGTATCGAGGAAATGATTGTTGCTCATTCTGTGTACATCGATCAGATGATGCTGTACAACAATCAGTCGCCCTACTCGACCGCACTTCTTGTTCTGAACCGCGATGCAATCCTCGGTTGGTTGTCCAGGAACAATCTGTCGAGTCACACCGAGGAAGGCCAGGATGCGGTGTTGAAGCTGATTGAAAGGGAAATCGGTACGTTTAGACAGGGAGGTCAGTACGGTGGAATGTTCCCCGAACGGTGGCTCCCCTCCGCAATTGGAATCCTTGGTGAAGGATTCACAGAACAAAACCGCTTCCTCAACAGCACGATGAAAATGGTTCGTGGACGGATTGCGGAGTTTTACAGGAACCGGATTGATTTTCTTTACACTGCGGAAGGAAAAGAAATCTGCAACCATCAAAACCGCACGATCATCAGGAGGATGGCGGAATAGCAAATTGGGTCAATTTCGCCTCGAGGGTTTCGAGAGACGAACCCTTTGTTGGCACCTGAGATCAACGTTTTGATAAGCTATCCCTAGGACACACCTCGACAAGCTCGGTGTGAATCGCCTTTCTAACGGAAACAAAAAACCCCTTCGCTGCTGACGCAACGAAGGGGTTTTCGTTTGAAACCTGAGTTTGCTACTTGTTTGCCTTGTAGAACTCCTCCATGAACTTCGCAAGCGCTTCTACGGATGGGACTGGGCAGGCGTTGTAGACTGACGCGCGACAACCGCCCACAGAGCGATGTCCCTTCAAGCCGAGCATTTTCTTCGCCTTGGCCTCGCTCAAGAATTTTTCTTCGATTTCTGCTGTTGGCATGGTCCAGGTAATGTTCATCAGTGATCGGTCTTCCTTGTTGACGACCGCTCCTTTGTAGAAATTTGGCCAGGCATCGAACACGTCATAGATGAGCTTCGCTTTCTTCTCATTCCTCGCCTGGATAGCATCGAGTCCGCCTTCCTTCAGGATCCATTTGAGCGTGCGACCGACAACATAGACCGGCAGCACCGGCGGAGTATTGTAAAGCGAAGCGCCATCGACATGCGTCTTGTATTTGAACATCGTCGGAATATTTGTTTTCGCTTTGGCTTCCATCCACGCCTTTTTGATGACCACCATCGTGACCCCTGCCGGACCGAGATTTTTCTGCGCGCCCGCGTAGATAAGGCTGAACTTCGAGAAATCACGCTTGATCCCAAGCATATCGGACGACATATCCGCGATATAGGGAACACTTCCCACATCCGGAATCTTTTTCCATTCGGTTCCAAAGATGGTATTGTTCGTGGTGATATGGACATAGTCTGCATCCGGCGAAAACTTCAATTCCTTGGGCAATTGGTTGAAATTGGTTGCCTTCGACGAGCCTGCCTCGACGACTTCGCCGAGCATCTTTGCTTCCTTGATTGCTTTGGAGGCCCATTCCCCCGTGTTGATATAATCCGCCTTCTTGTGGAGGAAGTTTAACGGCACCATTGCGAACTGCATACTCGCACCGCCGCCTACGAAAATGACGTAGTAATCTTGCGCAGATAGGCCCATGAGCGTCAGCGCATCCTGTTGGGCATCCTGAATGACCTTCTCAAAAGCTTTGTCGCGATGACTTATTTCCATAATTGAGACGCCGAGATTGGCAAAATCCATCACGGCATCCCTGGTGTCCTCAAGAACAGAAACCGGCAAAATTGCCGGACCTGCAAAAAAATTGTGTGAACGGATAGGCATGGAAGTTACCTCCTCAATGACCGGAAGTGATTTGATGAAAGTGGCAACAATGGTGCACTCACAAACGGAAGAATCTCCATCTAACATACTGATAATTGCAAACTAATTCATCACAATTCGTGAAGACCTTTCGAGTGAAGGAGGAACCTGATTCGAATTTGAGAAAGTCATTTGCTCGTTCTCGGAAATTTTCCTATTTTTTCAATGATGGGATAACGCAGCTCACTATAGCCCATTCGTAACACGGAGTGAACGATCGATGTTCTCCAGAGTGTTTCGTTCCAACCTCTCGAATGTCTGTTACCACAAATTCAATTTACGAGGCTTCCTATGAAAATTCTCATCACGGATGGTATTTCCCCTGAAGGGGCAAAACTTCTCACGGACGCCGGACACGAAGTGTGTGAGAACAAACTTACGCCGGAAGAACTCGTCGCAAAAATTGGAGCATATGATTGCATCATTGTCCGTTCCGCGACCAAGGTGACGAAGGAGGTCATTGAGGCGGGCAAGAATCTTAAGGTCATTGCGCGGGGAGGTGTTGGAGTCGACAACATCGACGTGAAGTACGCGGACATCAAGAATATCAAAGTGTTCAATACTCCCGGCGCGTCGGCTATTTCAGTCGCTGAACTTGCCATAGGCCATATGCTGGCATTGAGCCGATACCTGCACATCAGCACCATGGAAATGCGACAGGGAAAATGGCCCAAAAAAGAATACTCGCACGGGATCGAGCTCTACGGCAAATATCTCGGAATCATCGGTCTTGGCAACATCGGCAAAGAGGTTGCACGCCGGGCACTCGGATTAGGCATGCACGTTCTTGCTTACGATCCGCCGTTTACGCCGATGGACTTCATGGTTGAGATTACAACAAAAGACAAAGTGCTTGCGAAATCCGACTTCATCACGTTACACGTGCCGCTCGACAAGGCCGGCCCCACCATAGGCAAAAAAGAAATTGATCAATTAAAAAAGGGAGCCATCCTTGTCAATTGTTCCCGCGGTGGAGTTGTCGATGAACAGGCATTGCTCGAAGGACTCAAGAGCGGCAAGGTTGGTGGAGCAGCACTGGATGTATTTGTCAATGAACCTCCCACCGATGTGCAAAAGGAACTGATCAACCATCCGCGGGTTAGCGTATCTCCGCACATCGGCGGGTCCACGGTGGAAGCCCAGGAGAGGGTGGGGGTCGAAATAGCCCTGAAGGTTAACAAGTTTTTCAATCCGGAACGGGTAAAGGAGGTCTGACCCAAGGAGCATGACGACAATACGACCTTTCCGGGCATATCGCCCTCGACCTGAATTTGCAGCCGAAGTGGCGGCGAAACCATACGATGTCCTCACGTCCGATGAGGCACGGCTCGAAGCGAAAGGACATCCGTATTCTTTCCTGCACGTCGGCAAACCGGAAATCGATCTCGATCCATCAATCGACTTGCATGACAAACAAGTTTACGCGAAGGCGAAGGCGAATCTCGAAGCATTCATCAAAGAAGGAGTTATCGTTCAGGACTCTGAACCGTGTCTCTATTTGTACGCCCAGACAATGGACGGACATACGCAATATGGACTGGTCGGATGCGCTTCTGTGGAAGAGTACAATAACGATACAATCAAGAAGCACGAATTCACGAGGCCGGACAAGGAAGAAGACCGGTGCAATCACATCCGGGTGACCAATGCCCATACTGGCCCGGTCTTCTTGACATACCGTGGCAATCACGACGTCGACGCGATCGTAGACAACATCAAAACTCATCCACCCGCAAATGATCACATAGCTGCCGATGGTATTCGGCACCAATCGTGGGTGATCAGTGACGGGAGGATAGTTACGGAACTTCAGACACTCTTCGGCAAGATCCCGAAGCTCTACGTTGCGGATGGTCACCATCGTACTGCGGCAGCTGCTACCGTTGGGCGAGAAAGGAAAGCTCTCAATCCAAAGCACAGCGGGAATGAAGAATACAATTTCTTTCTCGCCGTTTATTTTCCGGCAAATCAATTGCGAATTCTGGACTACAACCGCGTCGTCAGAGATTTGCACGGCTTGTCTGTGGATGAGTTCCGACGAAAGATCGATCGGAATTTTACTGTGCAAGATGCATCGTCCCAGGTTCGACCGCAGAACAAGGGAGAATTCGGGATGTATCTCGGAAACAAATGGTACTTGTTGGTTGCGCACAAGAATCTCGTCGAGAGTTCCGATCCTGTGTTACGCCTCGACGTGTCGATCCTCCAAAACCATCTTCTCGATCCCGTCCTTGGTGTCAAAGATCCACGGACAGACAAAAGAATTGACTTCGTTGGCGGGATACGGGGACTCGGTGAGCTGGAGCGGCGGGTGAATTCAGGCGAAATGAAGGTCGCGTTCAGTATGCATCCGACTTCGGTGGACGAGCTCATGTCAATCGCGGATGCGGGCAAAGTGATGCCGCCCAAATCGACCTGGTTTGAACCCAAACTCCGCGATGGCCTTTTTACGCACTTCCTCGATTAGAGGAAGTTAAAGCACATTGACCCACGCCGCCGTAGATGACTTCTGCGGCGTTTCTTTTTCGCATAAGACCTTTGCCGAAGCATCCTGCGATTCAGTTCTTTATGAGAGCGTCCTCAGAAGTTGTTCTTTGTTCGCAGGAACCATGCGCATGCGCTTGCGGCATGCACTAGTTCTCTTGTTGGACAAGTTGACTTTACAGAAGGATTTGTCGTAATTTAGTACGATAAGTGTTCCCGCAAGCCATGCCTCAAAACATTCTGGTCGTAGAAGACGATAGAAGCGTACAAAGCCTGATCTCCTACAAGCTCAAAAACTCAGGATTTGAAGTGCACCTCGCTTCCAACGGTGCCGAGGCGCTGGAATTCCTTGCGAAAAACACGGTTGACCTCATCCTCGCAGACCTCATGATGCCCGTGATGTCCGGAAAAGAATTCCTGGTCGCGGTCAAGAAAAATGATTCTACCAAAGATATCCCGGTGGTAATCTTGACAGCAAAGACACTCGAGAACGAAGTGATCGAAGGATTGGCGATGGGCGCCGATGACTATATTAAGAAACCGTTCAGTCCTGCAGAACTTATTGCCCGCGTCCGGAATGTTCTCTCCCGAGTCAAGCACTAAACGTCTCTTCCAATCCCGGCTCTTTTTGTTGGTGCTTCTGACGCTCGTTCCATGGTATCTCGGTACCGGCCAAAACGCAAGATCCATTGACTCCCTCAACGCCACTCTTTCCCAGGCGAGAACACTCTTGCAGGAGAAAGACTACGTGGGTGCCGTCGCACGCTACAAAGAATATCTGCTTGTCAAACCCACAGATGACGATGTGAGAAATGAGCTGGCCAAGACGTATTCGTGGGATTCTGAATATGATTCCGCCGTGGCACAGTATGACATTGTCATCCACAATGACCGTAACAATTTTGACGCACATTTTGGAAAATGCCAGGTGCTGGCGTGGAAACACGATTTCCAGGATGCATTGAAGGAACTCGAGACGTTGGTCATCCTTTCGCCGCAAAGCATCGACGTCTTTCTCCTGGCTGGGAAAATTCACGCATGGAACGAGGACTTCGCTCACTCCCTCGAAATGTATCAGAAGGTGTTGATCCTCGATGGCTTGAACGAAGAAGCTCTCGTTGGCAAATGTAAAGCACTTGAAGGACTCGGAAACAAAGAAGAAGCGTATGCTGCAATCACCGATGCACGAAAGAACGTTCCCCACAGCATCGCAATTGAACGGCTTTATGCGGAATTGACTCCACGGCCGGAAAATCAAGTCTATGCGAGCTTCCAGCAGGAACGCTTCGATGTTCAGGATACGAGTGTTCATCGCACATTCACTGCACAGTACTATCGCACGCTGAAAACGGGTTTGACCATCTACGGGGAATTTGATGCATACAGAAGGTTTAATCAAGACGATCAGTCCGTGGGAATTGGTGCTTACTACGCCATTGCAGCACGGCAATCATTGTTCGGTTATTGCCTCGTTTCCCTTAATCCAAAAGTCACCAGCGCATTCGATTGTTCGATCGAATTTACACAAGGAATCGCAAACGAACTCAATGCCTTTCTCGCCTATCGTCTCCTAGACTTCAGAACTGAGACAGTGCATATCATATCGCCGGGATTTTCCCTGAGTGTTGTTCCTGGAATCACCATCAAGCCGAGAATGTACATCAGCAGGACAGTCGTCTTAAAGACAAATTCAGTTGCCTATGCACTCCAAATAACATCGGAAGCACTCGGAAATATTCGCCCATTTTTCTACTACGCGGTTGGCAATGAGGCCTACAGGGGAGTCACGCTTGACAACGTAGAATCGGCTGCATCGTGGAGTGCCACGATCGGAGGCCGGTATGTCGTCAGTAGAAACTTCACGCTCACAGTTGCCTATGAATATCTCAATCGTATCGGGTTTTTCCGCAGCAATGCCTTCACCATAGGCGGGGGATACTATTGGTAACCAGTCCACTGTTCAAATTCACGCTCGCAGCAACAGCGCTCATCGGCCTTCTCGTGTTGATCGTTGCCGCCGGATTAATCGCCCAGAAAGTCAGGTACGCGATGCGCGCGAAAAGGAGGGCGCGTCTGGACGAACTCTACGAGCAGAAGATGGATCCTATCCTCCTTGAAGATCTTCCATCCGACAGTTCCGATCCTGGATCGCTGCACTTCCGACGCAGTGTGAAGAATCTCTGCGAACCCTTACGCCTCGAGTTGGAAGACATTAACGCATTCTCACGTCGATCCCATCGTCAGGCTCTCAAGCGCGTCATGCTCGGAACGAGTCGGGAACTTGTCGGAGAGACACTGGCGCGCCTTACGCAAGCCTTTCAAATTTTCGGATTTGTAGACGAAGAATTGCGTGACCTGGGCAGCAGACGCTGGTGGGTGCAGGCAAAAGCATGCCGAAATCTTTCGCTTATGCACGCAGAGGACGCCACATCGGATTTGGTCATCCTCTTGAATGACGACGAGGAGGATGTTCGCACGGAGGCCGCCATGGCATTGGTGAATATTGCCGGTGTGAAGGATCTCGATCTACTGTTCACCAATCTGCAGAGAGTCTCGGTGTGGATGTTTATTCAATTGTCCAAGGCTATACTCTCGATGGGTTCATCCGCCGTACCGGCACTTGTCGATTCCTTGAAATCTGAGTATGAAAGTGTCAAAGGCTTTTCTGTGAGCATGTTGGGCGAAATAAAAGATATTCGGGCGAGCGCTCCGTTGATAGAACTTGCGGCTGGCGCAGAGGTCGAATTGAAATGCAAGGCTTTGGTTGCCATCGGCAAGCTGGGCAATGAAGCCGGAAAGCATATTCTTTTTGAAAACCTTGCATGCGACAATGAAGAGTTGCGAGTGTCCGCCGCACGGGGATTGGGGTATCTTGCATCTCCGGAGGCAGCATCTTTTCTCAAAGAACATTTGTTGCAGGATAGACTTCGCGTCAGACTTGAGGCGGGAAGGTCCCTTACGAAGATTGATACCGCTGGTCGGGCCTCGCTCCAGGAGGCATTTGAAGAAGCAGATGACGTGGGCAAGAAGATTGTGTTTCACTTCCTTGAAGAGCTCGATTTCCACGGAGAAACCACGAAGAGACAGCTCCCATGAGCTCGACGGTGGAATATCTCGAGTTATCGCTGCGGATATTATCGCGTGGATTCTCCTTCTTCGTTATTGTGTACTTCATTCTCATTAACCTTGTGTATTTTGTTATGCTGGTTTCGTCGTACGTTGCAATTATACGATATCTGCGACGGGACCTGTTTTGCGACTCCCTGATAATCATTCAGTCGGAGTTTAGCACGCCCATTTCCGTTCTCGCGCCTGCGTACAATGAACAGGCAACGATAACGGCGAGTGTGCATTCATTGCTCGGGCTGAACTATTCGACCATGGAAGTCATCGTTATCAACGATGGGAGTGGCGATGGGACCCTGAATACAATGATCAGAGAATTCGGGTTGAGAAGATCCCATCAAGTGTATCCCTACAAGATCAAAACCAAGCCGGTGCGGGGCATATATGTGTCGGACAAGGCTGAATGGAAGAACCTCATCGTAGTGGACAAAGAAAATGGCGGCAAGGCCGATGCTCTGAATGCTGGAATCAATGTTTCCCATTACCCCCTCTTTTGTGCGATTGACGCCGATTCTATTCTCGAGGATAGTGCATTGCTGAAAGTTGCAAAGCCGTTTCTGGAGGACGAGAGGGTGATTGCGGTTGGAGGCATCGTCCGCATAGCGAATGGATGCGAGATTGAACGAAACCGGATAAAGAAGGTACGGTTGTCGAAAAAACATCTTCCGATTTTTCAAGTTGTGGAGTATTTCAGGGCATTTCTTTCCGGGAGAATGGGATGGAGTGCGATCAACGGCTTGCTCATTATTTCGGGTGCGTTCGGACTTTTTCGAAAAGACGTCGTGCTGGCGTGTGGCGGCTACAATCACGACACCGTCGGAGAAGACATGGAGCTTGTGGCGCGGATGCACTGGTACATGCGTGAGAATAATTTGCCATACAGGGTGGTGTTTGTACCCGACCCTGTCTGTTGGACGGAGGCGCCCGAAACGCTGAAGATGCTTGGCCGGCAACGAAATCGGTGGCATCGAGGATTGCTTGATACACTTCTTATTCATGGATCCATGATGTTCAAGCGAAGATTCGGAGTGATCGGACTCCTTTCTATACCATATTACTTGTTTTTTGAATTGCTAGGTCCCGTTATCGAAACACTGGGATACGTATTCGTTGTGTTTTCCTATTTCTTCGGCGTCGTGGATGTTCAGGTTCTATTGCTCTTCTTTGTTGTGGCGATCATCTATGGAATGTTGTTTTCCGTCGGCGCAGTACTGTTGGAGGAAATTTCATTCCATCGTTATCCGCGTGCAAGGGATTTGTCCAAGCTGATCATCTTTGCAGTTCTTGAGAATTTCGGATATCGTCAATTGACTGTGCTGTGGAGAATCAAAGGATTGTGGGATTACTTCCGAGGAGTAAGAACCTGGGGAACAATGCAGAGGACAGGATTCGTTACAACGCAGCAGCAGCAGGCTGTCGGATCAAAGGATTGAACAATACGAATCTGTTTGTGAATCGAACATACCGATCGGTGAAACCCGCACAGCGTAGTTCTCCCGGATCGCTATCGAGCTGAAGATTCCAGGAGACTTTTGTAGCTGCTGTAATGATGAACTGCAAGACCGCCGAAAGATTTGTACTGGCCGAGTTCAAGGAGAGTCTCTTGCATAACCCGCCTGAATTGCTCGACGCCGAGCGTCTCAAAACTCAGTTTTGCACCCGGAACAGACACAGAGTTGTTCGTTGTCCAGTGATAGAGTGTTTGCCGATTAATCGATAAAGCTCGGAAGAACGTGGCAAAATCCTCGAGTTGATTTTCTGAAACCTGGTAAAACGTAAGGCTGTCGACGGTGGGAATCAAAAACAAATGGTTCCCGTGCAGAGAATTGACGTCATTGAGGTGGGGTATTCCGCGGAATGTCAGAATGCGTTCATCTGAAACTGGCCCAGTTTCCAAACCAACAAATACAGTTTTGCCTGCCTGCTGGGCATATCTGATTTCGCCGAGCGAATGGGCGACGACGCCATCCAACCCTGAAGATGTGGTCCGATAGCACATGACCGCAACATTGTCGACGATATCGAGAATGTGTTGATATATCGGTTTCACGACTCCCCGGAATCGTATCGAACTAATCCTCCGTGTAAACTCGTCTGGTTCACTGTACCAGAATGGTATATCAGCTCCAATGATAAGCTTTGCAGGGCGAGCCTGATCGCTTACCTTTGAGAGCAGTTCCAAATAACCCTCCAAAATTTCCCCGTGACGGGGACCGTTGAAACCGGGCAAGAGGTAAGGCTCAACATCGAGGTGAATCCCGTCAAAGCGTTCCGACGGTATCGATTCCGTGTTGAAACGGATGACGTTCTCCACTGTTGACGTTGCATACGAATGCCACTGAGGGAGTGCGAAATTCCTGTCTCCGATCAGTGCGTGTACATGTATTCCTTTTGCGTGAAGTAGTGCAATGATCGGGTTCAGAATCGCGCGATTGACCGGCAACGAGCCTGTCTCACTCG
>JADGQA010000147.1 GCA_017882185.1 Bacteroidota bacterium
AAAGGACATACGAGGAGAATTTGTACGCGGGGGAATTGCGACTATGGCCAATGTTGGAGACAATGAACTGTAACTCTCGCCGATGGGCGCAGCAAGAATAGAATTCATCTCAACGATCGCAGAGAGGTTCCGGAGAGTAATACGATGCTGTTCAATTTGGGTAAGAATTACCGTGTAAATCAGTGAATCAGAAGTGATTGATGTAGAAGAGCCAGATCGAGGTAGACCAGATCAGTTGACAGTAGCGAGAGTTGACCAGTTGTCGGTATTCTTGTCAAATTGCCCGACGACTTCTACCGGCGACTTGCCGTCTTCACCGTTCGTAGTACCAAATCCCTGGAATAGAACCCATGAGTCTCCTGACGTTGAATAGATACGCATTTCCGGAGTGTTGGCGAGTTTCGCGGGGGGGGTAAATCCCTGGAAACTTCCGTCTCCTCCTCCAAGGCTCGCAGGTTTTGTCGCGTATTTCTTCGCTTCACCAACGAACATATTCAAGCGCTGGATTATCAGATCACGTTGGTGGGACTGACTATAGGAGTCCATCAAGTTGATCGCGCCAGAGATCGCCATTCCGACGATAAGAATTCCGAGAACGATTATCAGGAGTTGTTGTTGTCCCATGACTGCTTGTTTGCTACTGTATGACCAATCCCCTGGCGCCTAGTTCACCAATGACCGAGGAGGTGCGATTCCCAACGACCTCAAATGCCCAGGCTTGATCTCTCTTCCCTTCGGCACAATAGCGAGCAAGCTGGGTAACAACACCGATTTTCTCCTGCTTTGTCATTCTACCCCACTTGTCTTCATCCACAACCATCTTTGCTTTCGTTGGCTCGAAACGGTAAACGAAGCCGTTCATTTCCCAGCTTTTGACCGTTTGGTCGACTTGCGCAAAATTCTCGGGGAGAGCAGTGTGGTTTACGATATTGAAATAGTCGTAGACGAGGTAAGAAAACCCCAGGATGCAGATTGAGAAGAGAAGTGAGACTATGCGTTTTTGTTGACGTTCCCTTTTGTCTTCGTCAACAACTTTTGTGACTGTCATATGTTCATGAGTGGGGGAATCGCTCTCGCCACACGAGAATACTTCGTACCATAAATTTGAGAGGTGAGACTGACAGGAACCATCGCGGCAGATTTGAAGTAGGCAAGCGATCTGCCTTGAATACCCGCTACAGCCTCAGTGAACTTAGCAAATCAAAAACTTAATGTCAACAATGGTCTACAATGACCTCGCTATTCAATTCTCCAAAACTCCTCAGACCAGATCGCTGCAATTCGAAATCGACTGCCTCTCAATTTCATTCAAAGGTTCCAATTGATGTCCGAATATCAAAACGCGATTGCCACGAACTTCGATTTAGAAACCCCGCACAAACGTGTTCTCGAATCATTGGAAAATTTTAAGAATGCTGAGTCATCAAAACCCGTTGTGTGGTGTCTCTCAATCCTCCGGTTGCATTCCATCCCACAAACCTGGACTGCATCATTATGTATTCCCAGGATGTACATAACATAGGGCGATGGATACGTTCTGACCACCTCGTATCACAATGCCGCTGCATCTTCGAATTCCCGAGATAACCGATCGTCAATGGAATTAGCGTTGGTTGACTATCGTGTCCTGAATGAGCACGGGTATCAGAATAGCAGTCTTGACAATCCCTTTACGAACAGGTGATGGACTGGACGATTTTCAATCCAATCTTGAACATGAATGGCTATTGAACCTCTCGGTTTGGGGGGCGCGGAAACGGCTTAACTTAGCGAATCGGGAAAGTAAAATCAATGCTGAAGAAGGCTAGTCAGCAACGAAAACAAAGTGAAAGAAGCGACACCACGGAAGGAATTGTTCCTTTGCCGCGAAGGGGTTACTCTCAACGAATGAACGTGAAGGATTGCGTCAGTGTGAGGCCGGCTGGTACTTGAAGATTTCCGGATATTGCCCTTGGGTTGCGATGTCCGACGCAAGACCATAATGAATCAGCCGCTGCTCGTATTCCCCCATGATCCTTGCAGAAAAATCCTTCACATAGGACGTCGATATATCGGTGGTGCACCGAAAGAGTTCGGTCCGCTTTGCCGGGGTCATTGAAGGATATCGGTAAACCCAGACTCGTCGCCATTTCTTCAATAACCAGTGATCGATGGTATCTAACGCCGTGTGAGGCACCAGGAAATCAATGATTCTTTCAATGATCGGGCGCCCTGATGGACGGTTGGGAACCGTCGGGTTTTGATATGAGGAATTTGCGAGGTGGTCTTTCGTCCAAGAATTCACCTGCAGAAACTTCTCAAAGAGGTTTGTGTTCAAAAGAGGCTTGAGAGTCACGATTTCGGTAGCAGTGTAGATATTTCTTTCAGTCACCTCAAGCCGATGTTCTGAGACTATATGATTGTAGCAGAAAAATTTCTTCTGATTGAACAGGAATACTCTCTTAAACGCCGCGCAAAGAGTCCGTACAATCCACACTCTGTGAATGCCAGCGACGATAAGGAAATCAATGTCCGAGTGTTCGCTGGCGACTCCTTTTGAGAGTTCACCAGAGACAAAGATGGCTTTCACAAATGGAAATCCGCCAACGATACGTGCCATGAGTCGTGCGATCCTCCAGAGAAGGCGCGCGCGCCGTTCTTTTTCCCGTCGATTCTCAACGATCGTCTCTGGTCGGCACTTCAAGAAGTAATATTCATCCTTCTGCATGATTTGATTCTTCAGAGGAAGAGATAAACAGGCTGACCGGAGAGGATAATCGAAAATGTCAAAATACAGCAATGTTCTGAGGATGTCACACTGGAGTGCAGTACCCGTTTTGCCGAACAACAATGTGCCATCGCGGGGGAGTTTGGCAGAGGCCACAAGGAACTTCGTATGTCTGACACCGGCTTTTTGCACAGGACATTCTATTCGACAATGACTTTTCCGGTCATTCCCATGTGCCCAATACCGCAGAAGTGAGAACACCGGAAACCGTACTCTCCTTGCTTCGAGGCGTAGAACTCTATTATCTTCGTCTGGTTCTCGTCGAGCCGCTCATCGATGCCAAAAGCGCCGAGCTGAAACCCATGCGTACCTTCGACCGAAGTAATCTCCAATCGCACAAGAGTTCCTGCTTTCACCCGTATCACATCCGGCGTAAACTTGAATCGCTCCGCCTTTAGCTGGATTGATTGTCGGGGCACATCCTCTTTCCTGGCATCCGGCGGGACCGCCATGAATTGTTGCGATTGTCCACAACCAGTGAGGAGGATCAATGCGAGCGCCAAAATATATTTGATATTCAACTTCATTACCTTGTTCGATTCAATAGTGTGAGATACTTATTGTTGCGTTCTCCTCAACGAGGATCAGTCAGCTCCTACTGGACCACAATAGTCCCCGTCATCATAGGATGGACAGTGCAGTGATAGGCGAACGTCCCGGCGGTACCAAATGTTGTCGTCTTATTCCCGGCAGGGAGTATATTCCCAGTATCCCACACTCCGTTGTCGCTGGTCGAAGTATGAGCGACTCCATCATTGTTTTGCCAGGTTACAACTGTCCCCTTTGTGATCGTCAGACTGGATGGACTGAAAGTAAAATTCGTCATTGCGACGGTGTTGGGTGAAGCCTTGGTAGTCGTTGGCGAGGTACTGCCCCCGTATGGACTTGTTGATCCATTGTTGCATCCAAGGAATGCGAACGATAATGCTATGGTGATTATAAACGTAGTCCGTATGAATCTATACATCATTGAATTAATCTCCTCTGTTATTGGGTTTGTTTGAGCTATCTCGATTATATACCGTTCAAGAGGTGTGCCACCGTTCTGCAAACCGGCATTGTGCAATTGCTGACATCTACTCATTGAATTGGCAGGAAACGACGAGGAGCGCACATATGTGTGGAATTCATATCACACTCGTCACAGTTGTGGCCACCGTGGCGGTGCCATCCAGGGGACAGGTGTACGACGAGATTGTGCTGGCGAAGTGGCCTCGCCTGCATCGATGACAGTTGGGTTGGCTCGAAAGACTACGATGAATCCGGAAGGACTAGAAAAAGTACGTTGCTATGTTGGGGGGCGAAACAGACTGCTGGCTCGGTTCCTCATAGAGAAACGTTTGCCGTCCTTTACTCCTTGAACCTTGTCACGTCGATCTTGTATTCCTCAATTTTTCGATAGATCGTCTTTCTGTCGACTTCCATCATTCTGGCAGCCTGATTGAGGTTACCTTTGCTCTCTTTGAGAGCCCGCAGCAGAAACTTCTGCTCGGCATCACGAACAACTTCGTCCAGATATTTCTTGTACGGTATAGGGGTGGTGGCGGGGGGCTCCAGCAATTCTGCAGACGACTGGACACCGGATCGATTTGGAAGGTCCATTTCGATGAGCGTAGTTCCCTCTGTCTTTATGATTGCTCGTTTCATAAGATTTTCAAGCTCGCGCACATTTCCCTTCCAGTCATAATTCATCATTTCATGGACGACGCCGG
The DNA here is from genome assembly GCA_017882185.1 of Bacteroidota bacterium. Lineage (GTDB taxonomy): Bacteria > Bacteroidota > Ignavibacteria > UBA10030 > UBA10030 > JADGQA01. The sequence continues at coordinate 4,480 of JADGQA010000147.1, forward strand.
GAGAAATCCCGCTGACAGGTTGTCGACCCGGCAGTTGATGTTTCTTCAGGAAATACTCTGCCAACAGGGGGATATCGTCGAGACGTTCTCTTAGTGGAGGCAATGTTATCGGAAATACGTTGAGTCGATAATACAGGTCTTCTCGGAACGTGCCGTCATTCACCATCGCGGCAAGGTTTCGGTTTGTTGCTGCAACAACGCGTGTATCGACAATAATTGGAGTATTGCTGCCAATGCGATCGATTTGTTTTTCCTGCAAAAAACGGAGAAGTTTTGTCTGCACTTGGAGGGGGAGATCGGCGATCTCATCCAGGAAGACAGTTCCTCCGGATGCCTCTTCGAATTTTCCGATCCGTAGCCTGTTCGCCCCCGTGAAGGCACCTTTTTCGTGACCAAAGAGCTCACTCTCGAGAAGATTCTCAGGGATTGCTGAACAATTGATGGTGATAAGAGGATTATCGCGCCTGGGGCTGTTGAAATGGATCGACCGCGCGACCAGTTCCTTTCCGGTTCCGGTTTCACCAAGCACAAGAACTGTGACATCTGTTTCGGCCACCTGGCGTACGAGCTTGAAGGCTTGGTGCATCTTCTCGTTTTGACTAACGATATTCCCGAAACTAAACGTTGTCTCGACGACTTCCCGGAGACGCTCCAGCTCTGCTGATTTTCGTTTATCCTGGAGTGCCCTGCGAACTCTGATCACAAGCTCATCGTTCTTGAACGGCTTGGTGAGATAATCGTAAGCACCTTCCCGCATCGCTTCAACGGCGTTTTGGATCGAACCGTGACCCGTCATCAGGATTATTTGAATCTCCGGGAATTTGTGTTTCACCTGTGTCAAGAGTTGCGTGCCGCTCATCGGTTCCATGACGAGATCTGAAAGAATCAAATCAACGTGCATTTCTGATATTTTTTCCATGGCGACAGGCCCGCTGGACGCTCCGACGACAGAATATCCCTCATCCCGCAACAGCGATACCAGGCCACCGCGGAATTGCTCGTCATCGTCCACGATCAGAATATTTTCTTGCACAGGCTTGTTGGTTTCCATGACAAATCTTACGTTTGGTCTATGACTTCGCGGATTTTCGCCAACACTTCATTTGGGTTGTACGGCTTTTGGATGAAATGATTCATTCCATCCCTCATGAGTTTTTCCTTCCGTCCAGGCTCCAGGAATCCGCTTGCGAGGATGATTTTTGCTTCCTTGTTTATTTCCTTCATTTTCCGGGCCGCTTCCCAGCCTCCGAGCTTTGGCAAACCCATATCCGATACGACGACCGCGATCTGATCGGCGTGGCGACGATAGAAATCAAGAGCCTCAAGCCCGTCCTGCGCGGTCAATACCCTGTAGCCTTTTGCTTCAAGGGTTTTCCTGATCAGGGCAAGCAATGCTTCTTCGTCTTCGACCAGGAGAATCGTTTCAGTCCCTCCTTCGACAGCTGCTTCAACATTTTCCGTTTTCTTTTCCGGTTGGGCGGATCGGAGAGCGGCTGGCAGATAGATATGGAACACGGTTCCTTTGCCGACCTGGCTCTCAACATCGATGAATCCTTCGTGACTTTGAATCACCCCGTAGACGACCGAGAGACCAAGGCCAGTCCCTTTACCAAGTTCCTTCGTCGTAAAGAACGGCTCGAAAATCCGTTTGCGCGTCGCTTCGTCGATCCCGGTGCCCGTATCGACGATACTCATATAGACGTATGAATCCCGGATCGCTGCTGGAAATTTCTTTTTCACTGCAGGTGCCTGGGTAACCTTCGTGGAGATTGTAATCTTACCGCCGTCTGGCATTGCGTCTCTGGCATTAACGCACAGGTTCAATAGAACCTGGTGAAGTTGAGTCAGGTCAGCGGTGACAAGCGGGATATCCGGGTCCAGGGACTTAACAAACTCAATGGTCTTCGGAAACGTTGCGGTGAGCATTTTCACAACCTCGCTGACAACCACATTGACATTCAATGCCTGCAATATCACGTCTGTCTGGCGCGCAAAGGTGAGCATTTGTCGGACGAGCGCCGTTCCACGGTCGACTGCCTGATTGATAGCTTCAACACTTTCAATGAATCGGTCAGGGTCGTCTTTTGCTCTGCCGATTGAGCCGTTGTAGGCCAATATGATTCCGAGGATATTGTTGAAATCGTGCGCGATTCCACCCGCAAGCGTCCCGATGCTTTCGAGTTTTTGGGCCTGGCGAAGTCCTTCTTCGAGCCTTTTTCGGTCGGTGATGTCCGTCATGAACGCACAGACAGCGTATGCCACATGATTCGAATCGAACAGCGGGAATTTGTTCACGATGAACGAGTGATGCCCGTCCTCCTGGGGACGGGACTCCTCCCATTCAAGCGGTCCGCTCTTTTCAAGTGCTTTCCAATCACTCTTCCGCAGCCCATCTGCAGTCTCTCGTGGGAAAAGCTCGTGATCCGTCTTCCCAATAACCTCTTTCCTCTTGAGATTGTAGAGACCCTCGAATCGTCGATTGATGAGAAGGTATTTCCCCTGAAGATCCTTGACGTAGATAATCGCCGTTGATGTATCGAGAATCGTTTGCAAAAGCTGTTCTGTATCACCGAGTCGGTGCAATATGCTTTCGAGTTCCACGTTACGCTCAGCAAGCTGGCTCACCTTCTCTTTCAGCGATGAGCTCATCTCCTCAAACCGTTGGGCAAGAAACTTGAGCTCCCCCCCTGACCGGACGTCGATCCGATAGTCATAGTTCCCTTTGCTAATCTCGGTCGTTCCCTGAACGAGAGACGCAATCGGCCGTGTGATGCCGCCGGAGATGATGAATCCAATGACTGCGGAAACAAACAGTACAATGATGGAGAGGATAAGGAGCGCGCCGCGAATTGGCGCCATGGACGCCTCTACCTCACGCTCGACTGGTTTCATCAGAAGATATCCTATCGCGGGCGAAGTCGTGCCGCTGTTTAACCTGCAAAATGCGGAGACGTATTTATCGAGCGAGGCATCGATCGTAAACACGTCGACGTTCTGCGAGCTTTGGTAGGGCCGGCCGAAGCGCCGGAGCCACTGCGCCAATTCTGATTTTTCTGGAGCCCCTGTGGTTTCATCAATGACGGTTGTGTCCACCACTAGAACAACATCCGTGTTGGTCATTGATTTGACCGATGCGACATCTTGGTCGCGCAACCGGAAACCGATCGTCAGCGTGCCAACGGGATCAGTGCCTACCTTCATCGGAACCGAGGCAACACGGTAGACAGTACCGTTGATCTCCCAAAGATCTCCCGATTCCTCCATTTTGCGGGCACGTCGGATCGATTCATACTGGTCGATTTCGATACTCGACTCGTTCCCACCGATCAGGCGGGAAAGCGGATCCCCTTTCGCGTTCGTAAGAATAAACAGGTCGCTTGAAATGCTGTTGTTGAGGTCCAGCGAAAGTTGAAGTGCCGTATTGCGGGCAGCGTTTCGATCTCCGAGGTCTGCGACCGCCTTCAAACGAGGCGATTCGGCTATGATTCTACAGGACTTGATATCCTGCTCTGCACGAAGTGATGATATTTCGCGGACTATCGAGTAGTTGCTGCGTATGTCGTCAGCAAAATGTGATTCGACCTGTGATCGCATCCAGTAGTTCAGAAACAAGAACGTTATCGCCAGCAGGCCTACGACAACGCCCCAAATTGCCAACAATATTCTATTTCGGAATTTCATTTCGAGAACCCTTGAATGCCGTATTCTTTCGTGCGAGCGATTGGATTAGCAATGTATTTTGTCAAAAGCTTAGCACAGTCTGCACGAACAGAACATCGTCGAATGGATCTTTGGGCAAGTTGTAGGTCCGATTTATCTGATAGCCGACCTT
>JADGQA010000032.1 GCA_017882185.1 Bacteroidota bacterium
AGGGATATTCATTGATCCCCAGTCGGACGTGTCCACGTTCGCACCATACCACGAGCCTGTCGGATCTCTATAACCTTTATCCTTTTCAGCTAACGTTTCATACCACGTCCGTATTCTTTTGTTATCTCCCTCCTCGATCTTCCTTATCAACGAGCTATCTTTGAATCGTTCTGCTTCTTCGAGATACCTCGGGAATGTTTTCAGCGCATGCTCGCTCATCCAGGATTCCGCCGGAGATCCTCCAAGACTGGCATTGATCAGGCCAATTGGGACTTTGTATCGGTCGTAGAGCTCCTTTCCAAAAAAGTATGCGACCGCAGAGAAATTCAATACGCTTTCGGGATTTGCAGATCGCCAGGACCCGGATTGCAGATCGTCTTGCGGCTTGTTGAAATCATATTTTTGAGGAACAGCGAACTGTCGGATGTAGTCGTTTGTCGAGTTGGCGATTTCAGTACCGTAGATTGGGCCTACTCTCCTCATCGGCAATTCCATATTGGATTGACCCGAGCACACCCAGACATCGCCCACAAGCACGTTGTCAATCACGAGAGTGTTACTTGCACTGACTTTCATTTCATAAGGTCCGCCTGCCTTCAGAGGCGGGAGGACGATCGACCATCGACCAATGCTGTCGGCTGTCGTACGATATGTTGAGTCGATGAAATGCAGTGAAACGTTTTCATTCCGCGCAGCCCATCCCCAGATCTGCGAGGGGGCTTCCCTTTGTAGAACCATTCCGTCGCTCACGAGTCGGGGCAGCCTTACCTGACCCAACAACCCGGCGGGCAGAACGAGCAAAACTAGGACAACTATTTTCGGGACACTTTTTGTTTTCATCCCAATACACTGGTCTAGAAAACCATCTATTCTACTCGGTTTGATGCTCACTCACACATCCACAGAGTCTCGCCTCACGGAGAAGCTCTCAACTGAAACGATTAGACTTGCCTGGCCCGGTGATGACGCAAACGATGTGTTGCCAATCCGTGGGATGTTCTAACTCGAGGGGGAAGCAACGAGGGATGACGAAATCGATCTCAGAAATGCCGAGAACACCATCCAACAACTCTTCCTACCGATTCAAAACTTGCCAAGCGAACGAGTGCACAGCAAACGGAGACCCAATCGCCATTTCTTGATAGTATCCACGGCCCCGATTTCGGTAGCATAACCCCATTGAATGGACCTTCGATGCGTTTTCACCTCTCAAGAGATTTATACCCACTTCTGCTCGTATTGGCAGCGAGATCTGCACCAAAACCGACAGATATGAGAACGAACATTGTGAAGCTTTTCCGTCTTGAATACCCCAAAAACAAATACAGCCCGCCCGTTTTGCACGGACGGGCCGCATTTGAAGGTGAAAAAGATTACTTCATGAAGACGAGTTTCTTCACAGAAGTAAAGTTCTTTGAACCATCCTGGCTTCGAGCCTGGATGCGGTAGAAGTAAACACCGCTGCTCACACCAGTTGGGTTCCATTGCAGCCTGTAACTGTTCGCTTCCTGTATCCCATCTACCAGCGTCGTGACAAGCCTGCCAAGTACGTCGTAAATCTTGAGACTCACAAACGCACTCTTCGGAATATCATACGTGATGGTAGTAGTCGGGTTGAACGGGTTCGGATAGTTCTGCATGAGAGCGAACTCTTTTGGAATCTGGCTCACGGCATTGTCGACGTTGACGGTGGTTCCAGTCGTGTAGTGTGCTACCGACGAGAATGCACCTTCCCCGCCCAGATTGATACCGCTGACACGCCAGTAGTACGTCGTGTTCGCCAATAACGTATCCGAAATGACCTCGGCCGTGTCTGTTGACATGACATCGACTTTAATGTCAGCGGCGGCGAACGCACTGGTGGTGGCAACCTGCAGATGATACGATTCTGCATTCAGTGCTGGATTCCAGGTAAAGAGCGTCTTACGATTCTCGCCCGTGGTATTGCGCGGTGAGGCAACTAGCACCTGAGCTGGGACTTCGATGACCGTCGAGAACGAATCCGGCGCAGAGAACGCGCTTGCACCGCCCTGGTTGAACGCAAGGACCTTCCAGTAGTACTTCTGACGGTTCAGCAACGATGTGAGCGTTAGCGTCGTATCGTGCTTCGTCGTGTCATTCCTGGTAAAGACGCCATTGATGGTGTACGTCCAGGTCTGAACGACATAGTTGCTATCTCCAGCCACCGAAAACCAATTCATCTTCAGACTGTTTGCAGGCACGTTCGCCGCGTTGTGTCCCGGATAACTAAGCGCCGGCACCGCGGGAACATACATGATGGTAAACGAATCAACCGCCGAGAATCCAGAACTTCCGGCAGCGTTCCAACCACGCGCACGCCAGTAGTACTTGACTCCAGGCTTCAACGCACTCGAGAATGTGTAGGTAGTGTCGAGAACGTTCACAGAGTCGTTGAGAACGAGTCCGCCGTACTTGGTCGTAGCCGACGCACCCACAGTATCTCTGATGGCATACTTGTTTACTGTGTCCACCTCGAGGTGATACGTGGATGCCGACGACACATAACTAACCTTCAAGGTCGGCTTGTTCGGTACCGTTATGATGCCAGCCGCCGGGAATAGCGGTTGCGGTACCACCGTGCACGGTATGTAGAGAGTCTTGAAGCTGTCAGCTGCAGACCACGGCCCAGTGAAGCCCGCGCTAAACCCTCTCACACGCCAGTAGTAGGTCGTGGAGAGTCCGAGCCTGACAATCGTACTGCTGTCCGTCAGATTCGAGAGGTCTTTCGCCAAGGTGGTGAAACCACGATTGGTGGCAACCTGGACACGGTAACTGATGGCAGCGTTGCCACCGGTCACTCTGGTCCATTTCAGTGTGTCTGAAGCCAGGAGAGCTGTATCGCCTTTGGCAACCCACGAAGGTTGCACTCTAACCGGTGCTGGCGGGATAGCCGCTCCTTCCTGGATCACCCAGTATTTGTTCGTCACTGTGACGTCTCCTGCAGCAAGCTGCGTCGACGTCCAGTGTTGTGTCGTTCCATCCGGCCAGTTGACATAGACGCTGTCGAAGGTCGCGGACCCCAAGCCGAAGTGCGCCCACAATGTGGCGCCCGCGCCTTGTGATACGGCGTCTGCACTAATGGTCCGGATTTGCTTCGTTGCTCCTGCGTAGACCGTGAAGCGTGCTCCAATAGCCGATCCGTTCATACCCGACCCGACTGGTTGGAAGCCGATCCACTTGTAACTGCTGGGGTTGTTCGCATTATTCTTCAGCAACGTGGCACTACTACCGGTATAACTGAAAAGATCGAGGAAGCCGTTGTTATCATAGTCAACGAAGCCAACGCTTCTCGTGCCACCGCCAGAGGCGTTGGCGGTAGTTGTTACATCGGTGAACGTGCCATCGCCGTTGTTTTTGTAGAGAAATTGGGCGAATGTGCCGCCTCCAAAGCAGCCTAGCAGCAAATCTGACTTTCCGTCATTATCGTAATCGCCTACGCTGATTGCCCGAATGCCTGCAATTTGAGGCGTTCCGGTGGACGCGGCGATATTTGCCCCATCCCATTTATATGTGAATGTGCCGTCTCCCTTTCCGTACAGGATAACGCCGTTCACCGCAACTTCACTGCCATTCCTGTTTCGCGCACTATTCGAAAGCAGATAGAGGTCCAGGTTTCCATCATTGTTGAAGTCGCCGTACGCGTTAGCAATTGCTTCGAAATGGCGCACGGTGTCATCCACCACGATCCCTGTATCGGCCACAGCCCTTCCGTAAGCAACTCCAGCCTTGATGGAATCGATATTGTAGAGCGTCCTGCCAACACTTGCTGTCGTTGGAAGAATGAATATCCCGGTTCCATCGTTCAGGTACAGCACGCATCCTTTACGAGAACCCGATATGCCGGTGTCAACCTGAGAAGACCCATTTCGGAAACTTGGCATCAGCAGGTCGGGATAACTATCATTATTGGCATCGAGGAACATCGGATTCCATGCTTCGAACGTAAGGGAGGTATCTATGCCACGATCAGAGGTTGGTAGCCCAGTCGGGGATACAAGTGTGACATTATCTGCATACCAGATAGTTTGAACTCCCGTCCCGCCTACGTCTCCCGTACCCGCACAGTTTATCCCAAAGGCAATATATATGGTTCCGCTGAAACTACTGGTATTGGTAATGTCAATAGTAATAGGTTCCCAAGCAGTGGAGCCCATTTTAGCGCGACTCCATGAGCCAATGGAATCGGCATCGGGGCTTTTGAACGCATGCCCTGTAGGTGAAGATTGGTAGGCTTCTACCTCGATGGTCTTATAACCTACGTCTCCCTGGGCAAAATAGCCGTTAAAAGTAAACGAGTTGTAATCGGCCAGCGTTTTGCCAATGGGCAACGTTAATGCGAGTACAGGCGCTGCATTATAATTGTTAACAGCAACTTTCAGAACCTTGTTCGTACCTCCAAGCGGATCAAGAGTATCTATGGCTGAAATATCCGTAGCAGACCAACCAATGTGCGCAAAAGCATCTCCAGCGTTATTGCTTTCAAAATTCTGGATAACATTTGCAGTGGCTCCTCTCGCTGCTCTGCCTATATTCGTGAAGCCGCTTGCGCCTCCTTTGAGCAACCAAATACCTCCGCCACGTACTGAGTTGGCGTCGCTCGCAGGAACCGTACCACCGGCATATGCAAGGCTGAGGTACCCGCTGTGGTCGATGTCTGCGGCCGAAACTCCACCGAAGTTGTTGAAGGTAGCCCCCGCCGTCGCGAGGTCACCAGTCCCGACCATTGCCGCAAATGATGTTCCGTTGTTATTGATATAGACAGCCGGAACGTTGGTCGAAAGAAGCTCATACACATCAGGCCTGCCATCGCCGTTAAAATCCGCAAACGCGATACCGATTGCGTCTACCCCAGTCGGCAGAGTAGCCGTAGACAGGGCAGCAAAACTGGTAGTCGAGTTTATCATCACGTTGTTTATACGGTACACGACATCCAGCTTGCCGTCTTTGTTCACATCCCCCCACGCAAATCCGCCGTTGTTTCCGGCCGCCGGCACTGTCAGTGACGGGCCGCCAGAAAACGTCTGCGCGTTCGACGTGCTCAACCCTATGAAGAGGAAGAGCACAACGACCGCTGTAAACCGTATGATCTGTTTCATGTATCCTCCACGGTTGTAGTTGGTAAATAGTGAGTTAGAGCCTACTAAAAGAATCGAGATCCTACTTCACAGAGCTGTCACAACAACTTCAGAGTAACGTCAACCACCTCCTTTGGGATGACTCTCCGCCGTTAGCCACCAGCCGTGATCAAACAGCCGGTGGCTAAGAGCTGCGAGATTTTACTTCATGAGGACAAGTTTTCTCGTGATCGAGACATTTTCTGCCTGTAACCGATAGAAGTAGACACCACTCGATAGCTGACCGCCATCGAAGGTGACGGAATAATTTCCAGCCAGCCGTTCACCGTTGAACAACGTGGCGACTTCCTGTCCAAGCACATTATACACCTTCAAGGAGACATTACTCTTTTGAGGAACAGAATATTTGATCTCGGTCGTGGGATTGAACGGGTTTGGATAGTTCTGACCCAGCTCATACTTTCCTGGAATCGCGGATTGCTTCGCCACACCAACAGTGCCTCTGCCTTGGTTGAGCCACTTTGCGAGGGTGTCATGCTCGGCTGAAGCCTGAGCCTTCCAGGCAGTGTAGTGATCAACCGCGTACGAATTGGGTCCCCACCACCGGTGCAGATCTCCAAGCGGGAATCCGCCCATAGCGGCGGTCTTTAAGAAGGTGTTCGAGTACGAAAGATCTTCGTTCAAGGGCCATACTGTAGTACTTTGTCCATAGTCCCCCTGATTGAAGGCCCAGTTGATATTTGCTCCCGTCAACCATCTGCCCATCAAGAACACCTTGATACTGTCGACGTTGGTCGGCGCGAAGGCAAAACCTGGATCGTACGTGGCGCTGTAGCTCGTAGGTCTATCGAAAGTTGTAGACATTGTATCGAGAGGATACAGATTGAATGCAGTCATGTAGGGGAAGTTTTTCGCGCCGGTTGCAGAATCAGTCCCCGTAAAGAATCTGTACGTCTTTGCACTCAGCATGGGCATGCGATGTATTTTGTTAACTTCGATGGCAGTATCGTTATGTGCATTGTGAGCAAGATAGTCATAGTACCATTGATCGTGGCTGTAGCTGTTGTTGGCAAAAAGTATGTGGCGCTGCAACGCTGGGGCAGCAGTCCGATCATCGGTAAACGGAATTGAAAAACTCAATGCATTTACGCTGTCTATGTTTAATACGCCACCGTTGGGGGTCCTGTTGGTTCCGTCTGTCCCAGGGAAGTCCCCATACATGAACGCATTGACAACAATGGAGTTCGTTACCGATAGGTTCCACCAGTAGCTTGATTCTAAGACAAACACGACTGTGTTGAGGAACGTGCAATGGTTGAATGAAACGTAGTCGGCATATTCCGGCGATTCCTGCATGTAGGCATACCCTACGTTCGCGATCGTACAATTCTCAAATATGAGTGTGTCGGTGTGCCACGTCGTGCTTTGAAAGGTCCACGAAACCGGCCTACCGTAGTAACGATAATGCGCATCGGTTAAATTGCGGAAATACGTGTTTGTGATCTTAGCACGAAAGTGCTTGCACGCTGGCTCTATCGCTCCACCGCCGTTGCCTATGCCCTGATAATCAACGATACAACCATCCATCTCGAATCTTTCGCCTTTGCCGCTCAGGTTCGCGAGTGAATCGTCTTCGATCAAAATACTCGTCCCAATTTGAGCACCGAGGACATTCGCGCACAAGATCCAAACATTCTTGAACGTAGCATCACCAAAGAGGTCGAAATTATACGTCGTAGTCACACCACCGCTGGTTGTCCAGACTATTTGAGGAGGAGAGGTCGCTAGCGTTTTACCTGGGGGGGGGCCTTCCAGTCGGAAATTCGAATGCGGCGGAGTTTGTATGACGCCCGTGAGAATGTAGAAGCCATTGGCCTCCAATTTGAAAACAGTATTGTTAAATTGGGCAAATGAGGGATCAGCGGCGATAACATTTGCGACAGCGGTGTTCAGGTTTCCCCCGCTACCGACATCGCTTGCGACCCTCACCGTATCAGTCTGCGCGAACGCCAAGACTGGCAGAACTGCAAAGAGCAACACAATACCGAACTTTTTCATTTCGCCACCTCCTTCGTTAGTTGTACATTGGGCTGAAAATCTTCTCTTTCATTACTAAAGCGTATAACGCATTCCCAGATTCGCCACGAGGCCATAGAACTGTTCGTTGGTAAATCCCCCGATGGACTTCTGTGCCGATATATTCGACTCGCCATTAAGATTGGTCACTTCCAAATATACCTCAAGTCCCTTCAACCAGGGCAGCTTCTGCCTGGCATTAGCATCGACACGATAGTAGTCTTTCGAAAAACCGTCTTGCTCGCGAAATGCACCAATGTTTGTGACAGAGTTCCCCTGGAATACAAAGGCAAGGCGACCGGAAAACCCTCCGTAATCATACCCGATGGAAATGTTATATATGTTGTCAGGTGCAAAAATAAACCTCTCCGAACGCGAACTGTCAACGTAGATTACCTGCCTTCCGGAGGGGACTTCATCGAAGTATGGGTATTGGGCTTTTGACCAAATACGCGTGTAGTTGACTCCCAGGATTATCCCGTCGAATGGAAAAGGCAGATACCAGAACCTTGTTTGAAAATCTGTTTCAATTCCCCTCACATAAGCTTTGTAAGGGCTGTTGATAGACGTGTACAACGTTGCGTCGTCGTGGGGCTGAAGAGGAGCAAAGGAGTTCAACGAGTCAAGCCCTGTCACTCCATGGGCATCGTAAAAAGCTTTGCTGTGAATATGGTATGATGTGGAATAGGTGAAATGGTTCACCTCTTTGTAGTAGCCGGCAATGGAAAGAAGCCCGAGCTCGTTGCTGTGAAACGTGAGCTGAACATCGTGGTTGTACGATTGAGCCGGCTTAAGGTTCGGATTGCCAGCATAGACATTTTGTTGATCGCTCGATATGTTGAAATGAGGCGAAAGCTGGGTATACCCGGGCCTCGCAAGGGTCTGGGTGTATGAATACCGCAAATCTCCCCAGTCAGCGAAATCGTATTTTGCCTGAACCTGGGGGAGCCAGTATTGGTTCTCAGGATAAACCGTGACAGGGAAGTACTTCTGAGATACAGGATTGCGTTCGTCCATCATGTTGATTGCAGAGTACTCACCTTTGGTCCTTTCGTAGCGTGCTCCGCCGACGACCATCAGGTCCGGGCCAAAATCCAATTCCGACATCAGGTACGCCGCATAATAGTTTTCGATGTAGCGGTAATCATTTGGAAGCTGCTGATACAGACCATCGTACCATCCTCCTCCCGTAGGGTCGTTTGGATCGAGGAACTGTGAACCGTTAGCCCGAAAATAGTCTACAATAGAGTTCAGAACACCTGGATTGGCAGCCCAATACACGGATCCAAATTTATTGCCCAAAAAAGAACTGAGGAGTTTTGGATCAGTCGTGGTAAAGTTCGATCCCGTCAATTGACGTGTGGTGGAGCTAAATAGCAGACCAGGATACATGCCCAAAATGGCATTCCGCACTATCGTATTGATGTTATTCGAGCCACTGATTTGAATGTAAGGTGTGTTCTGATTGTTTGTGTGAAGATCGTGCCTGTACTCTCCGCCAAATTTGAAATAACCGGAGAATGACGAGGCAAAAGTCATCGGAATTTTGAAATCACCTTTGTATACCTGGTCATTTTCGTGGTAATCGGAGCTGAACAAGTTCATCGAGCCTAAATATGTCGTCGTATCTGAACCGTAGTTTACTAAATGAGCCAAGTCTTCGGGAGCGACGTTTGTCAGAGAATTGTTAAACCCACTCGTCGCACCGTTCTGAAAGAACGGGAAATACGGCGATAACGGAGAATTGTTTCTCGAGTAGGTGTTGGCAGCTTTAAGGTCGACAGAAACAAATCCGAAATCATTGGTGAATTGCAGAGAATTTACTGCAAGATCGGTGTTGGCGTCTCCTCGTCTGTATTGAAACCCCAGACTCTTGTTCACGAGGTCTGCCCGATAATTAATGACCGTATTAAAGTCCTGGTAGTCCGAATTCAAGCGACTGAACATATTGACGGATTTGATGGAGCCAAAAGGAAGACTATAGTCAAGAATCACGTTACCGCCGTATCGTTTCCTGGTTTCCTGGTGACGGTTCAGCGTCACATTGTTCACGAGAATAGGCCTATAGCCGTTCGCACTTTGTACCGAGCTTGCAGTCACATAACCCGCGTTCATGTTATCTGAGCTGCGGTCATACTGTTCTATGTTTCCAAGAATATAGACGCCAAGCTCATCATCAAAGAATCTATCACTGCCAGACGCAATTGCCTTGTAGTTTCCATATGTGTTGCTCTTTTGTGTGTAGCCGGACTGCCACAAGAAATCCCCGTGCTCGCCCGACGGTGCCTCCCTAAGATCCATGTTCACATAGCCGCCAATGACATTCGCTTCCATATCCGGAGTCAGCGACTTATACACTTGGATGGATTTGAGCATATACGGCGTTACCATGGTGAGATCGACACTTCTGTCATTGTTGATTGAGCCTGAGGTAAGGCCAGGAAGAGAAGTCGCTCCAATTTGCGCGCTTCCCGTTGAAGCAAGCGCAATTCCACCAACGGCTACGGAATTGTATTGCGGCGCCAGTCCCCGCACAACAATTTTGTTCGCCTCACCGGAACTTTGGAGAGCGGACACACCCGGTAAACGGCTGATAGCCTGAGCTGCGTTTTGATCCGGGAGTTCCTGGATCCTTGCTTCGGAGACCACGCTGGAAATCTTGTCCGAAGAAAGCTGTTGGTTGATGGCTTGCATTTGTCCCTGAGCTTGTCCTGTAACGATGACCTCCTGCCCCTGGACGGCGGCGGCCTGTAGAAGAAAGTCATGCTGTACAGTGAGATCCTCCAGAATTACCACGACGGCGCTCATGGTGACATATCCAATATACGAAACCACGATCGTTTGCTCGCCGGATGGAGCATTGGGAATGGAATACATGCCATTCAAATCGGCGGCCGTCCCAAGGCTGGTGCCTTTGATGAGCACAGTAGCGCCAGGTAAGGCATCCTTTGAGTCCTTGTCAAACACTTTGCCTTTGATCGCTCCGGTCGCCATCAGTGACGGGGCTGCGAACAAGATAAGCATTCCCCCAATGAAAAGGGCTCTTCCAAAGAAATGAGTGCCATTGGGAATCACAGGCGAATGCATCGCCTTCGCAATAGAAACGAGAGTGCTTTTCACAAGAGTGTCTCCTTTCATCATAAATGGAGTTTCAGCGTGTCGTGTCAAATAGTCGGGTAATAATCCAATATTGCGAATACAATTAAAGTTAGGATTTCTTAGAATATTCGAGAGCGCGAGCAATGAAACGTGCCGCCCCCAGATCCTGCGCCATTAGTGACTGATGTACGAGTTGAGAATATTCTCGAGCATTTCTTGCCGGCCGCTCTCGAGCTCCGGTTTCCCTTCCTTGATGATCCATTGCTCGAGGTCCCGGAATCCGACTTTTCCGGCCATAATCTTTGCACCGATGCCCGAGTCAAAACTGCTGTATCGTTCCTCAATGAACTTTGAAAAGACTTTATCCTGCATGATTTCGTGAGCAATCAAGAGACCCCGGGCAAAAGCATCCATGCCGCCGATATGGGCATGAAAAAGATCATAAGGGTCGTTGGAACTGCGCCGGACTTTCGCATCGAAATTGAACCCGCCCTTCCCCAAACCGTTCTGACCCAAAACGACCATCATCGCGAGCGTGGCCGAATATATGTCAGTCGGGAACTGGTCGGTATCCCATCCTAAAAGCTGGTCTCCGCGATTCGCGTCGACGCTGCCCAGCTTTCCAGCCGCCGAAGCGACAGCAAGTTCATGCTCAAAACTGTGCCCCGCGAGCGTTGCGTGATTTGCTTCAATATTGAGCTTGAAGTGATCAATCAGGTCGTATTCGTTCAGGAAATAAAGTGTCGTTGCGGCATCTGTGTCATACTGATGCTTCGTCGGCTCCTTAGGCTTCGGTTCAATGAGGAACTGCCCTTTGAATCCAATCTTGCGCTTATAATCCACGGCCATGTGAAGAAATCTCGCCATCTGTTCCTGTTCTCTCTTCAAATCCGTGTTCAACAGAGTCTCATATCCTTCTCTGCCGCCCCAAAAGACATAATTCTCACCCGCGAGTTCCTTCGTCGCGTCGATGGCATTCTTTACCTGGGCCGCGGCATGAGCCATAACATGAGCGTTCGGGCTTGTTCCTGCCCCTTGTGAGTAAATGGGGCTCCCGAACAGATTGGCCGTTCCCCACAATAGCTTGACGCCCGTCTCCTTCTGCATTCCCTTCGCAAGACCAACGATCGTCTGCAAATTCTTAATCGACTGCGAGAAGTTGTCCCCCTCGGGGGCGATGTCCCGGTCGTGGAAGCAGTAGTACTCGACGCCAAGTTTCTGAAAGAACTCAAAAGCGGCCTCCAGCGTCGCCTTGGAGCGATCCATCGGATCACTCGGTTGGCGCCACGCCCGCTCGAAACTCGGTCCACCAAACATGTCAGAGCCATTGCCAAGCAGAGAATGCCAGTAGGCGACTGAAAAACGCAGGTGTTCAGCCATGGTCTTCGAGCCAACGCGCTGATCCTTATTGTAGTATCGGAAGGCGAAAGGATTCTTGGAATTCTTACCTTCGTAAGGAATGGGTTTCGTGATCTTTGGGAAGTATTTATTCAGCATGTTTTCGTTCCTATTGTGCTTTAATCTCAGTTACAATATCCGCGTCCCGGAACAGGAGAAATATGATTCAGGTCACGGGGCTGCGGTCGAGAAACTCTTTCTCCGCTCGATAAGCTCATCCTGGATCTCCAGATTCAATTTCCTGGTGATTCCATAGAATGACAATGCAATAACGCCGATTAGAAATGTGATTGCCGGGTAGATACTCGCCGTCATGCGAATTCCAAACAGGGCGTGCTCGGTTTGGATGACGTTGGGAACGTAATCATACGCCGCGAGGAACCAACCGCAGATTGCTCCCCCCAATCCCAAACCCGCCTTGAGGGCGAAAACAATTCCTGCAAACACAACGCCCGTTGCCCGCCGATTCGTTTTCCATTCCGCGTAGTCTGCGACATCGCCCATCATCGCCCAGAGGAGCGGAATGGTCGGCCCGTACGCCAATGACTTGAGGAGGTTCAGGATAAACGTTCCGCCAACGGCATCCGCCGGCAGGAGGATAAAGAGTGCAGTGAACAGCGTGGTGAACGAGAGGCCTGCCAGGAAGACGGTCTTCTTTCCGAACCTGACGGACAGGAACTTGGATGCAAGCACTCCGATAATCATCACAAGCTGGCCGCACATATTAAAGAGGCTGAATCCGACTGATGTGACATTGGAACGATTTTCTGCGACAATGAGTCCGAATGCGCTCAGGATACTGTGCCACCACCCTGAAGCTACTTCAACTCCGCTCGAGCTTGTCGCGACGAGCCCCCACGATTCCAGGAATCTGAACAGCTGCTCTTTGTCGACGAAGTACGTAAAGTAGAAGAACATCGCGCTGCCCCACAACGCCAGCGTAATAAACAGGAAGAGTGTCAGCAGAAACATGGATATCCATGGGGCGTTCTTGAGAAGGTCTGCAAAATCCTGTTTGGGAGATGATTTCTGAGCGGGATCCGGTTTGATTCGCTCGCGGGCACTGAAAAAAGTGATGACGAAGAAGACAATACAAAGAATGGCGAAGATTCCAATCGTCATGGACCAACCCTTGGCGGCATCACCTTGCCCGAGCTTGTTCACCATCGGCAGTGTCAATCCTTGCACGATGAAGGCCGCCGCCATCGCGAAAAAGAATCGATATGAAGAAAGGCTGGTCCTTTCATTCACATCTCCGGTCATAACGCCATTGAGTGCAGAATAGGGAAGATTATTGACGGAATAGACCGTCATCAACAAGATATAGGTAACATACGCGTAAATGAGTTTCCCGGTGCTTCCAAAATCTGGTGTCGTAAATGCCAGGAAGAACATCAGGGCAAACGGTATTGCTGACCATAGAATCCACGGCCGGAATTTGCCCCACCTCGTATTGGTCCGATCCGCAACAACGCCCATGAAAGGATCGAACAGGGCATCCCAGAATCTTCCGACAAGCAGCAATGTCCCAGCGGCTACGGCGGTGATGCCAAAAACGTCCGTATAGAAACCCAGCTGGAAAATCAGCATCGTTTGAAAAACGAAATTCGCTGCCGCATCGCCGAATCCGTAACCGGCTTTTTCCTTGAACGAAAGTTTTTCTGAATAGTGTTCTGTCATGGTTGAATTACCGGGATCGGGAATTATCGTTCCACCGTGAGTACCACTTTCTGCAAATCACAATCGCGTGAGGAAGTACCCACCATAATCTCAAATTCACCCGGTTCCACCACGTACTTCATTTGCGTGTACGTAAACGCAAGATGCTCTGGCAGAATATCATGGCTAACTATCCTCACTTCACCGGGCTTGAGGCTGATTCGGGCGAACCCCTAACCGGCAAACTGGGAGTTCGAAAGTCGATGGATTGATGTTGTTCGACGAGCCCGTGTTGTGTAATATTGTGGGTCATGTCATAACCTGGGAGATTACTTCCCGCATCCGTCGCGGGAGATTGCGCCCTGTGTTTGCGCTTGGACTTCAATGACAACGTTCAGAAAAGCGAGAAGCGAAATCCCCCGGTTGTCGATAAGAGTAGAAAGGCTTTCGGGTACTCTCACGTCTGCTTTTTCCCGATTAAGGGGTTGGTGGTGGAGCCTCAAATGTAACTACTGGCGCCACAAAGGATAAAACTGAAACTGACCCAAGAACGGTCGTGGAAAGATTGAACCGTTTCAATATAACTAATGTGGTTCTAGAAAATCAAGAAGAAAGTATGGAATTGTTGCGAGTCTCATCCCTCGGAATCTCGCATTCCCAAAAAGTGGAATTTCACTCTCTGCGCTCACATTTCTCCGAGGGGTCGACTACCTATGTGACCAAAAGAATCAGAGTGCACAATTGGCTGGCGGCACGTCCAGACGACATCCCAGCCCAGTGTATTCAATTTGTTCGATACCAAATTCGACAACTTCAAAGCGAGATACATCGCCGCTACGAGGAATGTTTTTCCCGCAATCTCCTTACGATATCCTTCAACCTTCCCTAGAATGATCCGGGTTTTCAGTTTTCCACTTTCGCCGCCTTGACGACGGCATCGAAGGCGGGTTTCGGCAGGCAGCGACGGTCGAACAGCATGGGATACTCGGTCCTGCCGGTGATAGGCAGGTAGCTGCGCCACGATTGGCCGTCATGCACGCCCCAAAACGTGACCCTGCTGAACTTGTCTCGGTGTTTTCGGAAAAGTGAAAACAAATCGCCGTACCGCTTAGCCTGATCCTTCTGAACCGCGTCCGGCAGGCCGTCCGGATAGGGATTGAGTTTCGCCCGCGTTTCCGCGTCAAACGAGGAGATGTCCGCGACCTGAGAATCCAGATGGATGAAGGGAAGCACGCCGATATCCAGTTCGGTGATCATCAGTTTTGTCTTCAACTCGGAAAGCGCCAGGACATAGGCTTCGATCTCCTCGATCCGTGGAAAGTCCAGAAACCAGTGTCCTTGTATGCCGACGCCGTCCACCCGGATGCCTTTTTGCTGTAGGTTTCGTACGAGCCGGATGACACCCTCGCACTTTGGGCGATGCTCATAATCGTATTCATTGTAATAGAGCTCGGCGCGCGGATCTGCCTCACGGGCGAATTCGAAGGCCTTTTCCACGTAATCCTCGCCGATGATCTCGAACCACCCCGATTTTCTGAAGGAACCATCGGACATGACGGATTCGTTGACGACATCCCATCCGTGGATGCGTCCCCGGTAACGTCGCATCACGGTGAAGATGTGGTCCTTCATCCGTTCCAGCAGCGCTTCCCGACTCAGGCGTCGGCCCGACGCGTCTCGGAATACCCAGCCCGGCGTCTGATAATGCCAGACCAGAGTGTGCCCGATGATATGCATGCCGTGCTTTTGCCCGAAGGCAACGTATTGGTCCGGCACTTCGAAATTGTACCGGTCCGGTTCCGGATGCACTTCCTCCCACTTCAGAACGTTTTCAGGCGTGATGCTGTTGAAATGTTTTTTCACCAGGGCCATTGCGTTCGGCTCCCTGCCGGAAATCTGATCCGCGCTGAGGGCGGCACCGATGTAAAAATCATCCTTGAAGGCATCCTTCAAGCCAGTCGGATCGTATGCATTCGTCATGGCTTTCTCCTTGACGGTTATCGGGGTGCGCCGCAGTCTGCGTCATCGACGGCGGTTCCCATCTGAAACGCGTGCGAGGGTGATGGCCGCCCCCGCCCGCGTCCCGTTTAGGTCTCAGTTATCCTTGTATTTCTTTGAAGATCGTTTTCAATTGCGACTGCGATACCGATTATCGAGTCATTCAGATCGAAGGATCAGGAGTGCTTTTCCTTCATCCGCTTCAGGACATCCTCCAGCGTTCCGTTGAAGGGCCCAGGGATTTCCATCTTCATCGAAACCAACGCCGCTGCAAATTTCAGGGATTCTCTGGGGTCATGATCCAACCGCCAGGACAGGTACGCTGAAAAGGTTGTATCTCCGCGGCCCGTTCTGCCCGAAATGTTGCTGTTGGAGAACTTCTCGTAATACGTTACGCCATTCACCCGCGCCAGGACGCCTGGCGAGTGCGTGATCATAACTTCCGGGCATCCCCACGATTCGACGATGACAGCGGCCTTCTCCAGATCTTCCGTGCCGGTCAGAATGCGGGCTTCCACGACGTCCAGCTTGAGCTTGTCCATCATGGCCGCTATGTCTTTCTTATTCGCAACGTCGCTGAACTCTATTTCGTGGGTCACCGGGGTGACGTGGCGGACGAAACTCTGCATGTCGGCCGACAGGCTGTACCCTCTGGTCTTCAAACCCTTCATGAGCGCCATGTCGAATTCGGTGTCCGAAATCCCGGCCAGGTGGACGCACGTCGAGTCCAGAGCCGGAACGTCGTTGATGGAAATCAGCCCGGCGGATTTGACGAGCGTGAGTCTGCGTTCATCGACATTCTCGGACTCGTGCAGAACCCGTGAATAGGTCGTCTCCTCGCTGGGGATGACGTAGGTGTCGACGCCTGCATCCTTCATCGGCTGTAGGATGTGTTCGTCCTTTTTGGCCATCTTCACGACGGCGGCGACCTTTTTCCCGACTCGAGGAGCGACCATGGCCCCACACAGTACGGCGCTTCCCGGAGCGACGTGGGGCTTTCCCCCGAAGGGAATGATCTCGTCATAGCACATGTGACCGATGAACGTGATGTCGTACTTCTTGGGCATTTCGATTGATTCCTTGGTTTAACAGAGTCCTATTTGATGTTTTCCGTACCGTTCAGCAGTCCAGAGAAGAACGGCATCAAGTCTCTTGAATCGACAGTTTTGGATTGGGACTTGGCCTGCATGTCCTTGATGTGGTTCAGAACCAGATGGGTCCAGACGGCGCCCGGCCGGGGATAAGCCGCAACGATGTAATGGGGCCGGGGAGCGGATTCTCCTGCTTCCTTTTCCAACTCGGCCCGGAGGTTGTCCGGTGTGATCATGGTATTGGCGTAATCGAAGACGACCCGGTCCATGTGCTTGTAGACTTCCTTGCTCTCCCGCGTCATCCCGTAGTAATCCAACAGCTGCGCGAAGACATAATTGGTGGTAGTGTAGACGTCTTTCCCCTGGTCCGACTCCACCGGTTTGCCATTCTCCGTTTTGCACATGGCCCAACCCATGAAAGAGCGGTTGTTTCGGTAGATCGTCTTGAGGATTTTCTTGACACGGTCCTCCGGGATGAGCGGCTCTTCGCCGATCGCGAGCAGATACCACAGTGCGTCGAGCTGGTTCGTCCAGACGTCGGTGTTTTTCTTTCCTGTCTCGGGTTCAAAGCAGGTGATGTAATACTGAAGCTTCTCGCCCTTCTTGTTCTTTCCGTCCCGCCACAGTTTTTCGAGGGCTTCCCAGCCCTTGTCGAATGCCTGCTTGATGCGTTCCTTGCCGGCCTGGTCGCCGACCATGTCGGCAAGCTTGATCAGGGCCTGGCAACCGCCGAGGAACTGCGTGGCGTCATAAGCGTCGGCGCCGAAAAGGACCAAGTTGTCGAAGGTGTTTTTCACCTCGTTGGGATAGCCCTCGGGTATGCCGTCGTTGTCAAAATCGAGCTGGAGCAGGGACTCCAGACCGAATTTGAGCGTTTCCCAATTCTTTTTCAGGAACTCGATGTCGCCGGTGAATTTCACGTTGCGCAGCACCCGCATGGCGAGCTTCGGATACAGGTCCACCCAATAATTGTTGTTGTACCACGCGTAGTCGCTCACGTTGCGCAGAGGATGGCCCTTGGGCATAGCGCACAGATCGTGGGCAACGCTGCCTTTGGTCTTGAATGCATCCCGGATCTGCGTCATTGAGACACCTTCGTACGCCTCGGGGTGCTCCTGGAAATGTTTCCGGGCTTCGACGTTCGAGGCATGGTGGTGGTACCAGCGCGGTGTGGGATCTACGGCCTGGATCGAATCAATGAAACCCTGGCACAGATCCTTTTCGATCTTCGGGAAAAGCATCAACAGCACCATCGAATACCAATCCACATCCGAGGGATCAATATAGGCGTAGTCGAAACATTCCAGGAATCGGGCGCGTTCATTTCCCTTCTCATCCTCGACCCAAACTATGGCGTTGGACAATGGGAAATGGAGTTCGTTCAAGATCAACCTGGTAAGGCGCAGGGCACCGGCACGGTCGTTTTTGTAAGAGGGACTGGACTGGATCGAATCGAAAATCCGCTTTTGGATCGCGACGGTCCGGTCCCACCAGGCCGAATAACTCTCCTGCGCAAGTTTGACCAAGTCGATCGTCCGCGTCTCCGGGTTCGTGAATTTTTTGACGTATTTGCGTTCGAAAGTCGTACCGTCGATGTAGACCTGTACTGGGAAATCCAGCACAATGGCCACGGGAATTTTCACGGATGACTTCGGAGCTACGGTGCAAGTCAGACTGACGGCAGCTCCGTAGTCGCTGCGAAGAATCGGCTGGCGCTTTTCATAGAAGCTCCCGTCCGCATTCAGGAGAAGATCGCCCGCGTACTTGTTCAGGCAGAAGTATGGCTGAACGTCCACGGTGACGCCCGGCAATTCGGGCACGGCCAGTGCCATGCGGTTTTCGGTTTCCGTACTGCCCATGATCACGCCGCGGAGACCTTCGGACCGGAATTCCTCGTGCTTTTGGCCGCGGAGCGCCGCTGAGCTGACGTAGACGCTGTCCTGGTCCGTCGGTTTGAGTTCCTTCTCCTGCAGGTTGACCAAGGACGGCCTGGGCACCACGAGTGTGATCTCCTGGGCATCGTCCGCGGTGTTCTCAATCTCAAACTCTTCGACCCCGAAGGGCATGAGCGTCTGATCATTTCCCGACAATAATGGAGAAATCAGCCGCCGGATGATCTTTATCTTCCCCAACTTGAAGGCGATCTCCAGCGACGGCGTGGCGATGGTGAGGGAAACGTTCTTTTCGGCAACCGAAGGATGGTAGTAATTTTTGAGTGCCGGGATGTCGTCGGACAGCTCGGCCTCACCCGGCTGCTTCTGAGTCAGCATCGTGCAGGTCTTGCCAGTGCGGACGTAGGGCGCGGAGCCAAACTGGACCGCCTTCTGGTTCAGCATGATGAGCCTGCCCGCGTCGTTCAGGCGGTTGTACAGACCATAGGGGGAAATGCCGATCGAACACGTCGGCGCCCCCTGCAGGGCGACCGTTTGCGGAAACTGCAACGTCTTGGACATTCCCTGGAAGTGGACCGCCATTTTGTTTTTTTCGTAAATGGAGACTACTTCGGGTCCCGCGATGGTGTAGATTTCACGCAGGTCAAACGCGGTGGATTTCATCGACATGTTCCTCTCGCTCGTTGGTGTGTTGAGTCAGATCCGTGAGGGATCTCGAATTTTCGAGGGCCCAGAATCGATCCGAGCGCCGGCTCGAGATCTCAGGTTCGCTGCCGACGCTCGAAACTATTGTTTTAAGAAGCCATCTCAAAAATGACGAGATTCCAATAATAGGGCCTCACGCAAAATCGCGAAGGCGTAAAGATTTCTTAAGATGGCTTTCTTCGCGGCCTTTGCGTCTTAGCGTGAACATTTTTAGGCTGACTTGTACCCTCGTTGTCGAAAGACGCTTGATGTCAGCATTTTCCCGCCCACATGTTGGCTTGTTTTCCTGCCGGCTTCTTCGCGGACTTCGGGAGAGCAGCGGGTTCGTCCGGAAGGTTCGCCTCGGCACTCAAATCGATCGGCATCTTCGTTGTGGGACATGCCTTGATGGCGCCCCACAGAAGATCCGCGGCGGCCCGGATGGAATCGGGCGAGCCGGAGAAGTTGCAGATCACTGCGTCGGCTTCCTTGGTGACGCCTTTCCGGTACGGGAAGTTGGTCACGACGATCACGGTGTGTCCCGCCGCCTTCAACGCCTTGACCAGGCGCTGGTTATTGCCTTTCTTCTCGATGCGGGCGTAGTAATTCGTCATGACGACCAGATCCGCCTTTTTGGCCAGTTCCAGAGACTCCTCCATGTCCTCGTCGGAGGCATAGAAGCCGGTGTCATCTAAAATGAGGTTCATCGAGTGCTTGGCCATCTGTTCGCAGAACATGTGCGGATGACTGTACAGATCCTTACCCAGGAAAGAGTAGGGCATGATCTGCTCGATGACCAGGATCTTCTTGTCCTTGGAGAGGGGCAGGAGCTTCTTGTTATCGCGCACCACCAGGAGGGCTTTCTCCGCCACTTCCCGCGAGAAGCCTTGGACCTCTTTACTGTGGACGTGGATGTTGGTTTTTTCCGGATCCATTTTTCCGGCTTTCTCGAATAGGCCTTGGTCGTACTTCATGCACAGGAGCCGGCGGACCGCGTCGTTGAGCCGATCCTCGGAAAGCTCACCGCGCTCGACGGCACCTTTGATCCCGAAGAAGCACTGCGAACGGGATTCATCGTCCGCCTTGAGGAGGATGGTGTCCACGCCCGCCTTGATCGCCATAGCGCACGCCTGAGGCAGCGGCCACTTTTTCAGGATAGCGGCCATACCGATGGCGTCCGAAACGACGACGCCTTTGAATCCCATTTCCTTCCGCAAGAGATCGACGAGGATCTTCGAAGACAGGGTTGCCGGGAATTCCTTGTCGTAGGCCGGGTAAATCGTGTGTGCCGTCATTAAAGCCTTAGCACCCGCGTTAATGCCTGCCTGGAATGTGACCAGT
This sequence comes from Bacteroidota bacterium, assembly GCA_017882185.1. GTDB lineage: Bacteria > Bacteroidota > Ignavibacteria > UBA10030 > UBA10030 > JADGQA01. The sequence goes on from JADGQA010000032.1 coordinate 20,335, forward strand.
TCGACTTCCTTCATCCGCTTCAAGTCGCCCTTGCAGACATCCAGTGTATCGTGCGCGTCGGTCGCCGAATCGCCGCGGCCGGCGAAGTGCTTCACCGTCGCCACGATACCCGCATCCTGATACCCGCGAACCGTTGCGTCCACGAACTTCGCGCATTTCTGCGGATCGTCGCCGAAGGAGCGAACGCCAATTTCGGGATTCAAGGGATTGATGTTGACGTCGCAGACCGGATGATAGAACTGCGTAATGCCGATCAACGCCATTTGCTTGCCGAGTGTATTCGCCACTTTGTAGGCGAGATCGAGGTCGCCGATGGCGGTGATGCCCATGGGCGGCGGGAACTGAACGACATGGCCGGAGGCGTAATCGTTTTTGAAATCACCTTCCATGTCGATGGTGATGTGTAAGGGGATTCCCGAAGGCCGCTTCATCGCGATTTGCTGCAGTTGGTTGAGCGCGGCAGTGAGCTCCGCGGGAGTCACGCTCACGCCGAAGCTGCGATCGTCGAAGTACGTATGTGCGATATCGAACCAGTCTTTCGGCTTCTTGAAATTGGGATCGACTTGTGAACGTCCCCAATACAAGTTCTTGCAGGTCTCCAATGCGTAGGGTTCCAGGCAAAGGCCGCCGGCATGCAACCGCGTGAGCTGCTCGAACCCCGAGGGCGTCAAGTAGGCGCCGCGCCAGGTAAACGTGAGAACCTGACCGCATTTTTCCTCCAGGGTCATTTTCGCCAGCTTCGATGCAACAAAACTATCTCTTTCTGTTGACATTACGTGTCTCCTCAAGAATTATGGATGTATCGATTTGTTCATATCAATTACTATGGCCGGGTCCGGATCGGAGTTGGAATCACCACACGACTTGCACCCTACCGAAAAACCGAGTCATTACCGTTGTACTCAAACCAATCATAGTACACTGAGCTTGAGCTGGGATGACCGAGTGAAGTCGCATAGAGCGCATACATGCATCCTACAAATCCTCCGGCATCCTTCGTGCTCAGGTATTTCGCATCAACATTTTCTTTCAATTTTTCAACTGTTTCACCCTGAGTAAAGATGGAATACCCCAAAGCTTGCGCATTAAAAAAGGGTTTTTGCGTATATATTTATACTTTCAAAATAGAATCTAAGTTGATAATATGAGTGAATTGAAAGTCCGTATTCCGAATAATATCAAAAGTCAGCTAGAATCAACTGCCATAGATTGTTTTGGAAAAAAAAATAATGCTCTGGATATCGCAGTATCAAAAGCAATTGAAGAATGGCTTGCAAAGGTACACAAAGTTTTTATTTCACAAAAACCCCCTGAAGATCCAGTCCAAGCTATATGGGGTATGCTCTCCCATGTTGATAAATCTGGAGTCGAATTGCAGCATGAAGCAAAAACGATTCGTCTTAATAAGGCATTGAGGTACAGGAATGTATCTGATTGATGCCAATATTTTTTTAGAAGTAGAACTTGGTCAAAAAAAAGGCGAAATTGCAAAAAAATTATTGAAACTATTCGAGAACGGTGAACTATCAGGATATATAACCGACTTTCATATAGATGCTATCGTTATAGTTATGGAAAACTACGGTAAAACTGGCAAAGAAATTGCAATCTTCCTTTCAAGCCTATTAAAATATAGGGGTTTGTCAGTCATTGAGATATCACTTTCAAGCAAAATTAATGCTACGGAAATTATGGATACACTCAATCTTGATTTTGATGATGCATTAATATGTCAATGTATGAAAGGTGAACTACCTCACGCTATAAGCTGTGAGGCTTCCCACTGCATCGACACTGCGCTGAGTTCCTTGATGGGCGTTAATTCCCGTAGTTCCTACGGTAC
>JADGQA010000148.1 GCA_017882185.1 Bacteroidota bacterium
CTGAGCTTGCCGTTGCGCACGGCGATGTTCTTCGCCAGAAGCTCACGCCACGATTCTATTTCCTTCAGAAAAGCGTCATAAACCTCCGCCGTCCCTTTCTTGCCTCTCGCTGTCTCGGCGTACTTGTCAAATGAACCCTTAAGGACGGCCTCCTTGGAAAAAACCGATGTGATGAGGTCCCATTGCGGAATGTAATCGTTGTATGTCAGGTAGTGAATGCGGGCATTTGAGGATTTGTCCGTCTTGAGCGGCTTGAGCCGGCAATCGTAGATGGCGAATTCCTCAAAATCGGTCAGGATGCTGAGGGGAAGCTTGGCCGACCAGGCATATCGACGTAGTTGATACGCCGGATCGATGTTTTCCTTGACGTTAACGGAGGGATTCTTTGCTTCAACGAAGAACTTCCTTGTGCCGCCAATCCTGAAACAATAGTCGGGCGCCTTTGTCGCTCCTCCGATCTTGATCGCATCTTCGTGGATCACTTCCTTGTATGGCTCGGCAAAGCCCTGCTTGTTGTCTATGTCCCAACCGAGCGCCATAAAGAACGGATTGACAAATTCCTGGCGCAACTGTGCCTCGTTGTAATTGCCGGAAGTGTATTGCTCTTTGTTCCGCTCAAATCGCTCGACGAGCTGCTCGACTTCTTTGGGTGGAGTCATAGTCTTGGTAAGGACGCCTACATATCAGAAACGACAAACCGCCGGATGCCGCTGGAAGCTTAATAATGTATCAGGCGTAAGCCTGATTCTAATCGGAAATGAGTCATTAACTCACGGCGGGAATGCAAGTTCAATTGGTTTTTTCAGCTCATTATGTCTACAGGTTGGTTCGCCTCTTCAATCCCTTCAGAATCTGCCCCGCAAGAAGTTATGTAATTCCTCACAGGTATTCAATAGGCGGCACCTCCTATGATAGGCTTGCCAATTATGCGAACAGCAATCTACAAACTACTTCCGGTTGTGCAGTCAGCGGGTATATTCTCATTTTTGGCAGATAACAGAATGATAACATTGGTGCAACATCTGGATAATGGCATTCGGGTACATTTGGTTGCGTTGATAGCGCCTCTCTCCATCCTTCTTGAAAGGATCTGCCATGACCGACAAAGAAGATAAGAACGAACCATTCATTTTCACACTCGTGAGGCAATGTCTTGAGGAAGACCGGGACGAATCACTATCTCCCGACGAGCTGAGCGACAAAGAACTTTACTCCACGTTTGCCTTCATCATCATCGTTGTGGCTATACTGGCGCTGACGGTTGGGCCGTTTTCATTGCTGAAGTAACTTCTCCCTTAGAGTTCACCGCAGAGGACGCCCGCCTATAACGAAGGCGCGTAAACAGAGAACACAGAGAGTTATTAAGAATTGAAAGAGAAGGAATATCGGGGCAGAGTGCTAGCGCACCGGTGTAACGGCCAGTTCTCGCAGCCATTGTTCGATGCGGTTCTTGATTTGATCCCGTATGCCGATCGTTTGCTGCAAGCGTTCGTCGTACGATCCCTTCAACACCGCCGGATCCGGAAAACTCCATCCTAGCTTTTTTGAAATCCCCGGAAATATCGGGCACCTCTCGCCACTCGCTTCATCGCAGACTGTAATCACATAGTTGAATCTGCGTCCCTGCTTATACAGCTCAAAAACGTCCCGTGTTTTCTTTTGCGATATGTCAATGCCGATTTCCTGCATTGCCTCGACCGCGAGCGCATTGAGTTTACCCGGCTCCAATCCCGCACTCTCTGCTTCAAACCTGTCTCCTGCCAAATGGTTCAGCAACGCTTCCGCCATTTGACTTCTTGCACTGTTGTGCACGCACACAAAAAGCACTTTCTCTTTTGCCAAAGTCACTTCCTGATCGGTTCAGTGCAATTCTTAATTCGCGTCCTTTTCGACGGGCCCTGTCTTTTTTTCTTCCGCGTGATGTTTTACGATTCTCGCCTGTGCCAGGAAAATCACCTCTTCGGCAATATTCGTCGCAAGATCTGCAATTCGTTCGAGGTTACGGCTCAATCGGACAAGCTCCAATCCGCCCTCGATGAACTTCTTGTTCTTCTGAAGTAACTCGACAACCTCCATCGTCATCGACCTGTTCATTTCATCGATCAGATCGTCCCGTGTCAACACAGCTTGTGCGAGCTCAGGACTCACATGGACGAAGCTATCAAGCGCATCCCTTAGCATTGCCACAGCCAATTCTGACATCTTCGGAATCTCCATCGAAGGCTCTTTCGGTCTCGTCTTCGAAAACTGAACCGTCGATTCTGCGATGTTCACGGCGTGGTCGCCGATTCGTTCAAGATCGTTGCTGATTTTCTGAGCTGCAAGAATCAATCGGAGGTCACTGGCAACGGGTTGCTGGAGTGCCAGGATATCGATGACTGCGTTGTCGATTTCGATCTCGAAGGAGTTGATCCGATCATCAGAATCAATGATTTTTTGCGCGGCAGGCACATCCTCTTCGAATACCGATTTTATTGCCAGCTTGCAGTGTTCTTCAACGACGCTGCCCATGCGTATGAGGGTTGTTTTGAGACTCTCGAGTTCTTTTTCAAATCGTCGTTCCATAGTTCCTTCTCTTTCATGATGCATGTACACTGTTCGCTTGCTCTCCTCTTTAGCCGAACCTGCCAGTGATGTAATCTTCAGTTCTCTTTTTTCGAGGAGCAGTGAACATTGTTTTTGTGTCATCGACCTCGATCAACTCGCCCACGTAGAAAAAGGCCGTGTAGTCACTGACCCTGGCAGCCTGCTGCATATTGTGTGTAACGATCGTGATCGTGTAGTTTTTCTTCAAATCGTAAATCAGCTCTTCAATCTTCGCGGTCGAGATTGGATCAAGGGCGCTCGCCGGCTCATCCATAAGAACCACTTCCGGATCGACGGCAAGCGTCCTCGCAATGCACAGTCTTTGTTGCTGACCACCGGAGAGGCTCATACCCGACTTGTTGAGCGAGTCCTTCACTTCATCCCAGAGCGCTGCCTGCTTCAGACTACGCTCCACAATCTCATTGACCTTGTTTTTGTCGCCCAACCCATTGAGTCGCAACCCTGCTGCAACATTGTCGAAGATCGACATCATGGGGAACGGGTTTGCCTTTTGGAACACCATGCCTACTCTGCGCCGGACCACAACAGGGTCACTGTCATAAATGTTCAGGCCGTCGAGGAGAACCGTCCCCGTCATCGTTCCGCCGGCAACTTCGTGCATTCTGTTCAAGGAGCGCAAGAATGTCGATTTCCCGCATCCCGACGGTCCGATAATCGCCAAGACCTTCTGTGTAGGAATGCTGAGTGTGACGTTCTTTATGGCCTGCGTCTTTCCGAAAAAACAATTGAGATTCTGCGCAATCATTTTTTCCGGAATAGTCTTGATTTCCGGTTGCGTTGCCTGGGGGATTTCCATAGTTGGTGCTTCCAGTTCTTCAATTGTGGCTAGTTCCATATCGGCTCCTCGTGACAAATCGAAACGCAAGATTGACAACAAACACCATGGCGATCAAAACGAACGCAGCCGCCCACGCCTGCCTATTCCAATCATCAAACGGAGCCTTTGCATAATCATAAATGAACACGGTCAGTGACGCGATAGGTTCATTCAATGACGTCGACCAGAACCGGTTTCCCAGCGCCGTAAACAGGAGCGGAGCCGTCTCGCCTGCTGCACGAGCGAGCGCAAGGAGTATCCCGGTCGTAATTCCCTTCGTGGCGGTCGGCAGTATGATGCGTAACGTTGTTTTCCAGCTCGGAATTCCCAGCGCGAGCGACGACTCCCTTAGGGTGTGCGGCACAAGGCGGATCATTTCCTCGGTCGTTCGCGTGATCGTTGGAATCATCAGGATTGCAAGGGCCACTCCCCCGGCAAAAGCCGAGAAATGACTCATCGGCATGACCACCAGGATGTACGCCACCACTCCAACCACAATGGACGGAATACCGCTCAGAACATCGCTCAGAAATCTCACCGTGAAGCCGAAGGCGTTTTTGCCAAATTCCGCTAAATAGATGCCGGCCATGATTCCGATCGGCAAACCGAAGACGGCGCCCAAACCGACCATGATTAGCGTTCCGACAATTGCGTTGGCCATGCCCCCACCCGGTTCTCCGACCGGTTTCGGCATATGGATGAAGAAATCCAGATTGAGGGCGCCGATCCCTTGACTGAGAGTATATCCAAAAATGATGAACAATGGAGCGATCACCACGATTGCGCTGAGGAAACAAAGCCCGATCATGAAAACGTTCTTGAATTTCCGCCAGCGTTGCATATGAAGGGGCAGCGAAATGGTCATTGTGCGAATTTGCTTGTGACACTCCAGACGATGAGTCGTGCCGCCGCATTGAGAATAATCCTCACTGCAAACAAGAGAAGACCAATTTCTATCAGCGCGCTCAGATAGAGCTGCGTTGTCGCTTCGCTGAACTCGTTTGCAAGAACGCTTGCCATCGAATATGCGGGATCGAGGAGGTGCGCTGAGATTTGCGGCATATTGCCGATAACCATGGTGACTGCCATCGTCTCGCCAATCGCGCGCCCGAGTCCAAGAAGCGTCGCGCCGGCAATACCGGACTTTGCGTTCGAAAGAATGATCTTTGTCGTCTCCCATTTGGTCGCACCGAGAGCAAACGCAGCTTCTCGTTGGGTGTTGGGGATTGACATCATCACGTCGCGTGAAATTGACGTGATAATAGGCAGTATCATAATTGCCAGAACGATTCCTGCAGCCAACATTCCGAATCCGTACGGCGCACCATTAAACAAGGGGATGAAGCCGAGATAGCGAGTGATGAAGGGACCGATGAATTTTCGCACGACCGGTACGAGAACGAACATGCCCCAGAGGCCGTACACGATACTTGGGATTGCAGCAAGCAACTCTACCATGAATGAAACTGGTCGCTCAAGCCAACGTGGAGCCAATTCTGACAGAAAGATGGAGACACCAATACTCAGAGGAAGTGCAATCACGAGCGCTACAAGGGAGGAAACAATCGTTCCATAAACATACGGCAATGCCCCGAAATCTCCCTTGACCGGATCCCAGACCGACGTCCAGAGGAATCGCCATCCGAATTTCTCGATGGAGAGACTTGAACCCTTGTACATCTCGTACGCCATCACGAACACAAGAGATAATACGACTATGGCAAACACGAGCGTGAGATTCTTGAACACCAGATCGCCAATGTTCCTGTTGCGACTCTTCGAGGGAGACGGAAAGACAAGAACGGGCGGCTCGATCTTCATGTCCCTTCCACCCGTTCGTTGTTGGTTCCCCTCTGTTGTTGATTGAGGGAGATATGTCTGCACTTCGATGGTTACTTCACTGCGATTGAATTGATTTTCGTTTCACACAATTTGACTACTTCCTTCGGAAGCGGAGCGTAATACAGGTCTTTTGCATAGGATTGACCGTCCGTCATTGCCCATTTGAGAAAACCAACAATTGCCCGCGCTTTTTCCTTGTCCTTCATGTTCTGATAAACCAACAACCACGTAAATCCCGATATCGGATAGGAATCTTTCCCTTCAGGATTGGTGATAGAAACTCGCAGATCTTCGGGCATGTTCTTGATTGCCCCCGCGGCCGCAGCCGAAACGGATTCAAAGGTTGCCTCCACATATTCGCCCGCCTTGTTCTGTATCAACGCATAGGCGAGGTTGTTTTTTACCGCATACGCGAGCTCCACATAGCCGATTGCACCTTCCGTTTGCTTCACGATTCCGGCAACACCCTCGTTTCCTTTTCCACCCAAACCGGCGGGCCAGTTCACCGATGTTCCGGCGCCGACATTGACTGCCCACGTTTTATTGACCTTTTTCAGATAGTCTGTGAAGATGTTGGTCGTTCCGCTACCGTCCGAGCGATGGACAACGATGATGGACTGATCCGGAAGGCCTTTTCCCGGGTTGATCGCCGCGATTTTGGAATCGTTCCATTTTGTGATTTGACCAAGGAAAATTCCGGCAAGGACATCTGGTGTTAAACGGAGGTCTTTGCCGGCTGCAGGTAGATTATACGTCACCACCACTGCCCCCATCACCGTCGGGATATGCAACACATCGCTTCCCTGTTTATCCTTCACTTCTTTCAGTTGATCATTCGACATCGGACCATCGGTTGCACCGAAATCGACGGTGCCTTCGATCGTCTGCTTGATCCCCCCGCCGCTGCCAATCGACTGATAGTTAAACTGCACGTTTACCATCTTACTGTAGACATCAAACCACTTGGAGTAAATGACGTACGGGAACGTTGCCCCCGCGCCATTGAGCTTGAGCTGAGCATTGAGCGTAACGCCGGAAACGACGAGCGCTGCGAAGCTCAAGAGAATTGTTCTTGTTCGTATCATATTTTGAGCCTTCCTAAAATTGCAGATTTGTTCAAACGTGATTGGTTATAGAAAGATATAATAGAGTGTTAGGCGCGCCGTGATCGATGGGTCGATGCTCTTTGCACCTGGTGTTGTTGGAGTCTCGTACGTTTCGTACAGCACGTTGGGCATGATCTGGACGTTCTTGTCAACCTTCCAGGTGAGGCCGGCTAGAATGTAATTGCGAAGATCGCCTTTTGAATTGCTGTTGGTGTTGGGATCGTAGCCGTCGTAACGGGCGACGACGCCCAGTTCAGGCATGATGAAGTATGTGCCGAACACTGAATAACCAAGACCACTCTTCGATCCTAATGAACCACCGGGAGGCGTATAGGCATTGGACTGTGATGCCATGAAGGCTTCCACATTGAAATTAAACACGAACGGCTCGGCATATCCTACGAAGAGCGCCGTTGTGACTGTTCCATTGCCTACTTTGCTACCGGAGGCATTGGTAACATCGGCGGCATCTCTGAAATCAGCATAGAGTGTCGCTTGCAAGTTTGTTGTCGGCTTAACCTGGATATGTCCATAGTACCGGAAGTATTTGTGGGTTGCCCCCGCCGGGCTGTTGGCGCTGTTATTGCCAATCATGACCCAGTAATTGAACATGCCGTCGTTTGTCAGCTTCCCGCGCATTGCCAGGCCAAAATCACGTGAAGAAACGACCCCCCGCAAATCCATGATTGTTTTCTCGAGCGATCTATATCCCCACGCCGCTTCGGAAACCTCGTACGCTGGAGGCGGCTGTATTCCAAAGAATAGATCGCTGCCGGAGAACACATTCTTCCACCGCAAATATGCATCCTTCACAAATACTCCGATTTTACCATTGCTCGCATTGGCTGCTTGATCAGCTTCCAGGCGAAAACGTGAAGTAAACGTTTCTGATATGTCATTATCGTACGCGAAATAGATACGGCGAAATTGAAATGCCTGCATCGCGGCGGTGCCGGGCATTGCCGCCGAAGGCTGCGTATTGGCGAGCGTGGGATAGCTTGCATCCCTCGCAACGTTGAAATAGTAGTCCCCAAACATGTAGCCTGTAAATTTCCCTTGCGCCATCAGCGAAGATAGGCTGATTGCGAAGAGACCAATGATAACAAGAAGAACACGTTTCATAAGAAACCTTCCTTAAGTAATGAATGTAATTAAGTGATGAGAACGAAAGAACTGGTAAGAGAATTCTAATTGACGCAAACAAGACTGCAAATTAATGATGGAATCCAAAGAGTGCCGTAGAAATTTCCGAGTTTAGCATACGACAATCTACCAAAACGCTGTTACTTGGGGGTGACGCGAATGTTAAGGAATTGTTAACTGCATGGGGATGCGTAACCCACACTTCACACGGAGAATCGATGCTAGAGGATGGCAAAAGGCCCGATTGTCAGTGCAAGAACAGCGACGCCCGCGATCAACATCGCCAGCGTAGCATAGAATTCTGTGTCTCCGATAGGAAGCAAATCCTCCGATTCATCTTCGCCGGACAAAGGAAACGGCTTCCCAAAAGAATTCTTCGAGGATAGTGCTCCTCCTGTTGCGCGCGGACTTTTGAAATACGCAATTCTCATGACCGGTTCCTTTCCTTGTTTTGGTTGCTTCCGCCGCATTGGACCGATACAAATATGAGAAAGTGCTATTACAGGGGTGTTACGAAAGGGTTACGGTTGTATTAAAAGCAAGGAGGAGGGAAAGCGCTGAATCGTACTCGTTTCAGGGTTTTTTGTCGAACAATGACAATTGTCGTGTTGCTTCTTCAGTCTGTTGTTGCTCGCGGGAGTTCGTCGGAGCAATCGTCAGCAACTTCTGGAGGGACTGAATTGCGCGGGCGGTATCCTTCATCGCTTTGTATGTCATGAACAGCTCATAGTACCCATACGAATTCGAAGGATTGAGCGTCACGGACTTTCGCAAGAAGGTCTCCGAT
>JADGQA010000033.1 GCA_017882185.1 Bacteroidota bacterium
TTCGATTTGGCAATTGTCGCATTTCCGCGCTTTCGGATAGCGGTAATTCTTTGGCTATCGGGTGTGAAGGTGAGAGTGGGCTCAGGCTATCGCTGGTATTCATTCCTATTCAACAAGCGAGTTTTTGAGCACCGTAAGACTGCAGAAAGGCATGAATTTGAATACAATCTCTCGCTCGTGAGAGAACTCGGGTGTGACGTCGCTCCAGACATCACTCCGAACATGACGATACGCGCGGATGCGCTAAGCACCGCGGCGGAAGAAAGAAAGCGTCTCAATTTATCGAGCAGACATATCCTCGCGATTCTTCATCCGGGAAGTGGAGGTTCCGCAAGAGACTGGAGTCCCGCGAATTTTGCATCTCTCGCCCATAAGTTTGCGGATCTGGGATGGAACGTCGTCGTAACTGGCGCAAAGGGCGAAGAAGAATTGGTTCATAGAGTTGTGGAAGGATCGGGTGCACCAATTGCTTCCTCAGTCGGCATATTGTCACTCAAAGCAATGGCTGCCTTCATCAAATCCGCGGACCTCTTCGTATCGAATTCAACCGGACCCATCCATATCGCAGCGGCTGTCGGCACACCCGTGATCGGTTTCTATCCACCGATTATCGCCTGCAGTCCGCAACGCTGGGGGCCAATCATAGAGAAGAGAATTCTGTTCGTCCCTGAAAGTGCGCAATGTGAATTGTGTGATGGGGGCGCGTGCAGGAGCAATGTGTGCATGGATCAGATCAAAGTCCAAGAAGTGGTGGAAGCTGCGCAGAAACTTGTGAAAAGAAAAATGAGAAGTAGGAAATCCATTAAAAGCACTGTGTATTCATGAGACTCGCCCAAAATCTTTTGCTTGTTATGGCACTGCTTGTCTATTCGAATGCAAGTGCCCAGGACACGACGGAGGCTGTGTCTGACATCACGCGAAGAAGCATACCTCTCAATTCTCTGCGTAGCATACCACAGTCGGCATTTACAGTGGGTGAGCACCTCATTTTTGACGTGGGATTCAGCTTCATTACTGCAGGGGAGGCTTCCTTCGAGATATTCGGCGCCGATTCCATTCACGGAAGAGAATGCTACCGCATTGTGTTTACGGTGAAATCCGTACCCAGTTTTTCGTGGATCTATAAGGTGGAAGATCGGTACGAAACCGTCCTTGATGCAAAAGGAATTTTTCCGTGGAAATTCATCCAGCACGTCCGGGAAGGAGGCTACAGACACGATTTTACCGCTGAGTTTGACCAGTTACATGGTCTTGCCAGGGCAAATAACAAATCGTATCCCATACCTCCCTATGTGCATGACGTGGTGTCTGCATTCTACTATGTTCGGACGATGGATTTTTCAAAATCCAGGGTTGGACAAAGGTACCTCCTGCGCAATTTCTTCAAGGACACCACATATCAGCTGGCCGTCAAATTCCTGGGCCGTCAACAATTATCGGTTGATGCCGGCCTCTTCAATACGATTATCGTGGAACCTCTTATCCAGGAGGGAGGTTTGTTCAAGAGCAATGGACGGGTAATACTCTGGTTGACGGATGATGAGCGGAGAATTCCTGTGAAAGTAAGCACCAAGGTCGTTGTCGGTTCCATCGACGCTGAATTGAGGGAATATCACGGTGTCATTTTGCCCATCAATGCGAAGGTGAAGTAACTACTATGTCAAAGTACAATCAGATAGATTTGACAGGCGTTCGCACCATTTCCATAAAATCCAGAAAAAGCAAGGTCACGCCCAAGGACTTTGCCAAATCGATAGACGCTGGAAAGGCGTCATTGGGAGAATTCATCAACTCACTTCCACGCATTCTTGTCGGAAATGAACTGCGGGATCTGGTCTCTGACGTCATCCAATCGCGCCGCAAGGGAAAACCCGTCATTCTTATGATGGGGGCACATGTTGTCAAGGTTGGAATGTCTCCGATCATCATTGACCTTCTCCGTCACGGCATCGTCACCCATGTAGCGATGAACAGTGCATCCGCGATCCACGATGTCGAAACGGCGATGTGGGGGCACACGTCGGAAGACGTTGCTGTGAACCTCATGGATGGAACGTTTGGCATGTCAAAAGAAACGGGTGACTTTATCAACAAAGCGCTTGTCAAGGGATTTACAGAATCGTCTGACGGTTATGGCGAGACACTTGCTAAAAAAATCATCGCCCTCAAAGCGCCCAATAGAGCGGTGAGTATTCTCGCAGAGTGTTACGATACCGGAGTGCCGGTTACCGTCCACGCAGCAATCGGGACCGATATCGTGCATCAGCAGCCTTCGATGGACGGCGCGGCCACCGGTGAGCTGAGCTTCCGCGATTTCAAGATATTGGTTTCCTCGGTGAAGGATCTCAAGAACGGGGGGGTGGTGTTGAACCTTGGATCCGCGGTCATCCTGCCTGAAGTATTCCTGAAGGCTCTTACCGTCGCCCGAAATTTAGGATTCAAAGCAAAAGGATTTTCAACCGCGAACTTCGATATGATCCGACAGTACAGGCCTCAAATGAATGTCGTTGAGCGACCGACGCAACACGGCGGGCGCGGCTACAACTTTACGGGGCACCATGAGATCATGATTCCTCTCCTCGCAGCTATGATCAAATTGGAAAGTGGCAGATGACTGAATTGCTGCAACCGGAAGCCGGAACGGAGCATATCGTTGTAGAACCCTCTTTCATCGAGAAAAATAATATCCACCCAATTCTCTTCGCATTTCTGAGCCTCGCTGCCGTCTTCATTCTCTACCAGATTGGCGGCGGCGTGATTACGTTTTTTCTCATAGAAGGCACCAAGATCAATCGGGAGAATGTCAATCTGCTTCGACTCTTCACCATGCTCGGGCAGATATTCCTGATTCTTGGACCAACCTTGATCCTGGCACGGCTCTTGAGCACAGAATGGAAGACGGTATTTCCTCTTCGAGCACCATCGTGGCGTGAGTCTGTTTCCGCTGTCATTGGACTTCTTTCGCTACAGCGAATATTTGAAGTGTACATCTATTTCCAGGATAACATCCCAATCCCCGATGTAATAAAAAGACTCATCGATCCAATACGACAAATGCTGGACGAGATGGTGAAGGCATTGTTGCAGTCAAAGTCGGTTCATGAATTTTTGTTTGTCGTTGCCGTCGTCGCATTGGTTCCTGCCATCGTCGAGGAATTCTTATTCCGAGGATTGGTCCAAAACTCGTTCAATCGTTCGATGAAGCCTCTCCCTGCGGCAATTCTGACAGGAACCATCTTCGGCCTTTTTCACCTTAATCCATTTGAAGCCATCCCACTCATCGGTATCGGGTGCTTCCTTGGTTTTCTGCGATACAGATCCTTCAGTATGGTATTGCCGGTACTCCTGCACTTCCTTAATAACCTGCTGGCAGTCATTGCGGTGACGCTCAACGTGGGTGACGAAAAAATAATGATGGCACCGACCACCGACCAGCCCGGGATTATGATCGTCCTGGCACAACTCATCATCTTCGGGGGTCTTTTTGTTGCTTCGATGAGGCTTTATTGGCAGTCAACGTCAGGATTGGTGGAGGAAGCACGATGAATGAGCGTTTTCTCCCAGACCAAGGAACAGAATGCGCTAATCACTCCGGTGCGGCGGCGGGGGCAATTTGCAGTGTATGCGGAAAACCTGTCTGCGCGGATTGTTTTGTCCAGCTTGGCCCCGGAATTGTATGTGATGATCCCGGGCACAAAATTGTCCTGGAAGAGTGGGCTATTACCTTTCGCTCTCGTTCAGAATTTGAAGTGGACATGATCGTCAGGAATGTTGAAAATGATGGGGTGGAGTCTAAGATGTTCTCTTCCCGCGCATTCAAGCAGACGATAGGAGCGGACCCTCGGGATGTTGTCAATGTGTTTGTGCGACGCAGTGAGCACCAACGGGCAGAGCAAGTCTTGAGTGCTCTCGGTCTCTCCAGCTTCGATGACGAAATCCAGAAATCCAATTAGGAAGGATTGACTCTGTCTGGTCGATTTGCATCACTCCCAAAGCGCGTCGGCGTGGCCATTGTTGCCATTCCCACAATCCTCTGGCTTGCTTACCAAGGAGGGTATTTCTTCTTTAGTTTCGTCGTACTCATTTCATCTTTGTCTCTTTATGAATTCTACCGCCTTGCCGAGCTCAAGGGTGCCTTTCCCCAGAAATCCGTCGGACTTCTCTACGGATTTCTCCTTAATCTCGCATTCATTTATGATCGGTTGAGCTTCGAAATTGTGAAGATCTTCGAATCATTCGGGATGAATCCGTCCATGTTCAGCCTGCACCAGTTTCTCCTGTTCGTCGTGCTTATCTTCCTTCTCAGTGTAGCCCTCGTTGAATTGTTTCGGAGAAAAGGGTCTCCAATCCAGAATGCCGCGATTACCGTTCTTGGCGTGTTCTTCATATCTCTGTTTTTTGGGACGCTGATTCAGACTCGCGAGCTGTTCCCGTTCGGGTTTCCTGTGAGCAAATTTTTCTCTCGCGCGATTGCCGGTGATGCGGAGCTTGCGCAGATAAATCGGTGGGGTGGATTCACCATCATTTCGATTTTTGCCACGATCTGGGTATGTGATACGGCAGCGTATTTTGGAGGCATGACTCTCGGCAAACACAAATTGTTCGAGCGAGTAAGTCCCAATAAGACTTGGGAGGGTGCAGTATTCGGATTTATATTCTCCATTCTCACTATGCTCGCCGCCCAAAGTCTATTCTTGAACTACATGGGTATCGGACACGCTGTTGTTATCGGGATGATGATCGGATGTTTTGGCCAGATGGGCGACCTTCTGGAATCCAGGTTCAAGCGCGATGCCGGTGTAAAGGATTCGTCTTCGATGATCCCGGGACACGGAGGCGTCTACGATCGATTCGACAGCTTGGTATTTGTTTCTCCGATTCTGTATCTTTACATCGATTTCGTGGTTCTATCGTGATCAACGTGGCGGAGGTGAACTGAATTGAGGAGTGAGTCAAAAATCAATGTCGTGACGATGGGATGTTCCAAAAATCTCGTTGACAGCGAGTCGCTACTCGGTCAACTGAAAATCAGCAATTCAAGACTGACAAGCAATGTTGATGAAGCGGACACGGTGGTCATTAACACTTGTGGCTTCATTGAAGCCGCAAAACAGGAATCCATCGATGCAATTCTGGAAGCAGTCGAACGAAAGAAGAACGGCGAACTGAAGAAGATTGTCGTTATGGGTTGTCTTTCGGATCGATATAAGAAGGAATTGATGCTGGAGATTCCCGAGGTCGATGTGTTCTTTGGCTCCAACAACATCAAGGAAGTTGTACAGGAACTTGGGGGAGACTTCAAAAAGGAGCTTTTGGGAGAAAGGGTCATTAGTACACCGAGTCATTACGCTTTCCTCAAGATTTCTGAAGGCTGCGACAATCCTTGCTCATTCTGTTCGATACCAATCATGCGGGGAAAACACAGGTCGAAACCCACAGAAGAGGTCATCAGAGAAGCCAAATTCCTCACATCGCACGGGGTCAGAGAACTTATTATTATCGCTCAAGACAGCACGTACTACGGTTTGGACCTGTACGGCGAACGTCGTCTCGCGGCTCTTCTGACCTTGCTCGCAGAGATTCGAGGGATTGAATGGCTTCGCTTGATGTATGCCTATCCG
The DNA here is from genome assembly GCA_017882185.1 of Bacteroidota bacterium. Taxonomy (GTDB): domain Bacteria; phylum Bacteroidota; class Ignavibacteria; order UBA10030; family UBA10030; genus JADGQA01. The sequence continues at coordinate 5,622 of JADGQA010000033.1, forward strand.
GCCAAATTTCCCCTGGAGATTCTGGATGTATTTCGTGATCATCCGAATATGTGCCGGTATCTGGACATCCCAATACAACACATTTCTGACGCTGTCCTGAAATCGATGCGCAGAGGTATTTCCAGTCGAAAGACGCGAGTACTCCTGGAGACCATAAAAAAGACCATCCCAGGAATGGCTTTACGAACGACACTCATTGTCGGCTATCCCGGTGAAACAGAAAAGGATTTCCAATTGTTGTATGATTTCATAGAGGAAATGAAATTCCACAGATTAGGCGTGTTCACCTATTCGCACGAAGATGGAACATATGCATATCCCCTGGGCGATCCGACCCCGCCACACGTGAAAGAGGAACGGCGCGAAGCATTGATGAATTTACAGAAAACCATTTCGGAAACAAGGAATGAAGCCACCATCGGATCTCGGAAGAAGGTCATTATTGACCGCGAGGAGGATGGTGTGTATGTTGGTAGAACGGAATGGGACGCGCCAGAAATCGACCAAGAAGTCTTTGTGCAGCCTGGGACAGGGCTCGCGATAGGCAAATTCTGTGAAGTTGAGATAACCGGAGCGGTTGAATACGATTTGTACGCACGCATCACCACGGCAAATCCAGAATGACAATGCGAGTTGTGAAAAATGGCGCCTCTATATCGAAGAGATCAATGAGGATTGTTCTGTGCTGTCTCGTTCTGGTTGTGTTTGAGCGCTCCCTGGCCCAGGTTGATTTTAGCCGTTCAAAAAGTCGGCCCGAGGTGGATTTTTCTTTTGATGCGATCTCCGTAATTTCCGATGATCCGGGGAAAACAAGGGTCGACGTCTATGTTGAGGTTCCGTACCAGGAGCTTCACTTCGTGAAAGTCACAGACGTCTACTTTTGCAACTATGAAGCCTCCGTGCAGTTCCTGGGAAAAAACAAACAGGTCGCTGACCAGCGGACCTGGAATAACGAGGTACGGCTCAAAGATGTCAATCAGACGACTTCAGAAAAACTCAAAAGCCTTACACATCAGGTCATGAATATTGTTCCCGGGACGTACGAGATTGATGTTCAGATTTACGAACCCGAAACACAAAAGCGGACGGTGCAGCGCAATTCCATTATCGTGACAGATTTCGGAAAAGACGAGTTAAGCTTTAGTGACATTATGCTCGTGAATAGATTGACAAGAGTCGGGGATAAGACAGGTGTCTTGCCAAACGTTTCGGGGGATTTCGCTCGCCAGAGTGAAGGTTTCTATTTGTTCTTTGAAGCATACCACGTGAGCCCGATCGATTCGTTGTTGCTCGTGTGCCATATTTTCGATGCTCAAAAAGTTGAGGTTTGGAAGAAAGAGCAGTCTGAACCACCCACGGACAGCAAAGTGCAGATTTTTGTGAAGGTCGATAGCATCACATTTCCAGCTGGTAACTATTCCGTTGTGATTGAGGGGTACAACGCGCGGTCAGGGTCAAATCCGGATTTGAAAGCAACGACCTCTCGTTTGTTTTCCGTGCACTGGGCGGACATGCCGCTCACTATCTTGGACTTGGACAAAGCAATTGATGAATTGAAGTATGTGGCGAAGTACGAGGAGATGGACTATATTGAAAAAGGAAAGACTCTCGAGGAAAAGAAGAGTCGATTTCTTGCCTTTTGGAATAAACGAAATCCGGATGCTTCGTTGGGTCGCAATCCACTGATGGAAGAATACTACAGGCGCATCCAATATGCCAACAAAGAGTTTACGCATTACATCGAGGGTTGGAAAACGGACAGAGGAATGGTATACATTCGGCTGGGACCCCCTGAGAATATCGAGCGTCATCCTTTTGAAATGAGTTCAAAGCCTTATGAAATATGGTATTATTACCAGTTGGACCGTCAATGTATCTTCATTGATTACAGCGGCTTTGGAGACTATCGATTACAGAATCCCACGGCTGATTTGTTCAGAGGAGTTCGATAGCGTTGGAGTGTTGGACGTGCCAGAGAAAGCCAGTGTGAACAAGGGTTCAACTGGCTTTTTCTTTTTCGTCCGGATGCTGTTCCTTCTCACTGTCATAGTGCGAAACCTTGGCGCACAAGAGAAAGCCGTGGTCGGCAAGATTGACATTCAAGGCCTTACCGTCTTCTCATCGGAAGAAGTGATCAAAGAGTTTGCGACCAGGGTCGGACAGCCGTTTGTGCCATCAAGACTACAGGAAGATCTTGACCAGCTGAACCTGAAATACCACGATCGAGGATACTTCTATTCACACGTCGATTCGGTTTCTCATCAGTCTCCATTTGGAATGATCGATCTTAACGTTTTTTTTGAAGAAGGAAAACAAACAATCATTGATTCGATCATCTTTGTAGGAGATTCCGCTCTCACGGAAGGGAGTCTCAGAAACATCCTTACCATTGAGGAACGATCGCCGTTTGTACAGTCGAATGTCGAGGCGGGAGCACATGCGATCCTCCAGACCTACGAAGATGCTGGATTCCCCTTCGCAAAAGTGACCATTGATAATGTTGCTGTGGAAGAGGCAGCTGCGAAGTATCTTGTGAGGTTTACCTACAGTATTACCGAAGGAAGACAGGTACGGATCAAAGAGCTCCGCGTGGAAGGAAATACAACTACGCGAAGTTCTGTCATTATGCGCGAAGCACGGCTCCACGGAAATGAATTCTACAGCGAAAACTTGTCCGAGACAATCAGGCATCGGCTCGATAGGCTGCAACTCTTTTCATCGGTTTCCCTGCCAGAATTCTTTTTGAACCAGAACGAAGAAGGCGCACTATTGGTCAAAGTCCAGGAAGGGAATCCAAATCGTTTCGACGGAATCGTGGGCTATGTGCCGTCGCCGAGGCCAGGAGTATCCGGATATGTCACGGGACTCGTCAACCTTCAATTCCGCAATCTATTCGGAACGGGGAGGCGGTTGGCGGCGCGTTGGAATCGGGAAAGTCAGAGTACCCAGGAGCTTGGACTTCAATATTATGAACCTTGGATTGCGTCGTATCCCATCAATGGCCAGATAGGGTTTGTTCAAAGAATACAGGATTCGACGTATGTACGCCGCCAGACTGAACTGACGCTCGATTTTTCACTGAACGACCAGTTGGCATTTGGAGGTGCGTTATCCAGAACGAATGTCATCCCGTCTGAATCGTACGGCCGGACTGTTTTGGCAGAAAGCCAGGGAACAAGTGTGGGTCTCACCATCACCTATGATACAAGAAACGATCCTGTCACTCCGATCTCGGGTCTATACTACAAGACAGAATACGATCTGGGTACGAAGGATGTCTATGGCTCCGCATTGTTTCCACCCTCTTCCAACAGTACCCAGCGAGTTCTTATGGATTTGGATTACTATCTTGAGCCAATTCTCAGCCAGGTGATTGCGACCGCGCTCCACATCCAGGATTTCAGATCCAATCTTATTGAACTCGGCGATCTTTTTCGACTTGGGGGCGCTGGCACTCTTCGCGGGTACAGGGAGGGACAATTCCTGGGGTCGAGGCTCGTGTGGTCAAACCTTGAATACAGATTTATGGTGGCACGGCGATCATTCTTCTATGGATTTCTTGATGCAGGATATATCGTCACGCCGAACGAACCGCTCACCGGACTTCAGGGATCCGAGCAAACCAAACTGGGCTATGGTGTCGGGATTCGAATGGATACGAACCTTGGGCTCATCGGTGTTAGCATAGGATTCGGTGAAGGAGACACATTTAGCACTGCCAAATTGCATATACAGTTGATCAATGCTTTCTAGGAAGCTAAGAGCATACATCGATTTGACCAGACCGGTCAACGTGGCGATCACGCTGCTTTCAATCCCTGCCGCTTCGATTTTGGCAGGCGCAACAACACGTCAATGGTTGGAGGTTGGAATTGCAGCATTGACGGGAGGATTTGTCGCTGCGGCGGCAAATTCGATCAATGATTACTTCGACGTCGAAATCGACAAGATAAACAAGCCGACTCGTCCCATCCCTCGAGGCGATGCAACAAAGCAAGAAGCACGGCTCGAATGGTTCGTTCTATCGATCGTTGCAGTTGTGCTAAATTTCTTTTTGAACATCTATGCCTTGGGAATCGTACTTTTTGCAGTCGTCATTCTCTATTGGTACAGCGCACTCTTCAAACGGACGATTATCATCGGCAATCTGGTCGTTGCGTTGATGACGGGAATGGCGTTCATCTATGGCGCAGTTGTTGTCGGGAATCTCAAGAGAGCGATCATGCCAGCAACCTTCGCGTTTCTCATTAACATCGTTCGTGAGGTTATCAAAGACATTGAGGACATGGAAGGCGACAGGAGGGGAAAGGCGATCACGCTTCCAGTGCGATACGGGACCGCCCCGGCACTTTGGCTTGCCAGTGTTGCGATCGTCCTGCTCATTGCAACGACAATCGCAGCGTATGAGTTCAAGGTGTATACCATATTGTATGTTTATCCTGTTCTGTTCGTCGATATCCTTCTGCTCGCTGTCATGATCCTGATGTGGAAAGATCAGACTCCATCGACAATGAATCGGCTGAGCAACGGACTAAAAGTCTGCATGGTGGTGGGACTGTTGGCAATATTTCTTGGTTCTCCTTAAGACTTCAAACAGATGACCGGATTGCACGCCTCATTGGAAATCGAGCTATCGTTCTGGACCAGGGGAATCCGGACCCTTGCCGGGATTGATGAGGCAGGGAGAGGACCGTTGGCGGGTCCCGTCGTTGCCGCCGCCGTGGTGTTCCCGAGTGGAACATTCATAAAAGGTGTCGAAGATTCGAAAAAACTGTCGGAGAAAAAACGTGAGGAATTGTTCCCTTTGATCAAGGAACAGGCATTGAGTGTTGGCGTTGGTATCGTAGGACATGATATCATCGATCGGATCAATATTCTTCAGGCGACGATCTTGGCAATGCACAAGGCAATAGACGATTTGTCTGTGAAACCGGAATTCGTTATCGTGGACGGCAATTCCTTCCGTCACGAATCGCTCCCATACGAAAACATCATAGCCGGGGACGAACAATCGTTTACTATTGCCGCCGCTTCTATTGTCGCCAAGGTGACGCGAGACCGGCTCATGCTTGAGTATGATGTGCAATATCCACTGTATGGTTTTGCGCAACACAAAGGGTACGGAACCAAGCAGCACCTCGACGCGATCCGGCGTTACGGAATATGTGACATCCACAGACGATCGTTCGATTTGCATCTTGTTCAATAGCTACTGAGAGCCGCCGCAACGATCCTGTTGTTGCACATCCGCGAAAGTGATAGGGCATTCCTTTGATTTTACTTCTTCTTTCGTTAATTTCCGCTCAACAAGCACGCTGACTTTCATTGACTAGTTCGAAGAATCTCAGAAGTAAGACGAGGGGTGATGAGGGCGAAACAATGGCAGTTGAGTATCTCGAAAACGAGGGATTCACAATTCTTCATCGCAATTATCGATTTGAACGCGGTGAGATCGACATCATCGCTCAAGAAAATGACGAGCTTGTCTTCGTGGAAGTGAAATCACGACATACACAATCGTTTGGAACTCCTGAAGACGCCATGACACCGAAGAAGGAATCATACCTTAAGCGTACGGCAGAGGGCTACTTGTTTCAGCATAACCTCGAAGACAAAGCATGTCGGTTTGATGTGATCGCAATTGAGTGGAAAGGCGAGAGGCCTGACATCCGGCATATCAAGAACGTATTCTAATCGGTCTCGACGAGTCCATGATGACCTTCATGCAAAAACATATCGCTCTCTACACAGACTTGTACCAACTCACCATGGCGCAGGGATATTTCCTTGCAGGCAGACGGGACACGCCTGCTTCCTTCGACTACTTCTACCGCGAGAATCCGTTCCAGGGTGGTTACGTTATTTTTGCAGGGCTCAGCGATCTATTGGATATCCTGGAGAAAATGAAATTCGAATCCGAAGATATTGAATATCTTGCCTCTCTGGGCTTCAGAAAGGAGTTCCTTGACTTTCTGCGATCATTCAGGTTCCGGGGAACCATATTCTCTGTTCAAGAAGGAGAAGTCATCTTTCCGTTGGAGCCTGTTGTTCGTGTCGACGGCAATATCATTGAGACTCAAATCATCGAAACGGTGCTGCTCAACCTGCTGAATTTTGAATCTCTTATCGCAACCAAGGCTTCTCGCATACGATCGGTTGCAGGCAACCGCCGTGTCGTGGATTTCGGACTTCGCCGGGCCCAGGGATTCGGCGGAATCCATGCCAGCAAGGCAGCGATCATCGGCGGAGTAGACGCGACGTCAAATGTCTATGCTTCCCTCGAATTCGGACTTGAGACTTCGGGTACGCAGGCCCATTCCTGGATCCAGAGCTATGATGACGAGTTGACCTCCTTCCGGAAATTCGCGGAATACTATCCGGATCGTTGCATTCTGCTCGTCGATACCTACAATACGCTTCGCAGTGGAATCCCGAATGCGATTACGGTGGGCAAGGAGCTCGAAACGAAGGGCTTTCGCCTGGTCGCCGTGAGACTCGATAGCGGAGATCTCGCGTATCTGAGCAAGAGAGCACGACAAATGCTGGATGATGCGGGGCTTCAATATGTAAAGATCGTTGTCTCAAACCAGCTCGATGAGTATCTGATCCGGAGTCTCTTGCAGCAAGGGGCCCCGATTGACTCCTTTGGTGTTGGAACGCGATTGATTACCGGGAACGGTTCTCCGGCTTTGGAAGGCGTGTACAAGCTCAGCATGTGCGGTGAAAAACCGCGGCTCAAATTTTCGGAGAATTACTCGAAGGTTACTCTGCCCGGTCTGAAGAAAGTCTTTCGATACAAGAATGGAGAAGGAATGTTTTATGCCGATGCCGTGAGCCTTGAAACTGAATCATCGGTTGATCAGATTGTTCACCCGCTCTTCCCCGATCAACACAGCAGTCTCAAGAATTGTACGGCCGAGCCGTTGCTCAAGAAGGCAATGGAAAACGGGAACATCATTGGAAGGTCCAGCCTTCCCCAGGAGTCATCAGCCTATGCGAGAGAACGACTTGCTTCCTTGTCCGCAGAACACAAAAGGTTCGAATTTCCCCACACGTACAAGGTTGGTATCAGTCAAAAACTGATGGAATTGCGATCGAAGATTGTTGACGAGATCCAACATACAATATCTTGAGAACGATGAAAGCATTGCTGGTTGTCGACGTTCAGAATGATTTTTGTCCCGGTGGAGCTCTTGCTGTCCCGGACGGAGATAAGGTTGTTTCGGTCATCAACGGATTGATGGAAATGTTTGACATTGTTGTGGCCTCAAAAGACTGGCACCCCTCCGATAGTGTTCATTTCAAGAAATGGCCCCCTCATTGTATCCAGAATTCGAACGGAGCTGAGTTTCATCCTTTGCTGGCGGCGAACAGAATCAATCGGGTTTTTCTCAAGGGAACCAGGAACAAGGACGATGGATATTCCGCCTTTGAAGCAACGAGTGACGATCTGGAAAAAGTCCTGAGAGAAAAGAAAGTCGTTGATCTTTACGTTGCCGGTTTGGCCACGGACTACTGCGTGCGTGCATCCGCTTTGGATGCGGTGAGGAAGGGATTCCGTACGTATGTTGTCCTCGATGCCGTAGAGGCTGTCAACGTAAAACCTGAAGATGGTGTGCATGCGCTGGAAGAATTGCGCAAAGCAGGAGTAGCGCTGATCTCGTCTCGCGATATCAAGACTTAGCTCCTCTCTCTTATCCTCAATCCTATATTTTCTTATGAACGCTCTCCCGTTTGTTGTTGGCGCCCTCTGCGTAATGGCAATTGCGTACCGTTACTACAGTGCCTTCATTGCCGCAAAAGTTGTAGTTCTTGATGATTCGAGAATTACTCCTGCTCACAGGTTGGAGGATGGTCACAATTATGTCCCGACGAACAAATGGGTGCTGTTTGGGCATCACTTTGCAGCAATTTCGGGGGCTGGCCCGCTCATAGGTCCCGTCCTTGCAGCCCAATTCGGCTTCCTCCCGGGATTTCTCTGGCTGCTTATCGGGGTGTGCCTCGCAGGCGCCGTGCACGATTTTATGATTCTTGCGGGATCGATAAGGAGAAACGGAAAATCGCTTGCAGAAATTGCCCGATATGAAATCAGCCCTCTTGCCTCGGTCGTCGGATCGGTGGCAATCCTTATCATTGTGGTCATCGCGCTTGCCGGGCTGGGACTGGCTGTCGTCAATGCGCTGCGCGAGAGTGCATGGGGGACGTTTACGATTGCTGCGACAATCCCTATCGCGTTGTTCGTCGGCCTCTGGATGTATCGGATTCGACCGGGGAAAATTGTCGAAGCGAGTGTCATCGGAATCGTCCTAACGCTTGCTGCGGTGTTCCTTGGCAGCCTCGTCCCGAATTCCTTTCTTGCGCCATACTTTACATTATCCCGTGAAGGAATCATCATCGCTTTGATGGTCTATGGTTTTTTTGCGTCAGTTCTTCCTGTTTGGCTCCTTCTCAGTCCGCGCGACTACCTGAGTTCCTACATGAAAATCGGCACGATCGCTGCTCTGGTCATCGGTGTGTTTGTTGTAGCACCTGAACTAAAAATGCCGGCCATTACGGAGTTCATTCACGGAGGCGGTCCGATCATTCCCGGCAAGGTCTATCCGTTCGTCTTTATCACCATTGCCTGCGGCGCGATTTCGGGATTTCATTCCCTTGTTGCTTCCGGAACGACACCGAAAATGCTCTCTAAGGAAAGTGAAGCACGGATGATCGGCTATGGCGCCATGCTCATGGAAGGGCTTGTAGGAATTATTGCGCTGATAGCAGCGAGCTCGCTGTGGCCTGCCGATTACTTTGCAATAAACCTATCCGCCGAGAAATTCCAGGCACTGGGTATGACGCCCGTCAATCTTGCTGAACTTTCAAAAGAGGTCGGAGAAACGGTTGCCGGGAGACCTGGTGGAGCAGTCTCGCTCGCAGTAGGATTTGCTCAGATCTTTTCCTCCATTCCGGGTATGCGTGGACTGATGTCGTATTGGTATCATTTTGCAATCATGTTTGAAGCACTTTTCATTCTAACAACCATCGATGCCGGAACGCGCGTAGGGCGCTTTATGGTCCAGGAATTTGTCGGCAGAATCTGGAAGCCTTTCGAACGTAGCACGTGGATTCCGGGTGCCATTCTGGCAACTGGGCTTGTCGTGTTTGCGTGGGGATATTTCATTTGGAACGGCTCCATCGGGACGATTTGGCCGATGTTTGGTACAGCAAATCAGCTCCTCGCGGGAATAGCGCTCGCCGTCGCCACCAGTGCCATCATCAACGCCGGGAAAGTGAAGTACGTTTGGGTTACGCTCATCCCGATGCTTTTTGTCTCCATAACGACACTCGTGGCAGGATGGCAAAACATTTTCGATAATTTTCTTCCTCTCCTGGATAATCCCTTAACAGCAACGCAAGGATACATCAATGCGATACTCACAGCGGTCATTATGATATGTGCCGTCATCATTCTATTCGAAGCGGGGAAACGGTGGTATCTGGTGCTTGTGAAAGGGAGGAATTACCGGGGGGGAAAAGTGATCTCGACAGACGATACTTCTTATGTGCCCCCCGCTTATGGTTGCAGCTAAGCGAGCAGGCCAATGAACCACGACGAGGTCTACTACGACGTAGAGACACAGCTCTCCGCAGATGAGGTTGGTGGATGGAACAATATACGCCTCATGCATGTCTCGATTGCAGTAACGTGGTGCGCAAGAGATCTCTTCCGCCTATGGGAAGAAGCATCCATGCCACAACTGATAGAGTATCTTGGGGGTTTTGGCACTGTCATCAGTTTCAACGGAGACCGTTTTGACTCGCAAGTGCTTAGTTACTATGGAACCATAGACGCAATGAGCCGCAATTCGTTTGACGTGTTGGTCGATCTTTCACGCCGGCTTGGTCACAGGATCAGCCTCGACTCTGTGGCTCAGGCGACGCTTGGAGTCGGTAAGTCAGCCGACGGAATCATCGCATTGAGATGGTGGAAGGAGAAACAGATTGAGCTATTGGCGGAATACTGTCGGAAAGATGTTCAGGTGCTAAAGGACGTCGTGGAGTTTGGGAGAACGCACGGCCACGTCAAATACTCAGACCAATCGGGGGGAACACGAACTGTAAATGTCGATTGGTGAACGAGCTGCAAGGAAGCGCCAACTGCCCTGGCCTCGCTTTTCAATTACTCTCATCAGCAGTAGTCTCACTCTTTACTCATCCCGTACTCGTACTTCAAGTTTTCAAGAACCGCTGGAGATTGCCGCATTGCAGCAGCTCCGGCCGTATTACGGCATCGGTGAATGGGGAGAGGCTGCTTAAGAGGATTTAAACAAGCCGAAAGAGGTCCAAGCCGGGAAGAAGAAGCAAATACAGAAGCCACATGGTAAACCCTATACTGATGGGGATGGAAATGTTGTCGTCAATCAGCCCCGAGACCGCTTCAACAACCGCTCCGACGGCACTCGCAAAGATTCCGATCGTGTATTCCATTGGCAGTTTTTCAACTTTCGGCGCAAGGAGAACGACGACAACGGCAGAGAAGAAAAACGCGAGCGACCCTACCAGGCTCTTTTTGAAGAATCGTTTCTTCCCAAACCTGCGGCCTATGAGTGCGGATGTCGTATCTGAGACAATAAGGATCGCGAATGCGTTCACCGCGATGATTTTGGGGAACACGAGAACACAGAAACAAGCTGAAAGCAGGACATTTGTCGCGCCGCTCAAACGTTTCGTCGAGCCGGCTTGCTCATGTTTTCGAAGCAGCCAGCCGAACCAGCTGTAGAACCAACGGGAAACGATTTCGGAATAATGGCGTGCGACATCGACAACGAAGAATGCTGCAGTCAGGGGGATCAGCAGCCAGAGCGCCTGTTCTTTCGAAATGTAATAATAGATGATTGGGATGGAAAGCGAGCACATGTGAATCGCTTTCCGGACCAATTCGTGCTTGTACTCGATCGTCGCGTTGTCGTCCAGATGCCCCACCGCTGCATCGTCGGTGGGGTCCGCAGGTGGGGGTGACCTCATCAGGCGTTTTTCTTCACCTTGGCAGGCAGAACCGGTGCAGAGTCCGGTGGCAAGGACGGCTCATTCTTCGGCCGTTTCAAAGACAGATCAGGCGTGCTTAGTTTCTCGGCAGGCTGGCCATTCTTCTGTTTGTCGAATGGGGGAAGCTCTTCACCTCGTATCAGCTTGTCGATTTCCTCAGCATCAAGGATTTCCCGTTCCAAGAGAGCGTTCGAAATGCGGTGCAATGTTCGCTGGTTTTGCTGTAGTATTTTCTCGGCCCGCTTCATGGATTCGGTGACGATACGCTTGACTTCCTCGTCGATCTTGATCTGAGTGTCTTCGCTGAAATTCTTGGTGCGTGTAATCTCGCGACCCAAGAACAATTCCTCTTCTTTTGCACCGTACGCAAGTGGTCCCAACTTGTCGCTCATGCCCCATTCGCACACCATCTTGCGAGCGAGGTCGGTGGCGCGTTCAATGTCATTTCCCGCACCCGTCGTTAGCTGATTAAAGATGAGTTTTTCGGCGGCTCTTCCCCCTAAAGCGTACGTGATCATCGTTTCGAGGTACTCTTTGGAGTAAGTGTGCTTTTCATCGATCGGTAGGTACGTTGTCACACCGAGTGCGCGGCCGCGAGGGATGATGGTGACTTTGTGCACGGGATCGGACTCCGGCAGGAATCTTGCAACGAGGACGTGCCCCGATTCGTGATATGCTGTTACTTTCTTTTCGCGGTCCGAGATGATCATGGATTTGCGTTCCATGCCCATCATCACTTTGTCTTTCGCGGCTTCAAAATGATGCATGGAGACCGCCTTGCTGTTCTGTCTTGCAGCCAGTAGAGCGGCTTCGTTGACGAGGTTGGCGATGTCTGCACCGGAAAGGCCGGGAGTTCCTTTTGCAAGGATTTCGAGCTTCACATCCTCAGCGAGAGGAATATTCTTTGTGTGAACCCGGAAAATACCTTCGCGTCCCTTCACATCCGGCCGATCGACGACAACTTGTCGATCGAACCGTCCAGGGCGCAAAAGCGCTGGGTCGAGAATGTCCGGCCTGTTCGTCGCCGCAATGATGATGACGCCGGTGTTCTGCTCAAATCCGTCCATTTCGACGAGCAATTGGTTGAGGGTCTGTTCGCGCTCATCATGACCCCCACCGAGACCGGCCCCTCGATGGCGGCCGACGGCATCAATTTCATCGATAAAAATAATACAGGGAGCATTCTTTTTCCCTTGCTCAAATAAGTCCCTTACACGACTGGCACCGACTCCAACGAACATTTCGACAAAATCTGCACCGCTGATCGAGAAGAATGGCACGCCCGCTTCGCCTGCGACTGCCCGGGCGAGCAGAGTCTTGCCAGTGCCCGGAGGGCCAAGCAAAAGCACCCCTTTTGGTATTTTGCCTCCGAGTCTCTGGAATTTCGATGGCTCCTTGAGGAATTCAATGACTTCCTGCAGCTCGATCTTTGCCTCGTCGGCACCTGCCACGTCCTGGAATGTTACTTGTGACATTCCTTCGGTAAGCACTTTTGCACGACTCTTTCCGAAGGAGAACAACCCCTTTGTACCCCCGGCACCTGCCTGCATCCGTCGGAATATTACCAGCCAGATGCCAACAAGGAACACCCACGGAAGGATGCCAATGGCAGTTTGCATCCAGACATTATCTTCTTTCTCGATGTTGAATTTGATGCCCTTCGCGGTCCAATCGCCGATCATCTTCTCATCGACGTATGGAAGCGTCAATTCAATACGCGTCGCATTTTTTGCGGTCTTGCCGCTTGCCGTCTGAATGTCGTTCGGCTGTTTCAGCTTACCGTGAAAATCGAAGTCATTCAGATTTGATTTCTTGATGACCGCCTCACCGATCTTTCCATCGTTCATCAGTATCTGATATGTCGTGTAGCTTATTTCGTATTCAGTTTCCTGGTCAGTCTTGAACGCCCACATTAACAGGAACACGGCAGCAACGATCGCCACCCAGCTCAGCACGACGCGGCCGAATTTCCCCCATGTAGACTCATCCTCGCGCAGCTGCCGAGGCATCTTTTTCGGTGGTTTTTGCATTATCGGACGTTTCCGTTGTTGCTGTCCATCCTTGGACTTGTTTTCCGTATTGTCTTCATTATGCCAATTCATTTTCATTCCATTCTCCTTCGCCAACCTCTTCTCCTTCGACTTAGCCCTTTTTCTCCCCCGAGGAAGCCAGTTTGTAAATTGACCGTAAGTTACGAACTTTTTGCGCGTAGTCCAAGCCATATCCGATCACAAAGTCCGCCGGAATTTCGAATCCAACGTAGTCGATCGGGAAGTCAATTTTGGCCACTTGTTTCTTGAACAACAACGAAACAAATCTCAACGAACTCGGCTTTTCGCGGCTGATGATTTTCTTGATGAAATCAATCGACAATCCTGAATCGACGATGTCTTCCACGACGATGATGTCTCTTCCCGTGACCTCGCAATTCAGTTCTTTGAGCATCCGAACCTCGCCGGACGAAATCTTCGCATCCCCGTAGCTGGACAGCTTGAAGAAGTCAACTTCGCAGTCAACTGTAATCTCCCGCACGAGGTCGGCAAAGAAAATGAACGACCCATTCAGAATTCCTATGAAAATAGGGACCTTTCCCTTGTAGTCCTGGTCAATCTTCCCCGCAATTTCCTTCACGCGCTTGAGGATCTGGTCTTCAGTTATGAAGGGTTCGAATACATCACCGTTTACGACGATCTGGGATTTCATTCAATTGGTCGAATTGGTAGTTGGCGAAAACGTTAGTTTGATGGCGTTCCGAGTTGCTTCTGTGATCCTGTAGCGGTTATCCAGCCGTTTCCCGCAGACCCAAACAATATTCGCATCGGATTCAAACACCGTAGCGTTGATTTTCTCGGGAGGAGGGAGTTTCACATCGTTGAAAAAATCGCTGAGTTTTTTCCTGCCGCTCATTCCGAGGGGCACAAACCAGTCCCCGGGTCTCCAATTCCTCAGTGTCAGCGGTTGAATGATCTTGTCACAATCGATGTATTCCGTCCTTCCATCCCGGGCATACGCAGAAGGCGGGAGGCCCGGCTGACTAAGGGAAAACGTGAAACGTTCAAAGCAATAGCTATTGCCGATGGACACGTTTGTCGAAAAAATCATGGGTTCAAATCGTTCGCAGAAGATCAAATGGTCGCGATCCCTGTAAACGACAACGCTACCAGAGAGGTTCAAGGAGTGACCTGATTGCTTTGAACAGAGGCTGATGATCTCACTGATTTTGTTGATGCTTGGCTCGATACCCAGATGCCGAAGGACACGGAGAATAATCTCTTCCCGGAGAAACAGGGGTTCCGCCGAGAACGATCGCAGCAAAATGCCGCATTCCTTCCCTTCGAAATTGACGATCCGCGGCAATCGATCGTCAATGAGGCGGTCGAGAAACCGGCTCAGTTCTTTCATTGCGTTCGATACTCGGTTGAGAGAATTGGTTACGTCCGTACCAAATTCTCTGGCAAGGAAAGGCACGACCGAATGGCGCAAATAATTCCTGGAATACATTAGTGATTCATTGGAGGAATCATTTCTGAACTGGATGTCTCGTTCACGAGCATAGGACAAAATCTGCTGCCTTCGTGCGAAGAGAAGCGGGCGGATGATGTGACCGGAAATCCTGGAGACTGGAATACCGGCGAGGCCGCGAACGCCGCCTCCCCGCAGAGCATTGAAAAGAACAGTCTCGGCATCGTCATTTGCTTGATGACCTGTTGCGACATGGTTTGAACCAGTCTGTTGCCTGATTTCTTCAAAAAATTGATAGCGAGCTTCACGCGCCGCGACCTGTTTTGAGACTCCTAAGGAATGCTTCAACTCAATTGTATCCACGCGTTTGCAGTAGAAAGCAACGTTGGCGCGCGCCGCCGTCTGTCGTACAAACTCTTCATCGCCCGTAGACTCATCACCACGGAGCTGGTGATTCACATGTACGACGGCGAGGTCAAGATTCCATTCTGACCTCAACTCAAGCAACAGATGAAGGAGGACCATTGAATCCACCCCTCCGCTCACAGCCACAAGGAGCTTTTCGTTTGGCAGAACTAGTCTGTTCGTCCGGCAGAACTCCTCAAATTCCTTGATCAACGTGGTTGAGAAATCCATTGGATACCTGTTCCGGCAACTAGTAAAAAAAATGACTTGGAAGCAAGTCAGGGGGAATGCGATCACGCAATGCGCGTCGTCAGTTCAGAAAATTCTTAACCAAGATATGGCTTTTTGGCAGGAAAGACAATATGACCTTCTTGCGAGACTCCTGCGATGGAGAGAAGCGCTCTGCTTGCGACTATTGTGAACCACTTGAAGTAGTCCGAATACCAGAGCTCAATTCATTTTCCCAATAGAGACTCCAACTGATGTTGGGATTTACAACCGGCGCTCGGATTGATTGGTATCGCTGGAAACCTGCCGTCAAGATTGCCGGGCAGGCAAATTCCGGGGCCCCTTTTGCTTTGAGAAACTGAAACGACACTCTTCTTCCGGTTACCTTGCCTTTACTATGAACATTCAATAACTTTTTGTCGTTATGAGAAGTCTCTGGTATAAAATAGGCCTCGGATATTTTCTCCTGGTGTGCATCAGCATCGGCATTAGCGTCGTGGCGGTGTACAATTTTTCACGACTCAATGACTTTATCAGCGCTATCCTCCAGGACAATTATCAGGGTGTGCTCGCGGCGGAAAACATGGTGAAAGCGCTTGAACGGCAGGAGAATGCACACGTGTCCATGTTGTATGACGACATTGATTCCTCCTATACCCAGTTTAATCTCAACACGACTGGTTTTCAGGGATGGCAGGAAAAAGCTCTTCTTGCATCGACAGACCGTCCGGAATATGACCTCCTCAACGGAATCGGAAAAGATTATCGACAATATGTCTCCCTCACTGATTCACTGTACAACATACTTCAATTGACAAACGGGAGGCAGAAAGGTATTCGGTTCAGGGCTTCGGTGTTGAGACCAATAGCTTCGCGCCTGAAGGAGAGATGCTTCACAGTGCTGGAGATAAACCAGAATGCAATGACGAACACGGAAACGCGCATACGGTCTACTGTTACCGATGCAACATACACCGTCATCGTTGCGTCGATCATTGCGCTTCTCCTCAGTATCCTGGCAAGTGTTCGAATAACGCGGGCTGTCACGACCCCGGCCCAAAAGCTTACTCAGAGCGTTCGTAAAATCAGTCAGGGGCACCTCAACCAGAAAATTGACGTTTCGACTGACGATGAAATCGGCGAACTCGCAACCGAATTCAATAAAATGACCGAGCGCCTGCGTGCTTACGAAGAAATGAATATTCACCAATTGATTTCGGAGAAAAAGAAATCTGAAACGATTGTGGAAAGCATCGCCGATCCAATCATTGTGACGGATAACGAAGGTCTCGTTGTATTGATGAACAGAGCAGCGGCGGAAGTGCTCGATGTCGATGCTGATGCGTTGA
>JADGQA010000149.1 GCA_017882185.1 Bacteroidota bacterium
CAAGAATGGCAAGTCAGTCCACGGAGACCGATCACCGTCTTCATCTATGAAACTCCTCAACAGAAAGAAAGATTCATCGGTGCGGCTGAGACGGACTTTACAAAGCCGTGGTTGCGACAAGTCCATATCAATCTTGGAGATGTCGAAGGCGCATTGAAACATGAGCTCGTGCATGCGATGCTCGCTGAACAGGGAATTCCGTTTCTCCAGGTTGCTCCAAACTCGGGGATCATAGAGGGAGCGGCAGTTGCTGCGGAACGGTTTGAGTACGATGAATCACTGCACCAGCTTGCCGGACAAATACTCGCTCTCGGTATACAACCAAATGTTGCAGAAATGTTTTCAATATCCGGATTTTTCAAGTCGTATCCGGGCGTGAGCTATGTCCTGGCTGGGTCGTTTTGCAGGTATATCATTGACCGGTACGGTGTGGAGCGATTCAAAGAGCTGTACCACAGCGGGAGATTCGAACCATTGTATCGAAAAAATCTAAACGTCCTCATCGGCGAATGGAAGACGATTATCGGCACGACCGGAGCTACACAGCGTAATCTGCAGAAGGCCACGTACCTTTTCAAACGGCCGCCGCTGTTCGGGAAGGAGTGCGCGAGAGTGATTGCGAACCTCAATACGAGCACTCGCGAACTCATCAATCGAAAAGCGTATCCTGAGGCTCTTGCATCTTCTGAGAGGTCAATCGCGCTCAGCAGGGGCGTCGACGCGGTCTATCAAAAGAGCATTGTATTATTTCGGCTGGGTAGGTATAAACAAACGATCGACTTCGCGCAACAACAGCTTGCTGATTCCACAATTTCCGGTTCGTTACTTCCGATTCGATTGACGGTCGGAGACTCCTATTGGGGCTTGGATGAGTTCAAAAAGGCAGAATTCCAGTACTCCAGTCTTCTCGCTGATAGCCTGAGTCTGTCAATGAATGAGTCAGCGGCTCTGCGTCTTCAAATTCTTTACGATAGCACTGCACGGAAAGCGCTGAGACCATTCTTTTTGGAGGAGAGAAGTGATTCTGGCAGGATCGCATTCCTCGATAGCCTTTTGGAAGTTCCGGCTGCGGACGTTTTCGCGAGATACTTGCTCGGAAGAGAATATTCGATCAAAGCCGATGATTCTCAGGTGGTACAGGAACTTCGAGTGCTTTCGCCAATGGTTTCTCCGATTTTGGAGTACTTGCGTAATCGCCGAATTGCACGTGCGATGTACAATCTTGGCAATTTCGAACGCGCGAAGCTGTACTCATGGCGCGCACTGAACTACGCAGCGAACAATGGTCAGCTTTACCAAACGGAGGATTTTCTCCTGCGCTGTTCGTGGATCCAGGAGCACTTGAGATGAAATCGCCGATTGAACTCTCATTGTCCGTGTCGGTTGCCTCATTGATTTTCGGCCATTTTTTGGCTTAATTGTCTGGCAAAATAATTTTCCCTTTCGAAAGAAAACTCCATTCTGTTTGACATGCTCACCTAATCTCGGAGAATACGAAGATGAATCATATTATTACAGACGTGAAAGCGCGGGAAATTCTGGATTCTCGCGGCAACCCCACTGTTGAAGTAGACGTTGAACTTGAAGATGGGACCCTTGGCAGGGCGGCTATACCAAGTGGCGCATCCACGGGCGAAAATGAAGCAGTCGAACTTCGCGATGGGGATAAGAATCGGTATCTGGGAAAAGGAGTTACGAAGGCCGTCGAAAATGTGAACTCTGTTTTGGCTGAAGAGGTGGTTGGCTTTGATGCACTGGATCAGGTCGGAATCGACAAAATGATGATCGCCCTTGACGGAACGCCGAACAAAGGGAAACTCGGGGCCAATGCAATCCTGGGAGTCTCACTGGCAGTCGCAAAGGCTGCAGCACAGTCGCTCAAGATCCCACTCTATCGGTACATTGGAGGAACGAATGCGCGTATTCTTCCTGCGCCGATGATGAATATACTCAACGGTGGCAAGCACGCGGACAACAACGTCGATATCCAGGAATTTATGGTTATGCCTCTGGACGCACCCAATTTTGCAGAAGCGTTGAGAATGGGAGTTGAAATATTCCACTCCCTCAAATCCGTTCTGCACAAGAAAGGGTACAACACGGCGGTCGGCGATGAGGGAGGCTTTGCGCCAAATCTGAAATCGAATGAGGAGGCGTTGGAAGTAATACTGGAGGCGATCACGAAGGCCAACTACAAACCCGGCGATCAAGTTTATATTTGCCTGGATCCTGCAGCGAGTGAATTCTATGATAACGACAAGAAACGATACGTGTTCAATAAGTCGGACAAGTCTGAAAAGACTTCCGAGCAGATGGTGAAATTCTGGGAGAACTGGGCGAATCAGTATCCGATTGCCTCTCTTGAGGACGGAATGGCGGAAGGGGACTGGGATGGCTGGAAGTTGCTCACAACGACCATTGGCAACAAGATTCAACTTGTTGGCGACGACGTCTTCGTCACAAATGTCGAGTATCTCTCAAAAGGAATTGATCTTGGAGTGGCAAATTCAATTCTCATTAAGGTCAACCAGATCGGCACCTTGACAGAAACGCTTGATTGCATCGAAATGGCAAAGCGTGCTCACTACACGACAGTGCTGAGTCATCGATCCGGCGAAACCGAGGACGCGACAATCGCCGACATAGCGGTAGCGACAAATTCAGGACAAATCAAAACGGGTTCGGGAAGCCGCACCGACCGAATCGCAAAATACAATCAATTGCTTCGGATTGAGGAAGAGCTCGACACGAACGGTTACTATGCGGGGCGTGGGGCGTTGAATGTGAAGCTCTAGGACGGCTTGCCTCCAAAGAGATCATTGCGTTTTTATTCGCAGGTTTCTTGAAAGATAATTGTCAGGG
This sequence comes from Bacteroidota bacterium, assembly GCA_017882185.1. Lineage (GTDB taxonomy): Bacteria > Bacteroidota > Ignavibacteria > UBA10030 > UBA10030 > JADGQA01. The sequence continues at coordinate 2,863 of JADGQA010000149.1, forward strand.
ACAACCATGGCTTTACAAATCAAATTCGGTACTGACGGCTGGCGCGGAGTAATCGCGGACGATTTCACGTTTGAGAATGTCGCAAAGGTTGCCTTGGCGTCAGCGTACTACTTTAAACGTCACAAGAAAATCAAGAATGGCGTCGTGGTTGGATACGACGCACGATTCTTGTCGAGAGAGTTTGCGGAAAAGAGTGCCGAGGTCCTCGCGAACAAAGGAATCAAGGTCTTCATCTCGGATAAGATCTCTTCCACGCCGATGGTCTCACTTCTCTCCAAGAAAATGAACGTGGCGGGAGGCATCGTCATCACTGCGAGCCACAATCCGGCAAAATACAACGGTTTCAAGCTGAAGGGTGATTTCGGCGGACCGGCACACCCGGAGATGATTGCAAAGCTCGAAAGGGATCTCAAGAAGGCAATAAAGCAAAAGATAAAGAGTAGAAAAACATATCGTCAACTCGTTGGAGAAGGGAAGATCGAAGAGATCGACTTCACGAGCAAGTACGTCGAGGATGTGAAAGCCAAGCTGAATCTTGAATTGATCCGATCATCAGGAATCAAGATTGCGTACGACGCAATGTACGGAGCGGGCCAGGGAGTGATGGAACAGCTGATGCCCGTAAAAGTGTTGCTTCGCAACTCCGTCAATCCGTCGTTCGGCGGAGCGCATCCCGAACCACTCCCGCAATATCTCACGGGACTTTCCGATGCGGTCGTCTCCGAGGGGTGCGATATCGGCATTGCCACTGACGGTGACGCCGACCGCATCGGTGCCTTCGATGAGAAAGGGAATTTTGTCGACTCCCACCGCATCTTTGCACTCTTGCTGAAATATCTTGTGCAAGTAAAGAAATGGCACGGCGAAGTGGCAAAGTCCTTCTCGGTCAGTCAGCTCATCAACAAAATGTGCGACAAATACGGCCTCGTTCTTCATGAGACACCGATTGGCTTCAAGTATCTTTGTCGTCTGATGACCGATCGGGACATTTTGATTGCTGCCGAGGAAAGCGGAGGCCTTGGTGTCAAAGGTCATATTCCCGAACGTGACGGAATCTATATCGGTCTCCTCCTTTGCGAGATGATGGCAATTCGTAAAAAGAAACTGAGCGAGCTCGTCAACGAAATCATGGCCGAATTCGGATGGCACTACTTCAACCGATATGATGCACATCTGACAGAAAAAGAAAAGCAACGTATCCTGGCCATGTACAAGAAGGGAGTCAAGCAGATTGGTGGAGATGCCGTGCATCGCATTGAAACCAAGGACGGTTACAAATTGTTCGTCGACAACGGGTGGGTACTGGTTCGTCCTTCCGGAACAGAACCGCTCATTCGCTACTACGCCGAAGCAGATACCCCTGCGAGAGTTGAAGGATTGTTGAAAGCGGCCCGGGAACTGTAGAGATACGATCAAAACAACCACCACATACGGCGGCGAGGTAGGCTTTTCGTCCCTGTTAAACATTCATCTCATTTACTAGTGCGACTACCCCTACTCCTACTTATTCCGGCAATTCTCGTTGCCGGTTCGAATCCGAAGACTGCCTTCGCTGTCCGAACCGCGAAGCCTCCGACAATTGACGGCAGGTTGAATGAGCCAGAGTGGCAACTCGCAAGACCTGAAACGACCTTTGTCCAATTCCAACCGATCGAAGGATCTCAGCCAAACGAGAAAACTGAGATACGATTTCTGTACGATGACGACGCACTCTATGTCGGATGCAGAATGTACGATCCGGATCCTGCAAAGATCGTTGCACGGCTGGCACGGCGCGACGATGAAGTCGAGTCCGACTACATTTCGTTGAGAATCGACAGCTATAACGACAACCAGACCGATTTCGAGTTCACTGTCAGCGCTGCGGGCGTGAAGACTGACATTCTCGAATTCGATGATGGCGCCAGGCTGGATGCATCCTGGGACGTGGTTTGGGATGTGAGAACGTCGATCGACAAGGAAGGGTGGGTTGCTGAAATCAAAATTCCGTTTCAGACCCTCCGTTTCAGCCCAGAGAAGGAGTATGACTGGGGCTTGCAGGTAACTCGTACCGTCTCGAGAACGCAGGAGCATTTGTATTGGGTGCTGATTCGAAAGAGTGAGAATGGGTGGACTTCAAAATTTGGACACTTGGGGGGCATCAGCAATATTCAAACCTCGACGACTGTTGAGGTTCTTCCTTACGTCGTAGGAAGTGTGAAGACGATTCCCGTTGGCACAGTAAATCCAAACAGTACAGAATTTAATTCAAACGCCGGATTCGATCTGAAGTACCGCCCAAGTGTTGCGATCACGGTCGATGCAACATTCAATCCCGATTTTGGTCAGGTGGAAGCCGATCCCGCAGTTCTCAATCTCAGCACGTTCCCCACATTCTATCCGGAGAAGCGCCCATTTTTCATCGAAGGAACTCAAATCATCCATTTTTCCACCTTCGGCGATAATGCCGGGCCGGGGCTGTTCTATTCCAGAAGAATCGGTCGACCCATAGCGGTTGCCCCGCCGCTTGGAGGCTATGTGGAAAGTCAGCCGAATTTTGCGACGATCCTTGGCGCAGCGAAAGTTTCCGGGAAAACGGAGGGCGGACTTTCCATAGGGGCGTTGGAAGCAATGACACGTCAGGGAAAAGCGACGCTCGTCGATCCGCTGGGGAACAAATCGGAACAAGTTGTTGAGCCGTTGTCAAATTTCAGCTTGATTCGTTTGAAGCAAGATATCCTTGAGAACTCGAATGTTGGAATGATAGTCACAGATGTCAGCCGCGATGCCACTTTGCCTGCGGTCACCGGGGGTTTGGATTGGAATCTGAGGTTTTACAACAGCGTTTACAGGATAGACGGTTTCCTTGCCGCATCGCGTACCACAACTGCCGATCCGATCGTTCAGAGTACCGACGGAAGCTACCATACTGGACCGGCTGGAAGGGTGACCCTAAACAAAGAAGGCGGACCGCATTGGCGGTGGTCGCTGGACTATGATTTCACCTCGAAAGGGTTCAACGTTGATGATATTGGATACTTCAGGCGACCGAACGATCACGGTACAGTGAACACGCTTACGTACAGGGAGGATGTCCCGAGCACGAACATACAAAATTGGTACCTCAGCGCTACCTATCACTATCGCTCGAATTTCGACGATGCAGAGCTTTTCAATTCAGCTGGAATAATTGGATATCTTCAACTTCCGAGCTATTGGAGTTTTATGATTGTCCCGAGCTTTGACGCCGGCAAATACGATGATCGTGAAACCCGTGGAAACGGTCTCTACCGGAAACCAACAAGTAGAAATTTGGAATTATTAACGAGCTCAGATCCCCGCCTTCCCGTTGTTGGCACGTTTGCGGCGTTTATCGGCAATGATACTCGCGTGAATCATTACTGGGAACTTGTGGCACAGGCGGAAATCAGGGTGGCCTCGAATATCACTCTCCAATTTTCCCTCGACGATTACGAGGTCAGGAGGTTCTTTGCGTGGGTGACGAACAGGACCTCCGCCGACGATCCAACTCTGCCGCCGAACCTTACTCACAGCATTTTTGCTGAACGGACGGTAAGCCAATGGGATCTCGTCTCTCGCGGCTCCTTCGTATTTGCACGTGACCTGACGCTGCAATATTATCTCCAGGTGTTTTTTGCAAAAGGGAAATACGAAAACACGCAAAGGATGATTTCGAACGACACCTTCGTACCGTATGCGTTTGGTCCGTCGGCTTCGGCGAATCTACCGGATTTTACCACCCTCTCGCTCAATTCGAACATAGTCATACGCTGGGAGTATATGCCTGGCAGCACGGCATACCTCGTTTGGTCACAGGCGCGAGCGGGCTTCGCCGGCAATTATGCGACGCCATTTGCCGACAATATTTCGAACACATTTGCCCTGCCTGCCACAAATGTCTTCCTGCTGAAGATCAGCTACTGGTTTAGTTATCGATGAAAGAGTCCCCTCAACTGAAGCGCGGTGATGAAGTCGAGCTTGAAATAACCGGATCAGCGTTTGAGGGGAAATCCATAGCCCGCCTTCACGGATTGGTCGTCTTTGTCGAGGGAGCGGTTCCTGGCGACCTCGTGACCGCGCAAATCTTCAGGACCAAAAAGAACCTCGTCGAAGCCAAAATCGTCCGACTCCAGAGACCGTCTCCGTTGCGCACGGAAGCCCGATGTTTTCATTTCGGCACTTGCGGTGGGTGCAAGTGGCAGCACGTCGATTACCAGGGACAGCTTCAGTTCAAACAGCAACACGTCATTGACGCATTCGAAAGAATCGGAGGCTTTTCAAACCTCCCGATACAGCCCATTCTAGGCGCTGATGAGATCTTCTTCTATCGCAATAAGATGGAGTTCTCCTTTTCGGATCAGGAATGGTTGGAATTACCGCCGGTCGATGCCATAAAGCCAGCCGGATTGAATGGTAATATCTACCTTGGTCTGCACGTTCCCCAACGGTACGACAAGATTCTGGATCTCAAAGAATGCCATCTGCAATCTCAGGAGTCCAATAAGATTCTCAGCTTCACACGATCGTTTGCCCGTGAGACGAAGATTCCGGTCTATTCGACGGATTCCGATTCCGGTTATCTTCGATTCCTTGTCATACGTCAGAGCAAGCGCACCAAGCAAATCATGGTGAATCTAGTGACCCGAACGGACGATGCTTCCTTTATGAACTCGTATGCGGAGAAATTAAAACGCGAGGTTCCCCAGATAACAACGATTGTGAATACGATCAATACCAAAAGGGCGCAAATAGCGTTCGGCGAGCAGGAGCGAATCTATTACGGAGAAGGAGTAATACGGGAACAACTCGGGAACCGCACATTCGTCATTTCAGCGGGTTCGTTTTTTCAAACCAACACAGCTCAAGCGGAGCGATTATTCGAAACTGCCAAGGATTTTGGCGAGCTCAAACAGTCGGATGTCGTCTACGATCTGTACTCAGGGACGGGATCCATCGCCTTGTTCATCTCTTCCAACGTCAGACAAGTCGTCGGAGTTGAATCTGCGGAGATTGCACTCAAGGATGCCGAGCGGAATGTTGTCGCGAATAGCGTCACAAATTGCGATTTCATTCTCGGTGATCTGAAAGACCGTTTAACGCGAGACATCGACTGGATGAAACGGTATCCCAATCCCGATGTGGTCATACTGGATCCGCCACGCAGCGGCGTTCACACAAAAGTCATCGAGAGAATCGTAGAGATCGGACCACCGAGGATTGTCTATGTCAGTTGCAATCCCGCCACGCAGGCAAGAGACGTTAAACTGCTCTGTACTGACAAATATCGAATTGCAAAACTCCAGCCCGTCGACATGTTCCCGCACACCTATCACATCGAGAATGTAGCACTTCTGCTGCCGAAATAAGTGGACGCACGACAATATTGCAATGGA
>JADGQA010000034.1 GCA_017882185.1 Bacteroidota bacterium
CCAAACCTATGTTTTTGCAACTTACATCCACCACTTCTTGGAATGCTTTCCAGTCAACGTTGCCCTTTTTGTCGTCGTCCTTTTCTTCACGAACATCGCTCTTCACTGTGTGGACATAGTCTTCAACAAAGGGGATGTAAAAATACCCCGAATTGAGGATCGCCTCCAACTGATCCGCAGACAACCCTGCTGCCTTTGCCTTTGTTGCCAGGAATGTATTTCGGTCGGTCTCGGAGAGGCCCTGCTTACTCAACAATTCCTTATTAACGTCGAGAATTCGAAGGAGTTGGGGTGCAAGCGTCCGATCAAGAATCGGTTTTACGTCCTCAGGACTGAACTTTGCAAGAGACGACGCCTCGGCACTGAAGGAAGCAACAACATTCTCCGGGAGAGGAGCATAGTTGAACCGCTCGAGACTGACGCTCTTTGCCACAGCCTGTTTGATATAGTTCGTTTCTTCCGTCGAGAGTTGGAATTGAGAGGGAACAAGAACCTTGTCCACATACGAAACGATTTTCTTCTTGTATGTTTGGGAATCTGCCGGGACAATAATGAAAACCATGAAGAATGAGAAAAGGATGTAGCGAACCATGGTTTTCTCCTTTCTTTGGAATTTTGGTGATACTACGAGTGCGGTCGATACCGACCTTGTTGTGGCTGGGTAAGAATCCGTGGAACTACCATTCAAATTTATCCAAGATTCCTTTAAAAGCAATCCTGCAAATCCGACAACTGTCCCTGGATCTCGACGAATCAAATGTAGTATCGAGCGTATTCCATGCCCCACTCGTGGTTTGACTTCCCCGCCTAATTGCGTACCTTCATTGTGATTGCAGAGCGACTTCCATTCTCATTTATGAGACTCATTAAGACAACGCTGACGCACCTGATTGCACCCTTTGATGAGAAGCACGCCGGTCTTCACCCGACACTGGTATTGCTCCATGGTCGCGGCGCGAACGAGGAGGATTTGTTGGGGCTGGTCCCTTATCTCAGCCCGCGGTTGCTGTGTATTGCCGCAAGAGCTCCTTTCGAATTCGGGAACGGAGGTTATACTTGGTATGATCTTCGCGAGGTGGGATCTCCCAATACAGATCAGTTCATGCATAGTTATGAGTTGCTGGCTCAATTCCTCGAAGACATTCAGAAACATTATCCGGTGGATCCTCAAAAGATGATTCTCCTTGGTTTCAGCATGGGAACCGTCATGGCTTATTCTCTCGCTCTGACAAAACCTGAGAAGATCAACGGGGTTATCGCTCACAGCGGATACATTCCAGAGGGCACTCCCCTTCAATTCATGTTGGAAAGTCTTGCAGGGACCTCATTCTTCGTCGCACACGGAATATACGACCCCGTCATACCCATTGAATTTGGACGGAAGGCAAACGAGCTTTTAACAAAGACCAACGCACCGCTTGTCTATCGCGAATATCCCATCCAGCATCAAATTAGCGATGATAGCTTGCGCGATTTGGGTAATTGGCTTGCCAGACGTCTGGAATCTCTTGGGTAGTTTGGACCCCGTTTTTCAAAATTGAAAAACGTGCTATTTTCTCTTATATTTCATCTGGAAGGAGTGCGGATCACGCCTTATGGCCTTCCGGCCAATGATCGTGAATTTCCTCGATTGCGAAGACTCGTCTCGAAAATCAGGGAAACCAGAATTTGGAGACCAGCTGACAGCCTCTTGTATCTGATGAAGTACCGCAGAAGCACTGGTCGTAATTGCGTTAATGTGATTCAGTAGATGTCAAAACCCAAAAAACAAATACTCATCGTAGACGACGAACCTGCCTGGCTTCAGATCCTCCTGTACATTCTCCGAAAAAAAGGATACGAGGTGCGCGGAGAAACGAACGCGGCGGATGCACTGAAAGCCCTGAATGAATTCAAACCTGACCTGATTGTGAGCGATGTGCGCATGCCTGACATGAACGGTTTCGATTTCCTGGATCGTGTGAAGCATTCGAGAAAGAGTTCGAGCATTCCCTTTGTCTTCATAACCGCCATCGACGATTACGAATCACGGAAAGCCGCCCAAGACCTCGGCGCGACAGACTATCTCACAAAGCCGTTCAATGAGGAGGATGTTGTAGGTATCCTTTCCAAGTACATCGACCCCAAGTGATTGTCCCAGCGCGCTGTGAATACGGTCTCCCATGGAACGGAGGCCACACGTTGCTTTAGGATGCTGGAGTTTGTACATTGCAGAAAGAATATTGTCAGGTATCCATTCGATGGAAAAATCCAAAAAACAAATCTTGATTGTCGACGATGAGCCGGCCTGGATTAAGGTGCTTTCAGTACTCCTCCGGCGCGAAGGATACAGTGTCCTGGAAGCAACAAGCGGCAAGGAAGCATTGAGAACGCTCACCGGAAACCGTCCGGATCTCATCCTCAGCGACGTTCGTATGCCCGACATGAACGGATTCGATTTCCTTGATGAAGTAAGACGGACTGCGCGCAATTCGAAAACACCTGTGGTATTCCTCACCGGTATTGATGACTATGACGCCAAGAAAGTCGCAAAAGATCTCGGCGCGACTGATTATCTGATCAAGCCGTTCGATGAACACGATGTTCTTTCGATACTCTCGAAACATCTCAAGCTCTAGTTAAGAGCACTCCACACAAGAACGCATGAGTCGCTGGACATTCAGCAAATTTCGCGCTTCACTTGGCCCGATGCAGCAGGCACAAATTGTTGCGTCGACCGCGGTTGTCGTCGCCTTGATGACGATTGTCGCTGTTCGGTACCTCAGTGTTGGACCCGAGACTCTCACGACCAGGCCAAAGTTTGACTGGATCCTATTGATGTCTGTACTGACGACAGGCTTGTTTGGCTTCTTCATTGTCATCTTCACTCTGAAATACAACAGGCTTCTGGACGCTCAACGCCAGGAGCTACTCGCGCTGAACACCATCTCCGAAGCGGTCAACAGGGCGATTGAGATCAATTACCTGCTCCAGAATGTCCTTCAGGAAATTTCGCGCGTCCTCGATGTCGAATTCGGTTGGATCTATCGCGTTGTTGACAACCGCATTGTTCTGAGTGCGCGGCGAGGAGCAGAGGAGCTCAAATCGCCAATTGTTGTGGCGGGGGCGGAGGTAATGTCGGAACAATACTCCTGGATACGCGAGCCAAAGATCCAGAGGAGGCCAAAAAAGAGAGCCGGTAGTACTGAAGATCATTGGCCGCATCGCGAAATAGAAGCATGGGCATCCGTCCCGATCATGATGAAAGATCAGTTCTTTGGAACGATTGTGGTCGCAAGCAAGAATCGGGAGGCATTCTCCAACAAACAACTCGAGCTTATCACTTCTTTTTCAAATCAAATTGGAGTCGCGATTGAGAATGCAACTCTGTTTGAGCGTCTCCGCAAGTCAGAGGAGCGCTATATCGATCTGTTCGAGCACTCTCCCGATATGTATCACATCGTGAACCGTGAAGGAATCATCGTTAGCTGTAATCAAACCGAGGCTGATCGGCTCGGCTATCGCAAAGAAGAATTGGTAGGCCAACCAGTGACCAAACTCTACCCCGCCATTTACCACGTCGAGGCAAGATCGCTCTTGGACGAGACGTTCGCCAATAATCGGGAAATCAAAAGCTTGGAAGAGCAAATGGTTCATGCCAATGACGAGTTGATCGACGTCAGCGTGAGCACATCCCTTATTTATGATGAATCCCGAAAACCGATATTGATGAGAGTTGTGGCACGAGACATCACCGAGAAAAAGAAAATGGAAGCGAAAATCTTCCACGCTCAGAGAATCGACAGTATCGGCAATCTGGCGGGCGGTGTTGCCCACGATTTCAACAACATTCTCACCTCGATCCTCGGGTCGACGACGATTATGAAGCGGAAGATGAAGAAGAATGACCCCTGGTTCCGCTTTGTCGACATCATCGAAACTGCTGCCAAACGCGGCGCCAGTTTCACTCGGCAACTGCTGACATTTGCGCGCAAAAGCAATGTACAGTTCCGGCCCGTCGTCGTGAACGACATCATCGAAGAAACCCTTCATTTGTTCGAACACAGCACAGACAAAACGATCTCTGTCAAGAATATCCTTACAAACGATGTCTGCCTCGTGAACGGCGATGACGGACAGATTCAACAGTCATTGCTCAATCTGCTCATCAATGCCCGGGATGCGATGCCGGAAGGGGGCGTGATTTCGGTTCAGAGTGAAAAAATCAATTTTGATACTCGCACTCAATCGGCGATCGGTGAATCGAGAACGGGAGAATATATTGCTATCTCCGTCACGGATCACGGCATAGGAATGGAGAGACAGACCCAGCAACGGATTTTCGAACCTTTCTTCACGACGAAGGATCAGGGAAAGGGAACAGGCCTTGGGCTTGCCGTGGTGTACGGTGTCGTCAACTCGCATAATGGCTTTATTACAGTGCAGAGTGAACCGGGTATCGGCTCGCAGTTTACATTATATTTTCCGCTCCTCAAGGAAACCGATCGAACGCTGCATTCGCTAAAGACACAGAAGCTTGAACGCGGCCACGAGAAAGTCCTCGTCGTGGATGATGAAAAAAATGTTGCAGAGGTGATCGGAGGGATGCTTTCGAACCTCGGTTATGCCGTAACCATCGCGGAGAGCGGCAAGAAGGCTATTGCCATGTACAAAAAGAATCCACGCTTCGACGTTGTTATCCTTGATATGAATATGCCGGTGATGGGAGGCAAGGAAGCGTACGCAAAACTAAAAGCCGTGGATCCAAACGTTCGGATCATCATCTCGACCGGTTACAGTAACAAGGGTTTTGAATTTCTCCCTGCGGAAGAATCCTCCAACGCCTTCCTCCAGAAACCGTATCAACTTGAAGAGCTTTCCAGAACCATGCGTGATATATTGGACAAGAAACGTTCTCTCATAAAAACATGATCGTGCGTTGGCACACAGCCAATCGCTGCTCTCCTTGATACTGGCCCAAATAATTGCTAACATCTTGACACAGCAGTTCTACGATTCGCGCTCTTCCCTTTATTTCTGATTTCTTGCGGCATCGTTCATGGACCCTTCAAAATTCGGCGAGGAACTTAAGAAACTTCGGTTGGACAAACAAGTCTCCCTCATGGATATTTCGTTTTCCACCCGCATCAACATCAAGTTTCTGGAGGCAATTGAAGCCGGCAAGTTTTCAGTGCTACCACAGACGTACGTCAGAGCATTTCTCCGTGAATATGGAGAGGCAATTGGCATTGGAGATGAAGAAATCCTTCGGAAGTATGATGCATTCCGTGACCCTCAGACTTCCCCCGCTCCACGCGAAACATCTCCAACTCCCCGGCCCACACCCACCCCTGCCGGCAGAACGTCTGAGCCCAAGGAACACAAAATTTCTCTATCGTTGAAGAAAAACATTATTTTTGCAGGTGTGTTGTTGGCAGCAGTAGCTTTTGTCCTCATCCTGCGTTTCCCTACCGCGAAGAACCCGGATCCAACTCAAGAGATCCCGTTCGACGCCGTTGTCAAGGAATCAGAAGCCAGCACATTCAAGCCGGATACGCTTGTGAGCGTTGTTATTCCGCCTCCAGTCGCACAGCCCGACAGTCTGCGCCTTGAAATGGCGACAATGGACTCAGTTTGGATCAGCATTCTCGTCGATGGAAAGAAGACGCTTGAATACTTGTTCCCACCCAACAGGAAACGAACGTTTTCTGCGAAAGACAAGTTTTCAATTACCATGGGAAATGCAGGAGGTGCCTCCTTCAAGCTCAACGGAAAAGAGCTGGGTCCACTCGGCAAGCGCGGTGCCGTCATTAGAAATGTTGTCATTAACGAAGCACGCCTCAAAAGCCTCTGAATCAAAACTGCGGACGCATGGTATCCGTGGAGCGCTCATCGGACAAGAAACGAATTGAAGCCCTTCGCTCTGAGCTCGGGGAACACGACAACCGTTATTACGTCCTGGCTCAACCAACCATTTCCGACACCCAGTACGATGCCCTGATGCGCGAATTGATGGAGTTGGAAAAACTCCATCCGGAACTGATCACACCTGATTCACCTTCTCACCGTGTCGGTGGCGCTCCGACAAAAGAGTTCCCTCCTGTCACTCACTCCGTCCCCATGTTAAGCCTTGCCAATACGTACAACGAAACGGAAGTGCAGGATTTTGATCGCAGGGTGAAAACGCTGATTGGAAACGAGCGCTACGGGTATGTGTGTGAATTGAAATTTGACGGTGTCGCCATCAGCCTGCACTATCAACGGGGTCTCTTCACCCAAGGCGCGACGAGAGGAGACGGTACACAGGGAGATGAGATTACTCAGAATCTCAAGACCATCAGATCAATTCCTCTCCGATTGTTGAATCCTTCAAAGGATTTTGCCACCATCGACGTGCGGGGAGAGGCTTACATGAACCGCGAGGATTTTCGCAAGATGAACGAGGAGCGCGAACTCATCGGCGAGAAAACGTTTGTGAATCCGCGCAATTCTGCGGCAGGGACCTTGAAGCTACAGGATCCTAAGATCGTCGCTCAACGTCCTCTCAATTTTGTCGCTTATTATCTCCTTGCGAAACAAAGAACCGACTCCAGTCATTTCGATAATCTCCAACAGTTACGGAAGCTGGGTTTCCCGGTAAGTGAGCACTCAAGACGCTGCAAGAATATCGATGAGGTCATTCAGTTTTGGAGGAAATGGGAAGATCAACGCGACACCCTGCCCTATGATATCGATGGGATCGTCGTCAAGGTGGATTCTCTTGCTCATCAAGAAAAACTTGGCACAATCGCCAAAAGTCCTCGATGGGCAATTGCTTTCAAATTCGCCGCGCGAAGCGTTCAAACCGTATTGAAGAATATTACCCTTCAGGTAGGACGAACCGGAACAATTACGCCTGTTGCCGAGTTGGAACCTGTTTTTGTCGGCGGAACGACGGTTTCACGCGCGACGTTGCACAATGAGGACTACATTAACGAGCTCGGAATCAGGCCCGGTGACACAGTCGTTGTCGAAAAAGGCGGGGATGTAATACCAAAAGTCAGCGGCGTGATATTGGAAAAGCGGGTGTCCGGAACGAGACCATTTCGATTTGGATCGGCGTGTCCTGCCTGTGGATCAAAGATTTTCCGCCCTCTGGAGGAAGCAAATTACTATTGCGAGAACAGCGAATGTCCAGCGCAGGTCAGGGGTCGTATTGAGCATTTTGCACATCGCGCGGCAATGGATATTGAAGGTTTGGGTGAAGCAATTGTGGACCAGCTGGTTACACTTGAGTTTGTAGAAAGTTACGCTGACCTATATGATCTTCGCACCAAGGCAAAACAACTAGCTTCTCTTGAACGTTGGGGCGAAAAAAGCGCAAGCAATCTCTTGGACGCAATTGCTGCCAGCACTTCGCGTCCGTTCTCGCGAGTCCTCTATGCAATCGGAATCAGGCACGTTGGTGCAGGTGTGGCGCAACTCCTCGTCCGGAACTTCCCTTCTATCGACGAGCTGATGTCTATCACAAAAGAAGATCTTGAACGCATACCCGGAATCGGTCCGCGCATTGCCGAGAGTGTGATGCATTTCTTCGAGGATAAGCATAATCGCAAGTTAGTTGAGCGAATGCGAAAAGCGGGTGTTCAACTAGCGGAACGATTCTCAAAATCGACATCAAAAAGTGCACTGTCGGAAAAGACATTTGTTCTCACCGGGAGTTTGAGTACATTGACTCGTGAAGAAGCCAAACAAAGAATCGAAGCCTTGGGAGGCAAGGTTACTTCAACGGTCAGCAGGAATACTGACTATGTGGTCGTAGGGGAAGAAGCAGGTTCCAAGCTCACGAAAGCAAGGAACCTGGGAATTAGGACAATCGATGAACCTGAATTTTTATCTATGATCGGGAAAACATCCAGGACCAACTAATGCGAGGGTACTATGAAATCATCTAAAACGTGGTACGGTATTGTTCTCTGTCTGGCTCTTGTCGTCTATTCAAGCTCGTCGTATGGACAGATGCGGAGCGGAAAGCTCGGAGTTGGAGTCGCAGGCTCTCTCTACCTCTTCAACCCGAACATCGGTGATGGACTGATGAAAGGTGGTGGTGGCGCCTCTCTCAGCTATTCTGTAATGGAACACGTTGGTCTTCGGGCAATGCTCGGGGCAGGTCAGCTTGGATGGAAGGACAAAATCGATCCAAGTCTAACCAATACCACAACGCTTCTTTCGGCGAACGTCTATGTTAGCTACGATATAATACCGCACGGCACCTTCAATCCATTTTTGTTTGCAGGGCTCGGGGGCATTTATTTTGATCCGCGCCAGGATCAAGTCGGCACGTATCTTCAAACCAACTATGATAAGATCGACATCAATTACCTGGGTGGCGTCGGTTTCGATATTTTCTTTAGCGAGTTTGTTTCCATGACGCTTTCGGGCGAATATGCCATAACAAACACAGATAGACTCGACAATAAGAAAACGCCCGGTACCAACAATACCTATTCCCGCGTCAACCTTGAATTCCGGTATTACTTTTTCGATCAGGATTATGTCACCAAATTGATTCAGGCTCTGCAGGCTCGATACAAAGGAAAATAGCGGTGGTATGTTTGAGGGACTGAGACTCAACATCGGATTGCAGTACGCCCGTTTTCACTTTCGAAAACGGCGCGACCCCGTGGTCCGATTTACGGAAGCAGTTGATCGCGCACGGAAAGCACTTGTTCTGTTCCCTGAAACCGTGACCGACTCTGAGTCGATACAATCTGTGATGAAATACCTCGGCCGTCGGTTCGGTGCGGGCAGCGTCATGGTGCTCGCACGCGAAGATCTCGCTGTCTCATTAAAGGCAAACTTCAACGGAAAAATGATTACATACTCCCCTCAGGAAATCAACCATTGGCATATTCCACGGGGGGAATTGCTTCGCAAGATGAAATCGAGTACCTTCGATATAGCTTTGGACCTGAATGTGAATCTCGCCTTGGCGAGCGCATTCATATGCCGCGAATCCAATGCGCCCCTGCGTGTCGGATTTGCCAAACCCAACGGCGACCACTTCTACAACTTCGTGGTGCAGACTCGAATGACCACGAACACTCCGGTCGCCTACAAGAATCTTCTGAAGTGTCTTGACATGTTTTAGGGACATGCCCTTATCGATCTCTACCAGGGTCATCGAGGTGAAGAGAGGTGCACAGAAACTGCAGAAGAAGTCTGTTTTATTGAGGAAACGAGGTTCAACTTAGGGTTGGTATCAGGAGGGATGCATGCATTTTGAAATCAAAAAAAACGGAAAAGCGACAATACTAAAAGTGAAAGCGCGCAAGCTCGATGCGAATATTTCCCCGGAACTCAAGGGAGAGTTTCTGGTGCTTTGTTCTCCGCAGACCAAGGTACTTATTATCGACCTCGCAGACGTGGAATTCTGCGACAGCAGCGGACTCAGTGCTCTACTCATTGCAGAACGAAAAATGAGAGAAAATGGTGGGGTCGTGAAACTCGCTGCGATGCAGAAAAAGGTGATGACCCTTATCAAAATCTCCCATCTCGATCGGGCGTTCAAGATCTATGACACGGTGGCCAAGGCCGTCAAGAGCTAGACAAACTCGGTCCCTTCTTTTCATCGTGTTGCGTTGGCCTACTCAACGCTCAGCGGCGATAGCATCATGATCCTCCGTGCCGATCTTCAACTGTCCGTTGCCTTGTCGCGAGCCATACAAACACCTTCTGTTGACCGCTTCCCTGTCGGAAGATTTCTTTTGAGATGAACCTGCCGGTATGATTCTTCACAGTTGTTTCATTCCACGGTGAATTCGTGAAGTTACGCAAATCAAATGCTCCAAGCCCACGAAACCTTCCACAAGGAGCATTGGAGAGCCAGATCAGCAAGTACTTTGATTTTCTACGCCTTGAGAAACAAGTCGCACAGAATACGTTCCTTTCCTACGAGTTTGACCTCACCAGTTACAGGGATTTTCTTCATCGTGTAGGCATCGACTCTGCTGAAAAGGTCAGGGAAGAACATATCTCGAAATTCATTCGGGCCCTTCACGAACGCAATCTCGCTCCCCGAAGCATTGCACGGACGCTGTCAGCGGTGCGAGGGTTTCATCGCTTTCTGATGGGTGAGGAGGAGACCAAGCGTGATCCTACACAAAACATCGATGCCCTCAAGAGAACGAAGAGTCTTCCCGATGTACTCTCTGTAGTAGAAATCGACAAGATTTTTGAACAGCCCGAGAACATCAAACCACTAGGGATCCGGGATAGGGCAATTCTCGAGGCTCTCTATGCAACAGGAATGCGAGTTTCAGAGTTGGTAAATCTCAAGCAATCAAACCTTTTGTTCGATGAGGAGCTGGTCCTGGTTTTTGGCAAGGGATCCAAAGAACGGCTTGTCCCCATAGGAAAGTCTGCGCGAAACTGGATCGCACAATATCAAACAAACGGGAGGTCTATTTACGCCAAAAAGGGAAAATCACTGGATGTTCTCTTCCTCAACGTGCGAGGAACAAAAATGACACGACAAGCGATTTGGAACATCATCCGAAAATATGCCAAGGCTGCAGGCATCAAGAAAGAAGTCCATCCACATACGCTACGACACTCGTTCGCAACTCATTTGCTCGAAGGCGGCGCCGACCTGCGCGCTGTCCAGGAAATGCTCGGTCACGCGGATATTTCCACAACACAGATTTATACACACATTGATCGGGAATATCTCAAAGAGGTCCACAAAACTTTCCATCCGCGAGGTTGACCTCATATTCCGCAGAGGGGAATGGTTCGGTAAATTTCTCGAATACTCTTTTCTCAAATTCCGAAGCGGACTTTCCACTTGGAACAGAAGGCTTTTTGATAGGCACGGACGCCCAAATTGCGATTTCACAAAGAATGTGAAAAGTTGTATATTGAGATCAGGATTTAGTCATAAACAAGGAGTGAACATGCGAAAATTCTTTTTGCCCGCTATTGGATTGTTTCTCGCATTCCTTATTCCGGATGTTTTGGGACATCGTCTGGATGCGCAGCAACAACCGGCAAACCCTGATGATTACACGAAGGGAGAAGACTTCACACATATTCTCAAAGATGAATGGAGCTACTTGAAGGATGCAACCGACGAATATCTTGGTGCAACGAGCAACAGGTCCGAATTTGAGACAAGCAAGGAATACGGCGACCGGGTTGCGAGAACCAAGGCGGCGTACGTGGCCAAGATCAATGGCCACATCCAGGAAATGAAACTGGATCGACGGGTCTTTGGTGTCCTTTTCAAGGCATCCCTTCTGTCGTACAACGCCGACTTGCAGCAATACCTCATCGCAAGCACCGAAAGCGTTGAGGCGCCGTACGATATTCCCTCTTTGCACACGGTGGTCCCCCGGAACTCATTTGTGGTACTGTCGGATTCAGTCAATCGCGGATTTCGAACTTCGGCATTGCGCGTCAAATTTCCGCCGAATTACCGGTGGAACGTGCCGCGTGATGAGGCAAAGATCGCGAAAGGGGACGAATCCAACCTATATTTTCAGGTCCGATTCGTTCTCGATCTTCGTCAAGAAGACATGGTAAAGCAGGCCAAGATGAGAATCATTCCAACACAAATCTCCATGCTGAATCTGGCATCGCACAAGATTTATTGGAGTGCGGATATCAAGTAGACAAGATTGAATGGGGGCCAACAAAAAGGGAGGCTGCAAGGCCTCCCTTTTTTATTACCGGCAGATAACTCTGTGATGACGGACTGCCACGGACTGAGTCGAACAGATTGATCCTTCTTTTTGCCACTCAATAACGCGGGACCCAGATGAAATCCTCAGATGAATCATTCACGATTCACACTGGGGAGTAGCCCTTTCCGTTCTCACGATACCGTGAAGCGGACATCGTTCCATGGCTTCCTGGCACTGCTCCTTTTCTTCCCACGTAACCGGTTGCCTGACGACTTGAAATCCGCTACTGCCGCGATCCCTTGCGAAATTGCTCACTGCAAGATATTCACAAAGCTGGCATCCATTGCATTTGCCGACAACGCTGTAGATAAAGTCTTTTGAAACAATATCCAGAATGGCTTCATTGATCATGGTGTTATCCTCCAGTCATCTTGATGTCCGTTTGTCAAAAACTATGCGAATCTTGGCCCTTCAATTTCTGGGAAAACCCAGGAATGAACAACGCAAATTGCCTGTCGCAGGAACATTGATTCATGGATTTATCGGTTGTGAAACACAAAAGGGCCGCTTCAATATGAATTGCCCCTCTAAAAAGGCTGCCGTCGTTTTAAGCGTTGATGTCTTTGTTTTCATTTGAAACTGTATTCTTGCCCGTACAAATCGATCTTTCCATTAATGTGTATCGATTTGTCCAACGGTCCAGATTGTTTGCTTTGGTCATAATAGTGGCACGAAGTACATGTCGATACGCTCGTTCCAAAATCTCTATGGCCGGCAGGCGGTAGTCCGTGGCAGGTTCCGCATGCATCTTGGGAGTCTCCTCCCGTCCATTGGGGGGCAAAATGAGCGCCGCTGATAGCGCTGTCAGTATAGGCAAATTGGTAGGCGGAATTCGATTTTTGAAGCTGCCAGTTACCGTGACAGTAGGTGTTGTTGCAGGTTAGACTTTGGGCATCGTATGTGGGAGAAGGAGTCATTCCTCCGCTAGGCACTTTCGCCAGTTGGTTGACAAACGATACCAACGCGGGCGAGTCGAAATGGCCCTGGTCGTAAACGTTTGATGGAACACGATGGCAGCTGTTGCACGCCACTACATTTGATAAATCCATATTGGCCGCGATCAAATGGAATTGATGCGCCCCGACTCCGCGCGCCGAAGTCGCCGTGTCACCGGAAATGGACCCAGGAGGCGTCCATGACAATGTATCGTCCGCCATGCCAGAAAATGTTCCGTGGCATGTATTGCAGGACTCGGGGTTTTTCGGTGTCCCATTTGCATCCACATGGCAACCAGCACTAACGCAAGTCGGAGCATTACTTCCGGTATACGATCCGCCGTGGCACTGTCTGCAATCTCGCATTTCCCATCCAGCCTTCTGTATCGCGTTCCCGTGAAAATCCGGAGAAGCGGCTGATTTGAATCCTTCCGGATGAACATACACGAAAACCGGGTTCATCGCTTGCGATCCATTCTTCAACTCACTGCATCCGGAGAAAAATATTGCGGCAACAACGATGAGGCTGAGTTGGAAGTACCATTCAGTTTTCATAGCTCTTATCAGTATTCTACCTTTAAGAATGACAATAACCGCAAAATCCCCGGCCCTTTACACCATTTGGCCTTGCATTCGGGTCAGAGTGGCAGACATAGCACGTTGCCCCGGGATTTGAATGCCAGTCACCGTGTATCGTGCTCATAAACCCGATGACGTGCGTCTTGGGGTTGGTATGTTTTATGCCATCGTTGTCTGAATGACAGAACACACACGTCGGCTCGGTTCCTTCGGCGTCGTGACAACTCGCGCATTGTTCGATGTTCTTCCTCGCCAGATCGGCGTGTCGTCCTCCGCCGCTTCCGTATCCTCCGCGGAGCGTAAATCCCGGAATTCGATGACTCGCCGGAAGCGTTCCACCAAGGCCCTGCGAGCCGTTTTCGTGACACTCGTTGCAGAATGTCTTCGCATTGTGGCAGGTCTGGCATTCACTTGTCCTTGCTTTGGCGTCTACGCTGTGAGTATACAGGTAATTGATATCGTGAACAGATTGTCCGGCAAGAGGCTTGGATTTATCGTTACCAAGCGTACGCGGAGAGATCATTCCAATCATGTTGCCAAAACTCAGTTTGGTAAGATTCGTCCCATCATGGCATTGAGCGCAAAAATTGTCCGCGTGGCACACCTGACACTGCGCATCCATGAGGTTTAACCGCGTGTACTTCTTGTGGCCTTTTATGAAATCCTCTTTTGTATGGGATTCCGGATACAGAGTCGCGAGATTCTTGTGACAATTTTCGCATTGATTCGCAGCAACGTTTCCGTTGTGGCAAGTCATACACGAATTCATTTTAGGCCCGGCCAGATCGGAGGCAAGTTGCGTCGAATCGACCCCAGCGTGACAAACCAGACACTTGATCTTGCGATCCGTGACGTGATTTTTGTGATTGATGACAAGATCGCGAATCGGGGTAATGACAATTCGCTCGGGTTTGTCACTATAATGACAGAATGTGCACTTGTTGCTAAGTTCGTCTTCGTGACAGCTTTGACAGGCTGCGTGGCCTGGGATGACTCTATCCCCGAGTTTTTCGTTTGCTACAATATCCTGGTGGCACGTCTCACATTCGACCCCGACGTCAGTGACATGCTTCTGGTGTGAGAACTTAAGAAACTTTGACTTCTCCTCGGCGCGGGCAACATCTGCCGACGTGAAGAACCTACCAACAATGAGGCCGATAAGAGCGATAAGAAGTATTCCGAAATAGAGTATTTTGGTCTTCATAGCGGCAAGTGATTAGATTCGATTCCTTAGTTCAGCCTCGTACCGAACCAGTAGGTGAAATTGAGAAATATCCGCAAATCGTTGCTGTAGAGCCTGTTTTGAGTGTACTGTGTTTGAATGTTCGCGGATAGCGACGGGACGGGTCGATAAGTCAGTCCGACGGATCCATTCAACACATTATTCGTCGCCGCGTCAGGAGATATCTTATAGCTTCCATAACCTGCCGCAATCATTGGAACAAAAATGCGATCCGGCAGTGGATAGGTCGCCTGGACTGCAACGCCGTTCAATTCACCTGCAAACCCGAAGTTGCGAGTAAAGGATGCGCTGAAGAACTCATAAGACCCACCGACTGTCAGTCGCTGGCTGTTGTCGTCTCGGTAATCGACATAGGCATACCGTGCGTACGTTCTTACAGAGTGAGTAATCTCGTACTCGACTCCACCTTCCACTTCCTGCGTGCTATTCGAATTAAATACTGCGAAGATCGAATTATACGCGAGTCGCGGTTCACGATGGAGCACGTCCGCAGTGAAATAGAGTGAAGTTAGAATGCCGATGCGCGCATTCAATTCTGCGCGGGACAAACGCTCCAAATTAATATCGTAGTCACCCCGGCCATAGACATTGACGTTTGGCAGAACATCGTAGTTCGCATCGATGCTTGCGTATTCTTCCACATACGGGGTGCTGTTCAACGTTACGAGATAGGGATTGAACAAAGAATCCAACCTGACGACGGTGAATGCATCGGGCTCCCGCCTTCGGTTCATGTAACTCACTCCCACGAGAAGATTATCCAAGGGGTTCCCGGTTATCTGCGCTCCGAAAAAGGAATTGTTCGCCAGGCTCTTTTTCCATGCCAGCGTTCGCGTTTCCATGATATTATAGCCGCCGTACGCCTGCGCGCTGATTTTTCCATCCAGAAATGTGGATATCAAATCAGCCCCGTCTATTATTCCATTGCCGACTCCGGCAAAGACAAATTGACGTCCGAGCGAGATATCCAACGCATCTGCGATATGACGAACTCTCAACACGAGTGATGAGAGCCTCAATTCCGGATCAGTTCCAATCTTTGCTGCAAAATCATCTGAGATCTGTAGATTGGTCGCGATCGAGAAATTACCACTGTTTGCATCGATCTGTACGTTCTCATAGCCACGCATAAAATTAAGTTTCGCATTGCTTGCATCTCTCCCCTGCCATCCGTAGAACGAAGTTGTCAACCGGCCCGTCACGAACTGTGCTTCAACTTGCGTCACGCAAAAGAGTGGGACTAGAATGAAAAGTCTGAGTTTCATAGGTATAGTTCCAGATTATGCCTCACGGCATTGTTCAAGACTTGTACCAAGAAATGTTGAGAATTTAAGCAAGAAATCGCTTGAAATTTTTCCACAATGGTTGAAAATTTACCATTGTCGGGAAAAATGGAGGCCATTCTCGCATTAGTGAGAAGGTGTGTGGGAGGCGTAGCCCATGGTGGGCTCAAAAAACAGTCTTGCGGCGTTGCACTACATGCAACGTCGCGGAGACTTTGTCAATGTTACTTATCCAACCGCTGGCGTCGATGCCCAAGATTCTGGTTACGCAGAACGGTAGGATGGGCCATTCAAACGCTCATGTTCCGGTATCACGATTTCGGAACTGGATGCTTGATCTTGCCCCACATTTCGTCAAACTTGAATTCTTTGAAAGTTGGGCTCTTTTCATTGTGGCATGTCTTGCACCACTTTTCGATCACGGCATTGTCCTTAAAGTCCGTCATCCCTGCTGCAATCGATCTCGCCTTATCCTTCATGATGGCCATGTTCTTGTAGGCGGATCCGGCACCGTGGCACGTCTCACACTGAACACCGTCTTTGGCATCGTATGCTCGATCGGCAAATTTTGGATCGACAGGTTTGGCATGGCACTCCAGGCACTCAGGTGCTTCCGCCGCCGGTTTTGAGATTCCCTTTGCCTTGGCAATTTCATTCGCCTTATCGGTGGCTAGAGTCTTATAGGCTCCAGCGTGTTTTGTCTTTGACCAGACATCGTATTGCTTACCCATTTTCTCGGTATTGTGACAAGCTTTGCACATCTTCGTCCCAACATATTTGTTCTGTGCGGGAGCATAGCTTGCGATGATGCCGATCCCCAAAAGCATCATAATCAAGAATCTTGGGATCTTCATGGTGTTCCTCCTCTTTTGATGATGGAATGACGGGATCGAATACTTACATTCCCGTTCGTTGTCTGCGTTCGATACGTTTGATAAAAAGATACAATGAAATTGCCAGGATGGTGATAACGACGCTCGCAATGCCCAGGCCAATTCTGCGAAATTTATATTCACGAATAGCAAACTCGCCTTCGGTCTGTACAATCGCTGCCGTTTTCAGGCCTTTTTCGATTGTCTCCCTGAACTGCTGTTCATTGAACGAATGAACCATTGTCCTGGACTGCAAACGTGCCTGGTGAACGTCGCGCAATTTGAATTTAGCTTCAGTGACTTCCATTCCTTTCTGTTCAGCCTCCTCAATCAGCAATTTCGCAATTCCTTCCGACGATTCAAGGCTGTCGACAAGCAGTCGCATTTCCTTTGCCACGACATAGCCTCTTGGGCTTAGTTGTTCACTGTGGCATTTACTGCAGACGGCTTCAGGAGTCACGCCGAGCAACCTATTTGTTGCAGCAATGATGTCGTGATTACTGTGACACGTCTCGCATTCCGGAAGATTTCTTTGGTCAAATGCTTTTTTGTGCGGACTTGAAGAAAACAGGTCGGCGTTGATGGCATGACAGGTGCCACACACTTTTGAAATCGACTCCACACCTGGAGGTGCTGCGCCATGGTTACCGTGGCAACTATTGCAGGCCGGGGCTCCCATATCGTCTTTCTGGAGTAACGCAACGCCGTGAACGCTTTTTGAAAATTTCTCGTATTGATCTGTCGGTATATTGAAGCCCTTCATGTACTCACTGCTGCTGTGACACTTAGCGCAAGTCGATGGTATATTCAAAGGATATACCGTCGATTTCACATCTTTCGCGGACAGGATGTTGTGACTACCGTGGCAGCTTGCACACTCAGCGACCTTCGAATCTCCTTTTGCATTCCTTTTGCCATGAACGCTCGTTCTGTATTTGTCCAATTGATCAACAGGTAATGAAGGATTGTACGTTCGCATGAACATTGCGTTCGCATGGCATTTTGTGCACGTCTTGACGATGTTCAGTGGATGGACCGGAGATCGTAAATCCTTCACCGAAACAATTCCGTGAGCGCCGTGGCACGTAATGCACTGCGCGACGTGTTCTTTTCCAGTCACTGAAAGTTTTCCATGCACGCTGGAGAGGAGGTTCTGCAACTGATTGGCGGGAAGCGAAGAACCGTATTTTTTCATCTGCTCGGGATTCGAATGACAACCCGCGCATACTCTCGAAATATCGTCACCCTTGGGGACTCCTTCGAATCCTGCCTTCTTGTCCATCGCCTTCTCCATGTCCTCAAGGTGAGGGTTGCCCCCGTGACAGTCTGCGCACGATATTCCCCTTTTGAAATGAATATCGTGTTTGAAGAGAGCTGATGGATTATCACCAATGGTCTCATGGCACTTGAGGCATTGATCATCGGCAGCAGAGAGTCTGTTAAACATCACCAACGTGAGCAGAATGACGATTATACGACTCATGCTGTCCACCCGAGGATTGTCAACACGATGATATAGAAGATTACAAATAGGCCAACATAGGTTATTACCTTGTTTTGCTCACCCCGGTTGCTTTTTCTATCCCAGAACGGAACCAGAGTCCACAAAAGTCCGCCCGCACTGAAGAGAAGAATTCCGAAGATTTCACCATCTAGTATCCACAATTTGCCTGGAATATATTTCAACGTTTGAAACATGAACAGGAAGTACCACTCCGGTTTGATCCCTGCAGGCGCTGAAGCGAATGCATCTGCTTTTTTGCCCAACTCCCACGGGAAGAACACTGCCAGAATCGCCAACAAATTGAGTACGATGAGCCAAAGCAGGAGATCCCGGAGAAGAAAGTTCGGAAAGAATGGCATCGTTTTCTCTCGTCCCGCTAATGCCTCTTCCCTTGCAAGTGGTTCGCTCATTCCCTGTCGCTGAATAAGGACAAGATGGATACCGAGAAGCACCGTGAATATTCCGGGAAGCACGGCAACGTGAAATCCAAAGAAACGCGAGAGGGTCGCTCCCGTTACTTCCTGTCCTCCGCGAAGGAAAACCATAATTGGCTTTCCGAATACAGGCACAACGCCAGCGATGTCGGTTCCTACTTTGGTCGCAAAGAACGCGAGTTCATTCCACGGTAACAGGTAGCCGCTGAACCCAAACCCAAGGGCAAGAAAGAACATTAACATGCCGGTAAGCCAGGTAATTTCTCGCGGCTTGCGGTAGGACTTTTCAAAATAGACACTGAACATGTGGATCATCGCGGTTAGGATGAACAGGTTCGCAGTCCAGCTGTGGATGGAGCGAATCAGCCACCCAAATTGCACTTTTGACATGATGAACTGAATGCTCTCGAATGCAAGCTCTTCACCGCTCTTGTAATAGAGAAGCAGAAGAATACCAGTCACAACCTGGATGATAAAGAGGAAGAGAGAGACCCCACCAAAGTAGTACCAGATCGAATGCCTGTGAATAGGAACGTATTTCTTCCCCAAGAACTGGACGAGATCTTCGAGTTGCACGCGCTCGTCGATCCAATGGTAGAATGTTTTGAAGTAGGTTTTCATGTATTCTTCGAGACGAAGACTTCTTCTCCTTGCACAACTACCCTATACTCATTCAATGGACGCGGAGGAGGACCAGAAATATTGTGACCCATCAGATCGTATTTTCCGTTGTGGCAAGCACACCAAATAGCGCCGAAGTCTTTGCGATATTGCACTGTACAGTCGAGATGGGTGCATGTCGCCGAGAAGGCCCGCAGATCCCCGGCAACAGTTCGAATGAGAATGACCGGCTTCGAACCAAATTTGACAATTTGACCGCTATCCTTTGGTATGTCGGTGAGTTTACCAACCTTGACACTCGAGACTTCGACCTCACTCTGGGATGGTGGTTTCAGGTATGCGAGTACGGGATAGAGAACGGAGCCGACAAATGCAACGAGCCCTCCGGAAAGAATCCACTTAAGGAAGTCACGCTTCTTTACATTGACAGTATTTAGTCCGTCTGTTGTTGTCATCCGTTGAACGAGATTTTTGACGGAGGAGATGTGCTCATGAAGAAAATGTCTCCTCCTATGTTAAGAATATCTTGCGAATATGCCAAGTGTTTTGTTTGCTAAAACGTCAACCGATCAAGTTCCTTGATTTTCCGTTTGCCTCACCTTCTTCCCTCATCATTGTGCATGGCATCGACGTATCCTCGCCGTCGCCACTCCAGAAGAACTCGATCAATCGCATGGTTCAGCGATAAGCAAAGATCATCGCATAGATGATCCAGAGTACGATGCTAAATCCTACACAAAGAGCCGTCCACCCGAAAATACGAATTGTCCTGATGACAATAGGCGGATACGGCTCAACGAGGTGGTCCTCAAGTTTCCCGGTTTGTACAAGATCCTCGTATTCCGCGGGCTTATCCTCCCGAAGTTCATCGACATCCATGCGACCTGAAAAAATGACGATGTCCATGGGAAATTTCTCAGGACGTAGGTGCGTGTTGAAGAAATGAACCGTAAAGATGAAACCGACCGCCAGCAAAGCTTCATCACTATGAATAATAGTTGCAACGTTGATCAACCATCCCGGAAGAACCAGTGTAAACAATTCAGGGAACCAAAGCATGAGTCCCGTCGAACCAATCACCATCATTCCCCAGAACACGGCAAAATAGTCGAACTTTTCCCAGTACGTCCAACGCCCGTACTGGGGCCGCGATCCCGCGCCGAGGAACCACTTCATCGAACCCAAAAACTCAGCGAGATCCTTCCGCGTGAACATCATGGTATCCTTGCCGAAAATCATTGCCCGCCAAGACCTGAAATCTTTTCTCTTCCGACGTACAAGGTCGACGAGATGGGTAACAAAGGTGGCGATCATGAGAGTTGCAGCCACACGATGGATATATCCTGCTGACTCAAAGCCGCCGAACAAGTGGGATAAGATGACTGCCCACGGAGTGTATGAAAACTTAAGCGTCATACCCGTCAGTGCAAGGCTCATGAACGTTACGATCATGATTACGTGCAGGACGCGATTAAGCCGCGTGAATCGGAGGTATTCCCTTCCTCCAATCACTAGTTTTGGAATCACCGGTTCCGGAATCACCGATGCCGGATTCACTGGTGCCGGATTCCTCATTTTTTTACCATCCAGCCGTTTTCTTGCTTTTTTCAATCCTTCACTTTCGGTGGATTATTCCGTTTACTACGCCTTCTCTGCAGCGCGCGCGGTATCCACAATAATGTGTGAACACCTCCAAGAACAAACGTGCCGATGAGAAGTGAGGTCATTCCCCAGAACGTCCAGAATAAGTAAGGGTACTTCGCCGGGTCGTGGTGGGTCGCGTGTGTAAGATAACCGGCAAATTGTCTTGAGGCTCCTGGATGACATTTTTTGCACGTCGTGACAACATTCTGCAAGCTCACGTGCGAGCGAGGATCGGTGACAGGAAGAATATCGTGTGCCCCGTGGCAATCGTAACACTTCGCGGTTTTCGTATACCCCAAACGGGACACTTTGCCGTGATAGGTATCAAAATAGGTTTCTGCAATCGCTTTGTGGCAACGTCCACACTGATTCATGATCTCCAACATGAAACCCGTTTGATCCGTACGACGTATGGTGTGTGCAGAATGACAATCGATACAGACGGGAAGTGCCTTGTCGGTGTGAGTAACCAACGTGGAATGAACACTCGCCTCGAACTGTTCCTCGATCCCATGGTGACACTGGCCGCACATGGTAGGCACATTTGCACGGTTAACGCTCGATAACGAATCGGAGCTCGGTCGCACGTTATGCGCCGTGTGGCAACTCGTGCACATTGCCGTCACAGTGAGACCGCTCTCCATCAGTCCCTTACCGTGAATACTTTCGGTGTAGTGATTGATAATGTTATGCTCCGAACCAACGTAGCGGACCGCTGCCTTCTCCCCCTCGCGATGACATCGTGCACACAGTTTTGGCACATTCGTCGGAAACGTCGTTGACGCGGGATTGGTCTTTCCCAGCACCCCGTGCGTGCCATGACATTCTTTGCAAGTGGGGGCATTCGGATCTTTCTTCGCGTCGAGAACACCGTGAATACTCTTCTGGAACACTGTACCGATTTCCGCGTGGCAAGCCGCGCAATCGACAGATTTCGTGATCGCGTCACAAGGCCTGAGATGGGACGCGTTCACCTCGCTATGGCACTGACTGCACGCTACGTTCGCGTGACGAGAATGAGCAAGCTCATTCGCATTGACCGCGAGCGATCTGCCATCCTTCGATGAACGTACATTCGTCCGTCCGTGACAGCCGAGACAATCCTTGTCCGCCATCCCCTGTGTGTAGTACACCTTCCGAATCTTATGCGGCTGATGGCAGTCAACGCATGCAGGAAGAACATGCGCCTTTTTCTCCCACAGTTCCCCT
>JADGQA010000035.1 GCA_017882185.1 Bacteroidota bacterium
GGTGGTGAGCGATACGATCCGCCGAAAGTTGAATTCAACATCGACACCGACTTTGAGTGCGACTGACCCTTCGAACCCTCTTTATGTGGTTATCGGTGGCGTCGCGGTTGATCCTCAAGGAGCGACATGGATGGCAAACCGCACGGCGACGAACAGCAATTTTCTCGCAGAACTCGTAAACGACTCGACCTTTCAGTATGTTCGATGTACGGCTATTCCGTGCGACGGCTTTTTTTCCGCCATTGTGGTCGACCAGAATGGTACGAAATGGATGGCAAATGCAGAGCCAACGCAGAAACTCATAACCGGACCTGCCGGACTTTACTATTACAACGAAAATCTCACGGTTGCAGGCACCGAAAATACCGGAGGCTGGGGGATGATGACAACTTCAGACGGGTTGCCAAACGACATCATCCTATCGTTGGCGGTCGATCAGGACAACAATGTTTGGGTCGGCACAGATTTGGGTGTAGCGATCATTACGAATCCGCAGAATCCGCTCGCGAGCATGATTTCTTCGTTCCCTCTTCGTGAACAATCAATTCAGACAATTGCCGTCGACGGCCTTAACGATAAGTGGATCGGCACCAAGGAGGGTGTTTTCGTCGTTAATTCTGATGGAACGCAATTGATCAGCCAGTATACTGCCACCAACACCGATGGCAAGCTCGTCGACAACGATGTGCGGTCGATTGCGATTGATCAACGACGCGGTATCGCATATATAGGTACTCAAAATGGATTGTCGAGCCTACAGATCCCGGCGGTTCAACCAATGAAGACGTATACGAAGCTCGATTTTGGCCCTAATCCGTATGCTCTCCCCAGTACGCAGCCGCTGACTATCAACAATCTTGTTTCAAACTCGACAATCAAGATCCTTGCAGTCAATGGAACGTTGGTCGCCGAATTCGCTGCGCAGGGTGGAGGGCGCGCGTTCTGGGACGGGAGGGATCGGCGCGGAAATTATGTCCCGTCGGGCATTTACTTTGTTGTCGCATTCGCCGACAACGGAAACCAGGTCGCCAACGGCAAAGTGGCTGTCGTGCGGAAATGACGGAATATTCATTGAAAAAATTCAACTTGCTGTATCTTCATAATCCACGAATCAGTAGATAATCTTAACGGGAGGCATGTACGTTGGAAACCAACTACAAAGACGAGATCTTCACGAAACGTGTGCGTGCAGGGAAACGCACGTACTTCTTCGACGTGAAATCGACGAAATCGGAAAAAGACTTCTACATTACGATCACAGAGAGCAAGAGAATTGGTGAAGAGGAGTACGAAAAACACAAGATCTTCCTTTACAAAGAGGATTTTGAGAAATTTCGAGATGCGCTTTCTGAAACGGTGGAACACGTCCGAGGACAGTTGCTGCTGACTCAGTCATCCGAGCCCGGGCTCGTCGCGGAAAAACAGTTGTAGGAATTTGTGTCGTTGAGGGTTTCTCCGGAGATGGATCCGGAGTGAGGGTGAATGAGAATGTTGCCTCTGGTGGGGAGCAGGGTTTATTCTTGCATCTCTTCAACGATTTTATTATATTTTCTGAGGCTTTCAGAGGAAAGCCACGATTATTTATCAAAAACGCTGAATACGACGGAAGCAAGGTTCATACCTTGCTTTCGCGTGTATAGGCGTAGTTCTGTCATGAGAAGAGATGAGCGGTGAGTGAACTGACAATCAATATTTCGAGGTTGTCTGAAGGGACTCACCTATATGATTTTGAGACTGAACCGAAGAATCTGGAACTGGACGCCAGGTTCGTAGATCGCGTCTTCGTTCATGCGGCTCTCGAGAAAACTGGTCGCCAGATTTTCCTCAGAGTGGAGTTCCGAACAAAAAGCCGGTTCACGTGCGACAGATGCCTTGATGAGTTCGAGAACGTCCTCTCAACCCACTATGAGGTTGTATACATAACTGAGGAAAGCGGCGCTCGGAGCAATTCCGAAGAAGAGGTGCAGTACATCAGCCCGGATGCGACCATGATCGATCTGGGCGAAGATGTTCGCCAATTCCTGATCCTGGCAGTGCCGCTGAAACTTCTCTGTAAGGATGATTGTCAGGGTTTATGTCCCAAATGCGGGGCGAATAGGAACAAAGTCAATTGCAGCTGTGCCGAAAACGACGCAGATCCCAGATGGGAAGTTCTCAAGAAAGTGTCGTTGAATTGAAGCAGGGGTTCGCACCAAGTATAGAAACACAACGACTCAGCAATATTCAAAGGAAGTGCTAAATGCCAAATCCTAAACGCCGCAATTCAAAAACCCGCGGCAGGAAACGCCGGACGCATTACAAGGCATCCGCGCCGTCTATTCAAGAATGCCCGAATTGTCACGAGAAAAAATTACAGCATCGGGCGTGCCCCCATTGCGGCTACTACAACGGTCGTATCATTGTTACCCCTAAAGAAGCGTAACACCGCAATTCCGCGCTGAAGACGTCTCAGTACACCGCCTACTCTCACAAGAATGGATCCTTCCCTAAAACTGAGGATAGCTGTCGATGCGATGGGAGGGGACTTCGCACCGGTCAATGAGGTAGCAGGGTCGCTTGCTGCTTTAAGAGAGACGAACAATGCATTCGAAGTCCTGCTGGTAGGAAAAGAGCAGGAGCTCCGGGAGCAGCTTCAGAAAGCTCACGCAGAGGGACTCTCATGCTCTATCGTCCCTGCGACAGAAGTCATCACAATGGAGGATTCTCCCACAGCGGCGCTGAAGCAGAAAAAAGACTCTTCGCTTGCTGTTGGGATACGCTTGCACCAGGAAGGGAAGGCAGATGCTTTCGTGAGTGCGGGAAACACAGGTGCCGTGTTGTCCGCTACAACCCTTATCCTCGGCAGAATTAAAGGAGTCAGCAGGCCGACGATTGGAACATTCTTGCCTGCCGAAGGCGGTTTGTGCTTGCTGGTAGATGCTGGAACGAATGTCGATTGCCGACCGCGTCAGCTCTTTGAGTTTGCAATCATGGGAAGCATCTACTACAGTCTGGTCACAAAAAAAGAACGGCCGACAGTAGCGTTGCTCAACGTGGGTGAAGAAAAAGGGAAAGGCACGGAGGTCGTCATTGAGGCGTTCAAGATGCTGGAAGCAAGCAATCTGAATTTTGTTGGAAACGTCG
This sequence comes from Bacteroidota bacterium, assembly GCA_017882185.1. Lineage (GTDB taxonomy): Bacteria > Bacteroidota > Ignavibacteria > UBA10030 > UBA10030 > JADGQA01. Next base: position 3,124 of record JADGQA010000035.1, read on the forward strand.
AAGGTCGCGACATTTTGAAGAAAAAAGCGGACGTTGTCGTCTGTGATGGTTTCGTCGGAAATATCATCCTGAAGTTTGGCGAGAGCATCCCGGGCTTTTTAAAAGGCAGACTCACCAGATTTGCAGATGAAGGGATAATTCGGAAATTGATCGTAGGATTGGCCAAAGGTTCGCTGAAAAATGCGCTGAAAGATTTTGATCCGAACGTCGAAGGCGGTGTGCCGGTGCTCGGTGCAAATGGTATCTCGATCATTGGTCACGGAAGCTCCACGCCGACGGGAATCAAGAATATGATCCTGCGAGGCGTTGAGGTCGCGCAATTTCAGCTTCATAAACACATTGAGAAGGCGCTCAGCGCTTCTCTGTCAATCGAGCAGACGGAATTGTCCGCTACTGCAGGAGAATACAAGGGAGAGTAGTTCATGGGTGTGAGAAAAGCTGCGATAACGGCCGTCGGACATTATGCACCGGACAAAATCCTGACGAATGCCGATCTTGAGAAGATGATTGATACCAATGACGAATGGATCCGGACGAGAACCGGGATTCGTGAGCGAAGAATCATGGAAAATGGCGCTTCCTCCGATATGGCTGTGAAGGCAATAGAAAATTTGCTCAGCAGGCGGAATATGAGTGCATCGGAAATCGAGGTCATTATTGTGGCCACCGTAACACCGGACATGTTCTTCCCCGCAACAGCGTGCCTTGTTCAACAAAAAATTGGGGCGACAAAAGCGTGGGGCTTTGACTTGTCCGCGGCCTGTTCCGGATTTCTCTTCGCGCTGACCACGGGTGCAAAATTGGTGGAATCGGGTACGTATTCGAAAGTGTTGGTGGTCGGAACGGACAAGATGAGCAGCATCGTGGACTACACCGACAGGAACACTTGTATCCTGTTTGGAGACGCTGCCGGTGCAGTCTTGCTCGAACCAGGCACCGAGGATGGTTACGGCATCATCGACAGCAAATTCTATGTCGATGGCTCTGGCGGTCGGTATCTTTGCATGACCGGCGGTGGAAGTCTCAATCCGCCTTCACACGAAACGGTCGACAAGAAAATGCACTATATCTACCAGGACGGAAAGAATGTCTACAAGCTCGCCGTCAAAGGGATGGCAGATGTATCTGTGGAGATTATGGATCGCAATGGTCTCAAAGGCGAAGATGTTGCTTGGCTTGTTCCCCATCAGGCAAATTTGCGGATCATCGACGCGACTGCGGAGCGCATGGGTATTCGTCGTGAGCAGGTCATGATCAACATCGAAAAGTACGGGAATACGACTGCCGCAACGATTCCCCTTTGCCTTTCGGAATGGTGGGAATGTGGCAAGCTGAAGAAGGGGCAGAATATCGTTCTGGCGGCATTCGGTGCCGGATACACGTGGGGAGCGACGTATGTAAAATGGTCGCTCGTGAACCCTCAAAAGCCCTGAACGGAATGAGCAAGCTTGCGTTCGTTTTTCCTGGACAGGGTTCGCAATATGTGGGCATGGTGAGCGACCTCTACGAGAAGAATGCAGAGGCCCGGTCGATCATTGGTGAAGCAGATAAAGTCCTTGGCTTTTCTCTCAGCAAGATTTGTTTCGAAGGACCCGAAGAAGAGTTGCGGCAAACAAGAAATACGCAACCCGCGATTTTTCTTCACTCCATTGTTCTTTCAAAATTGTATAGAGGATTACCCGCAACGATGGCCTCAGGCCATTCGTTGGGCGAGTACTCCGCTCTGGTCTTTGCAAAAGCGCTCACGTTTCAAGATGGCTTGAAGCTCGTGCGTCTTCGTGGCGAGCTGATGCAAAAGGCAGGGACAGAACAGCATGGAACGATGGCGGCTGTTGTCGGGTTGGATCCGGCGGCAATCAATGAAGTGTGTAGCGAGGCCTCCGCGGTTGGAGTCGTTCAGGCTGCCAACTTCAACTCGCCCGGTCAGATCGTCATCTCCGGTTCGGCAGTCGGTGTACGGAAGGCGATGGAGCTTGCGAAGAGTCGTGGTGCAAAACTGGTGAAAGAACTTCCGGTGAGCGGCGCATTCCATTCTCCGCTCATGGAGTCGGCTCGGAACGGACTGAAGAATGCGCTGGATGCGACAGACATACACGACGCTCAAATTCCAGTGTACGCAAACGTAACGGCGCGACCGGTCCAGAGAGCTTCCGAGATCAGGGAGTTGTTGTTTCGACAACTGACAAGTCCGGTTCGATGGGAAGAAAGCGTTGCCAACATGGTAGCAGACGGTGCGGGCACGTTTGTGGAGATAGGACCGGGCAAAGTCCTGCAGGGACTTGTGAAGAGGATTGCGCCAAATGTCGAAGTTCGAGGAATTGACAAGTTTACGGACATAGCTTCGTCTCTTGATGTCAAGACTCATTCGTCTAGATGATTTCTTCCTGTTCCTGGATAAAGCCCGAGCAATTGGGTTGCGAAGACTGGTGGGAAGAATATTCGGAACGGACCGGGAAAGAGTAATTGACTCCTGGAGTCACATCTCATCCGATAGATCAAACTGGTGGGATCTTGACGATGTGACAAGAAGATGGAACAAGTTGATCACTGGCAATGCGGCACTGGCTTACCAGCACTATGTCGCAAAGAAATATCTTCATCGAAGGAAGGGGTTGCGGGCGATTTCAATCGGATGCGGCACAGGACGTAAAGAAATCGGGTGGGCGGAGACAAAAAAGTTCCAATCAATTAATGGGTACGATGTCTCTGGGCCTAGGATTGAGATTGCCCGGGAGCTGGCGCGGAAAAGTACATGGAACGATCAACTGAGTTTCATGGTCGGCGATGTTTTTGAGTTGGATCTTGATCCTGGTTCGTTTGATGTAGTGATCTTTGACAATTCGTTGCACCATTGTTCGCCGTTGGCGCAAGCCGTCGATCGAGCGGATTCCTGGCTGAACGATGATGGGATCGTAGTTGTGAATGAGTACGTCGGGCCGAGCAGATTTCAATGGACGGATGATCAGGCTGTGATCACGAATGCACTTCTACAATTGCTGCCCGAGCGGTTGAGGAGAAGAAAAGACGGAAGACTAAAGGACAGGATGTCAAGACCGGGCGTGTTGGCCGTGCGACTCAACGATCCATCTGAAGCAGCTGAATCGCACTCAATATTGACTGTGCTCGAAGGAAGGTTCGAGGTCCTGGAGCTAAGGCCCTATGGGGGCACGATCCTGGCAAACCTGTTGAAAGATATCGCTCATAATTTTTCGGACGACAAGCAGGAAACCCAGGAGTGGCTCGAATTTTTGTTCAATGCGGAAGATCGATTGATTGCACTCGGAAGGATTCCGAGTGACTATGTGTTTGGCATATTCAAGAAGCGGAATCTGAAGAACTCGAAGAGCGTGAACTGACATTCCCAGCCAATTCCTTAAAATAATAAAGTAGAATTCGATGATTCTGAAGGAGAAAACTGCACTCGTAACGGGTGGATCAAGAGGAATTGGGAGGGCCATTGCCATCGCATTGGCGGATGAGGGAGCAAATGTTGCCTTCACGTTCAAAAGCGCAATAGAGGCGGCTGAAAAGGTTAAAGGGGAAATTGAGTCCAGGGGACGGAAGGCACTTGCTATTCAATCGGATGCTAAAGATATTAATGGAGCCCAGCAGGTTGTAGACCGCGTCGTCAAGGAACTGCAGAGGATTGACATTCTGGTCAATAACGCCGGTATCACGAAAGATACCCTGTTGATGCGGATGAGCGAACAAGACTGGGACGACGTGCTCGACACGAATTTGAAGAGTGCTTTCAATTTTTCGAAAGCGGTGTGTCGACCGATGATGAGCCAGCGCGAAGGCAAGATCATCAACATCAGCTCTATTTCCGGCGTCATCGGCAATGCGGGACAGGTGAACTACTCATCGGCGAAGGCCGGCATGATTGGCATGACAAAGTCTCTTGCGAAGGAACTTGCCTCGCGAAACATTCAAGTCAATGCCATTGCCCCGGGATTTGTCGATACAGATATGACTGTGAAACTTACACCCCAACAACGCGAAGCGTTACTAAGCATCATTCCGATGAAGCGTACTGCCAAGCCGGAAGAAATTGCAAACGTTGTCGTCTTTCTCGCATCGCCTGCATCGAGTTATATGACCGGTCAGGTGTTGTGCGTTGACGGCGGAATTGTCATGTGAATTCATTAACCCATCTTCTCTCTCTTAACCGAAAGGAGCCATACCATGGCTGATGTTTCAGCAAAAGTAAAAGAAATAATCGTGTCGAAGCTTGGCGTCGATGCCGCCCAAATTACACCTGAGGCATCATTTACAAATGATCTCGGGGCGGATTCGCTCGACACCGTGGAGCTGGTCATGGAATTTGAAAAGGCCTTCAATCTCCAGATCCCGGACGAAGACGCGGAAAAAATCGCAACGGTTGGCGACGCGATAAAGTACCTTTCTGCAAAGACAGCGTAACCGTCAGTAAGGTTTCTGTGAGGCAACAAGGCAGAGACTTTGAACTGATTGCATTGCGAGGGGATAGTGTCGGTCTCTCCCCTCCTCGGACAACAAAAGAAGTGATTGTTTATGGGTTTCCCGGTTAAAAAGCGAAGAGTGGTTATCACCGGTATGGGTGCTCTGACGCCTGTCGGCAATACCGTCGAGGAGTTTTGGAAAAATCTGCTTGCAGGTAAAAGCGGTGCCGGTCCAATAACATACTTTGACGCCTCAGATTACGACACCAAGTTCGCATGCCAGCTCAAGGGATTCAATGCGCAGGACTATATTGATCGCAAGCTGGCCCAAAGGTGCGATCCGTTTACGCAATACGCCCTCGCCGCAAGCGAAATGGCTCTTGGCGACTCCCGGATTGATCTCACAAAGATTGACAAGGATCGCGTCGGTGTCATCATTGGCTCCGGCATCGGCGGCATGGGCACCTACCACAAGCAATTTGAGACTCTGTTTGTGGAAAAAGGTCCGCACCGCATTAGCCCGTTCTTCATTCCGATGATGATTGCGGATATGGCCTCCGGACGAGTTTCCATGCGGTATGGTTTGAAGGGGCCGAACTATGCTACGACATCAGCGTGCGCTACATCTTCCCACGCAATCGGAGACGCCTTTATCCTCATTCAACGAGGCGATGCGGATGTGATGGTGACCGGGGGCGCGGAAGCTTCCATTTGTGAAATGGGGATCGGCGGATTCAATGCGATGAGAGCTCTCTCAACGCGGAATGATTCCCCGGAGACTGCGAGTCGGCCGTTCGATAAAGACCGTGACGGATTTGTAATGGGAGAAGGGGCGGGCATTCTTGTTATCGAAGAACTGGACCACGCCCGTAGCCACGGTGCACGGATTTATGCAGAAGTCGCGGGTATCGGCTTTACTGCAGACGCGCATCATATCACAGAACCGGCCCCTGGTGGTGAAGGGGCGGTGCGATCGATGCGGATCGCTATCAAAGATGCGGGGCTGACGCCTGGGGATATACAATACGTGAACACGCACGGAACCTCCACACCGGTGGGGGACAAAAATGAGACCGCCGCCATCAAAACTGTTTTTGGAGAAAAGGCACGTTCTATCGCAGTAAACTCCACGAAGTCAATGATTGGGCACCTTCTGGGAGCAGCTGGTGCCGTCGAGTCAATTGCGACGATCCTGTCGGTTCAGTGCAACAAAGTCCATCCCACGATCAACAGGTTCACACCTGACCCTGATTGCGACCTCAATTATATTACAGACGGATCCAAGGACTGGACCATTGAGGCAGCGATCAGTAACACATTCGGTTTTGGGGGACATAACGCATCCATTCTATTTAGGAAATACCACGAGTAACCTTGGCTTCAGCGACAAGGGGAGACTGATGATGTGATGAAATCATTCTCATTTCTCTTGCGCCGATTCTTTCCTTTCCGACTTTTCCTGCCCCGCCCGAGAATCGACCTTGGAGGAACGGCCCATCAAATCTCGACCAAAGGATTTGATTTCAACCGGTTTGAAAAAACCATCGGCTACGTTCCTAAGAACTGGGGTCTCTTTGTCCAATCTCTCCTGCATCGGTCGTATCTGCAATTTGTGGCTCCTCAATGGAAATCGAACGAACGACTCGAATTCCTGGGCGACTCCGTTCTCAATTCGACGGTCGCAGAATTCCTGTATGATTCCTATCCGGATTTGGAGGAGGGGGATCTAACGAAGCTTCGTTCCCGCCTTGTGAACAGGAGAATCCTTGCCCAAAGAGCAAAAGAGCTTCATATTTCGGATTTTTTGTTGCTCAGCAACAGTGCCGTGCAGTCCATAGACAGCGGTTCCGAATCCATCCTGGCGGATGCATTCGAAGCGATCCTCGGTGCGATCTATCTCGATGGTGGCGTAACTGCCGCACGGAAATTTGTCCACCGGACCCTTCTTGCTGATCAGGATCTCTTGAATTCCGCACAGACAGACGACAACTACAAGAGTGCTCTTCTCGAGTACGCACAAGGCAAGTCGCTGGGGATCCCACGTTATTCGGTTCTCAAAGAAGAAGGGCCTGAACACGACCGGCGATTCACGATCGAGGTCATCATTGGAAATCAAACGTTCGGTACCGGCAACGGAAAAAGCAAGAAGGACGCAGAGCAATCCGCAGCCGCCCAAGCCCTGGAAAAAATCCAGCAGGGTCAAACCGTTCCTTCAACTTAAAATGAAAAATACTTCGCATGAATATCAATGTAGCTGAACATGAACAGTTTCAATCGCGTCACATCGGGCCAAGGCAACACGATGTGGAGGTGATGCTCAAGTCGATCGGAGCGCGTTCCCTCGACGATCTCATCGACCAGACGGTGCCGCAACAGATAAGGCTCAATCAGGCATTACGACTTCCTCCTCCGGTCACAGAATACGAATACCTCAGGACTCTTCGCGAGGTGGCATCCAGGAACAAGGTGGTCGTCTCCTGTCTTGGACAAGGATATTACAATTGCATCGTACCTTCTGTGATACAGCGGACGGTCTTTGAGAATCCAGGCTGGTATACCCAATACACTCCGTATCAACCGGAAATCTCACAGGGACGACTGGAGGCACTCCTCAATTTCCAGACGATGGTCACAGATCTTACAGGCATGGAAATTGCCAATGCGTCGCTGCTCGATGAGGGCACGGCGGCTGCGGAGGCAATGATCATGGTTCACGGTCTGCACAACAGAGGGGCAAATGGCTCTGCTGCTCATCGGTTCTTCGTTTCCGACAAATGCTTCGTACAGACTATCGAAGTAGTCAGAAGCCGCGCAGTCGCGCAAGGTATCGACATCGTTGTTGGCGATGTCACGAAATCCAAAATCGACACTTCATTCTTCGGTGTATTCCTCCAATATCCTGGTGAGGACGGATCTGTCCTTAACTATCGCGAGTTCATCACCCAATCGAAGCAGGCGGGTGCCTTCGTCGTTGTCGCCTCGGATTTGCTCAGTCTCGCACTGCTGACTCCTCCCGGCGAATTTGGCGCCGACGTTGTCGTCGGCAACTCGCAACGATTTGGAGTGCCGCTGGGATTTGGAGGCCCGCACGCAGGATTCTTTGCTACAAAAAACGAATACATCCGTTCTATGCCGGGTCGCATCATCGGCGTTTCTATTGATTCGCACAATAATCCTGCCTACCGGATGACTCTTCAAACCCGTGAACAACACATACGGAGAGAAAAGGCTACCTCCAACATTTGTACAGCGCAGGCACTCCTGGCAATCCTGGCGGGAATGTACGCAGTCTACCACGGTCCGAAAGGTATCAAAGCGATTGCCCTCCGGGTCCGGGCATATGCGCGTTTGCTGGAAAGTGAATTGACGAGACTCGGCTATCGACAGGAGAATGTCGTCTATTTCGATACACTTAAGATTTCCACAGACAGAAAAGATTTACGTAACAAGGTGCTCGCCCTTGCGATCAGGGAAGGATACAATCTTCGAGCAATCGGATCGACGCAAATCGGAATCTCCCTGGATGAGACAACGCAGATTGAAGATGTGCAAAGACTCTCGACGTGTTTTGCAAAGGCCAGCAGAAAATCCTACGCAGGCAGGAATCTGTCGTCGAAGCTCGCGTTGCTGGATGTGCACCTTCCCGAGCCGTTTGAACGCCGAAGTTCATACCTCCAGCATCCGGTCTTCAACACGCACCACTCCGAGCTCGAGATGACGCGGTACATCAAGTCATTGGAAAACAAAGATCTTTCGATGACACATTCCATGATTTCGCTCGGGTCCTGCACCATGAAACTGAACGCTGTCTCCGAACTGAAGCCGGTGAGCTGGCCAGAATTCGCGGACATTCACCCGTTCGCCCCGTCCGATCAGACCAAGGGATATCAGCAGATTATCAAGGAGCTCGAAGATGCTCTGTGCGAGATTACTGGATTCGCCGGTGCGTCGTTGCAGCCGAATTCCGGCGCGCAGGGAGAGTTCACCGGTCTCATGGTTATCCGTCAATATCATCTTGACAGGAAACAGCCCAAGCGCACTGTTGCGCTGATTCCGTCGTCAGCACACGGAACAAACCCTGCCAGCGCCGTGATGGCGGGATATCAAGTTGTGGTTGTCGAGTGCGATGAGATGGGGAATATCGATCTTGCTGACCTTCGCTCGAAAGCAGAAGAACATAAGGATAATCTTGGCGCCTTAATGGTTACATACCCATCCACGCACGGTGTGTTTGAAGAATCGATCAAGGAAATATGCGATATCATCCACGCCAACGGCGGGTTGGTCTACATGGATGGAGCAAACATGAATGCACAGGTTGGACTCACAAGTCCGGCTGCCATTGGGGCGGATGTCTGTCACCTCAACCTGCACAAGACGTTTGCCATTCCTCACGGTGGCGGCGGACCCGGAGTTGGTCCCATCTGCGTAGCAAAGCATCTGGTGCCGTACTTGCCGGGCCATCCAATGCTGAAGCGATCGGGCAAAAAGGGAATCCACGCGGTGGCTTCAGCTCCCTGGGGAAGTGCGAGTATCCTGCTGATTTCATACGGTTATATCAAGATGCTGGGTGCCAAGGGTGTGACTGACGCGACGAAGTTTGCGATTCTGAACGCCAACTATCTCAAGTCACGTCTTGAAAAACACTTCCCGGTTCTCTACCAGGGAAAGAATGGACGCGTTGCACATGAGTTCATCCTGAACATGAAGCAATTCAAGGATGAGGCAAACATCGAAGTGCTCGATATTGCGAAGCGACTCATGGATTACGGCTTCCACGCCCCGACGGTTTCGTTCCCGGTGCACGACACCTTGATGATTGAACCGACGGAAAGTGAGCCCAAAGCAGAACTTGATCGGTTTGCTGATGCACTCATCGAGATCCGGAGGGAGATTCAGGAGGTCATCGACGGTAAGAGCGACAAATCCGACAATGTCTTGAAGAATTCACCGCACACGGTGTATCACGCGATGAGTGACGATTGGAAACACAGTTATTCACGGGAAAAGGCAATGTTTCCGCTTCCATTTGTACGCTCCCACAAATTCTGGGTGCCTGTCGGTCGTATCAACAGCACCTATGGAGACAGAAATATTATGTGCACGTGTCCTCCCATTGAATCATATGCGGCAGAATCGAACGAGGGATGAATCTGTGCCTATCGAAGATGAAAACGAAATTGCGTCGATCCTGAAGAAATCGAAAACGATTGCTGTCGTGGGTGCATCTCCCAAACCATGGCGTGACAGCGGGAGCATTGGGCAGTACTTGATTCACAAGGGATATGAGGTGTTCCCGGTGAATCCAAAGTACGAAGAGGTCCTGGGAAAAAAGTGTTATCCCGACTTGAAATCGGTTCCGAAGGAAATTGACATTGTCGACATCTTCCGCAACCCGGACGAAGTCGAACAAATCATTGATGAGGCGATAGCAGTCAAAGCGAAGACTGTGTGGATGCAGCTCGGCGTCGTGAACGAAAAAGCCTCATCGAAGGCTGAAAAAGCAGGACTTCAGGTGGTGATGGATCATTGCATTGCCGTCGAACACTCAAGGCTGATCAAATAGAGAGACTGCCTTCGAATCGAACCCCGTTTCTTTGTGGAGACGGGGTTTTTTCTTGGGCGACACTATATTATGATAACGCTTCTCATCTGTCCTATCATCCTTCTTTCTTCTATTGCATGGGGAGGCGACGTAGACACGGCCTCGAATCATGTGGAATGGATCAAATCCATTGTTGTCCAGGGCAATGAGAAGACGAAGGATTACGTCATTCTGCGTGAGATGTCGGCCAAAATCGGTGATTCGCTCAGTCAGAACGCACTCTTGCAAGACCAGAATCGAATTTACAGTTTGAGACTATTTAATAAAGTTGTTGTGTCGTCGGAAACGGACGGAGATTCGGCAACGGTTTATGTTGATGTTAGTGAACGATGGTATTGGTTCCCCTATCCCATCGTAGGCTTCCGTTTTCGTGATCTCAATAAGTTCTATTACGGTGCCGGATTTACGCATCAGAATTTCCGGGGGCAGAATGAGAAATTGTATCTTTCCTTTGCACTAGGTTATGATCGTTGGGTTTCATTTCGGTACCAGAATCCCAAGCTCACGCAAGGCGACGATATTTTTCTCGGTTGTGAAGGAAGCTATGGAAGACTCCCCAATCTGAGCGTGCAATCGGGCGCGTACGAGCAATACTACTATGATACCAACATTTCCCTCGGCAGGCGATTCGGACTCTATCAAACGATCATCGGGACAGTTGGGTACGACATCCAACAAGTTTCTGATCCCAGTGTAGGCAGAACACTTTCAAAATCCGGACGGGATGCCTATGCGTACGTCTCGTTCAATTACACATATGATTCGAGGAACATCGCAGAATACACAACAAATGGATCGTTCTTCGCTTTTGGAATTAACAAGTCCGGTTTCGGTGAATCGCAGGTTAATCTTGCCACCTATGGATATGATATGCGGCAATTCGTCCCGCTCAACGATGACTGGTCTGTTGGAGTAAGGACCTTCGGCAATTTTACCAGCGGTGGACTCATCCCGATTTATCGTCACGTTTATTACGGCTACAACGAGCGCCTGCGCGGATATTTCCGCGATGTTCAGGAAGGGGAGGACATCATGGGGGGTAATTTGGAGCTGCGCATCGCAATATTGAAACCGCGCTATCTTACTGTTTCATTCATACAAGTGCCCGAGTTCAGCGTTCTCCGGTACGGTCTCTATGCCGGCATCTTTGCCGACGGTGGAAAAGTATGGTACCGAAGTCAGTCGTTTCCGGGAACAGATTGGCGGTCGGGCTATGGTGCCGGACTCCATTTCCTTTTGCCTTATAGTCTTGTCGTGAGAACGGAATATGCTCTTAACAACCTCGGCAAAGGAGAGCTCTTTGTGGATATCGAGGCATCTTTCTAACATGATTCCACAGGCTCCGTGAGAAATTTCCGTGAGGGACGTTCCAATTGTGTAGATTGAACATTTTGATTGTTGCGCAGAGCTCCGAAGGTGCGACCTATTGACGTACCAGAAGCAATTCTGAGAAACGAGACAATATGATGGACCACTTCTTCGTAGAAAAGAAAGATGTGCAAGGAATGACGCTCATATTGCGGGGTGACGAGGCGAGACATCTCACTCGCGTGCTTCGCAAGAAGGTCGGCGATCATATCCTGGCAACGGATGGGGCAGACGCGATGTACGAAGCGGGTATTGTCCGCATTGATCGCGATGAGGTCGAATGTGACATCGTCGACGTTCAGACGAATGTTAATGAGCCCAAAATCGAAATAGCCCTCGCGGTTTCTCTCCTCAAGAATCCGTCGAGATTGGATTTTTTGGTTGAGAAGGCGGTTGAGCTCGGAGTTCGGACGATCATTCCGATGATCACTGAACGAACGATCCCTTCACACGATAAACACGTGAGGCTGGAGAAGATCGCGTTGGCGGCGATGAAACAGTGCGGAAGATGCTATTTGCCGAAAATAACTGATCTGATGGAGTTCAACGTGCTGGTGAATCACGCGCAAGGATACTCTCTTCGGTTGATTCCCCACGAAAAGACAGAACAGTCACAATTCGTGGGGTCGGTGATGCAGCATCATACGAATCTCAAATCAATATTGTTGATGATAGGTCCGGAGGGTGGATTCACAGAAGACGAGATTCAGCTTGCATCGGCGAATCAATTCATACCGATTTCTCTGGGACCCCGAAGACTGCGGACGGAGACCGCAGCAATCTCAGCTCTCAGCTGGGTTGTCGGCGGGTGGTGATGGTGCGTCGCAGTTGTTGAAAGAGACAGAAACGACTTGGCTACATGCGAGTGTCTCATTCGCAGTTAGCACACATCACAGTTTTGCGACGAGAGAAGGCATCACTTCCGCAACTGTGGAGTCGATCCTCTTCGAGGTATTTGTCACCTGTTCGTACGCCTCATCGCGAAATTTCTGATCCTCAAGTCCCGGCAAATTGATGCGAACGTTTAGTGCTGCACCATTCGCCGCTGCCTGAAGCAAGAGAAGTGAAACGCCGGCATCGGAGAGAGAATTCTTGTTGCCTTTCTCCGCAACGATCCGAGCGAGACCAAGTCCCTCCTCACACAGACTCATCAGTTTCAAGGGAACAAGTATTGCAGTTTTTGTCGCTTCCTGAATAGCTTTGTTCCGTTGCGTTTTCTGGTCCTCAGACTCCTTCGCCATTCCAAATGCTGCCATCACCTTGCCGAAGGCCACTGTGTCTTCATCGATAACGGACGTAAGCTTCGCTCTCAGATCTTCGGATTTCTTGAGTACGGATTCCATTTTGGACTGAACATCTGCATATTTCTTCTTGCCAATCGTGAGCCGGCATACCATTGATGTCAATGCAGCGCCGAGCGATCCGGCAAGAGCTGAGACACTCCCTCCACCTGGTGCTGGCGAGTTGGAGGCAACTTCATCAAGAAATTGATTTACTGTTTTTGTGGTCAACATTTTCAATCCTTTTGTTTTCGTACTTGCATCTTCAACTACAGTGGTGATGAAAAAGCCTCTTGAATGTCGTCGCGAGGATCCCGTCACACGTCATGCGACGGGAGACGTGGCGATCTCGTTTTCTAGTCCCGTACGGAGATTGCTTCGCGATGAAACTGCTCGCAATGACGATCTCTCTGTGCTGTCGTTGGATCTCCAAGTGATCCTTAGAGTTGATACTCGATGATTTTCTTCTTCGGATCAAATGGTTCAAGCTGACTGAGACCGAGCTTCTCAATCGCCAGAGAAACGGCCTCCTTCTCGGGCAATTTCTTACCGCCTGCATAGAACGAACCTGCGAGTAACATCGCTTTGAGAGGCGTCAAACCGACCAGTTCGCTTCCCGCTGCATCAATGCCGAGTGTCCTTGCCTGCTTTTTCACTTCTTCGAATGCATCGTGCATCGACGTGACCTCGAAATCCACGAGGTTAATGGAGACCTGTGCGATCTTGAATCGCTCGAGGAACACCCCCATCGCCTTGACGGCCTTCAAAGTGCCCGGAATTTTAATCGATTTTCCTTTTTTATTTTTCACCGGCTTTCCGGATTCATCTTTCTTCACCCTTCCGCTTTCCCGGATACGGAGGGCAATTTCATTTGCGAGCTTGTCGTCCGGCGTATTTAAATTCACGTTATACGCGATAAGGAATTTTCTCGCTCCGGTTACAGTCGCACCTGAGGCCGCATTGAAAACTGCTTCACCGTAATCAGGTTTCCATTCAGGATTGTTCAATTTCTCTGCCAATCCTTCGTATTCGCCCTTTCGAATGTCTGCGAGATTCCTCCGTTGCGGAGTTCGTGCCGCCGCTTCATAAAGATAAATCGGAATCTTGAGCTCGCTCGCAACTCGCTTTCCGTAATCATTTGCGAGCTTGACACAATCATCCATCGTCACGCCTGAAATGGGAATGAAGGGAACAACGTCTGTCGCGCCCATGCGGGGATGCTCCCCCTTATGAGACCGCATGTTGATCCGCTCTGCGGCGGTCCTGGTTGCCTGGAAGGCGGCTTCCACAACAGCGAACGGTTCGCCCACGAATGTCACGACGGTCCGGTTGTAATCCTTGTCCGGCTCAACGCTTAGGAGTTTCACATTATGGATATTTCTTATGCTCTGAGCAATCTCTTCGATCGTCTTCGCGTTCCGTCCTTCACTGAAATTGGGAACGCACTCAACTACTTGATTCATTAGAGTTTTCCTTTTGTTCTCACATGCTTCTTCACCGGGAAAGGAACCACGATCGCCCCTTGTTTGAAATTGCCCAAGATTTCCGCCTTCCCTTGGAGAAACATTTGACCAACAACTGCACCGCTTACCGCATCGAGCTCGTCCCCGTTCATTCCTCGTTGCAATCCTTTGATGCCAAGGCGTTCAAGCCCACGTCGCAATCGTCCGAGGCCGAATTGTTTCCGCGGAATCCGCCATATATCCTGAGCGGCTCCAGGATAGATTTCAATGACCTTGAATCCGAGCCTGTTGAATCGTTTCTTCAGAAGAATTCCACGCTTTGTCAGAGAGCGCATGGGTCCAAGCGTGATAGGGAAGAAGCGAATTCCTCTCCGATGCAATTCCCTGTCGCAGGGACGAAAATGTTCCCCGTTTCTATCCTCGATAGTCTTTCTGCCTGGAGGCAAATTAAGTGGCGCGTCGATCGCGATGATGTCTGGTATTGATTTCTTCACGTAATTCACGATCTCATCGTCGCTGAAAAGCGTGGCGAACGAAGTGATTCGCTTCCCGTTAAGTGTGCATACTCCCGTAATTCGTTTTGGGCTTCCAGCAAGGTCTATGCCGACAACGATCAATGGATACTCCCATCAACGTTAGAATTCAAGGAGTGTCCCCTTCTTAATAATCTTGGCGACCTGGTTGGATCCGAAAAAATAAGGAATGTGTCTATAGTGAGGCACATCGTAGAGGACAATGTCCGCCTGTTTGCCGATTTCGATACTTCCAATGGTATCGGACATCTTCAACGCTGCTGCGGCGTTCAAAGTCGAAGCAGTGATTGCTTCCTCCGGAGTCATGTTCATTTGCGTGCACGCAATCGTCATCATCATTGGCATCGAAAACGACATGCACGATCCGGGATTGAAATTCGAAGCGATTGCCAACGGAATCCCGGCATCAATGATCTTTCTTGCCGGTGGATACCCATAGTGAAGGAAGAATGAAACCCCTGGCAGCACGACCGCCACGCAATCGGTTTGTTTCAGTCCTGTTATCGCACCTTCATCGATCTGTTCCAGATGGTCTACGGAAACTGACTTTAGCTCTGCGCCAAGCCTCGAGGCGCCAATTTGGGAGAATTGATCTGCATGCAGCTTCGATTGTATGCCAAATGATTCTGCCTTCTGCAGTATTTGTCGAGATTGTTCGACCGTGAAGTAGCCGGTTTCACAGAAAACATCGCAGAATCTCGCTAGTTTCCTTTTTGCAATGTAAGGAAGCATGCGTTCGCAGATGGTCTCCACATAGGCTTGAGGATTGCTTTTATATTCGTTCGGAATGGCGTGTGCACCGAGAAACGTCGGCACAATCGTCATGAAGTGCTCCTCCGAAAGCTCGTTGATCGCCTCGAGCATCTTGATCTCGGAATCCGCATCGAGTCCATAGCCGGATTTGATTTCCACCGTGGTGGTGCCCAGTTTCATCATTTCGTCGAGTCGTTTCGATGCTATCTTCTTGAGCTCTTTCTTGCTGGCACTGCGCGTCGCTGTGACTGTACTGATAATCCCGCCCCCTGCATCTGCGATCTCCTGATAGGATTTTCCTTCGACGCGCATGGCAAATTCCTTCTCCCTGCTCCCGGCAAAGAGTAGGTGCGTGTGTGCGTCGACGAAACCGGGGAGGGCAACGTATTCGGATGCATCAAGGATATCCGCGTCTTCATCAAGAGTGCCTGTCAACGTACCTGAAGCGCCAATCCAACGAAACAACCCATCTTCAATCAGAACATCGGCGTGTTCAATAATTCCGAGGTCGCGCATGTCGCTTCCACGGCGAAACGGCCTGCCATTACTCTTGACTGTGACAAGTTGACGTATGTTCTTGATGAGGAGCTGCATGGTAATGAGGGGTTCGCTTTCGAGGCAGAATCGTGGGAAAATGATTGACGATAAGAAACGAAGTTAATGCTGAAGAATCAAGACTGTTGGAGAGGCGGGGCGGACTCTTGTTTAGTGAATCCTCCACACGACAATATTGGCAAGCGAGGGTACTTCGCGAAACTTGAGTCTGAGTCAGACAGTGTGCAGTAATAGAAGATACTTCCTCGCGCACTTTGAATCACTCGTGCGTGATCACAGAGTTGACACAGGCCGACGTTGGGATTTGGTGTCAATTCTCTCGCCATGACGCGATCTATTTCCAAGTGCCAGCAAGGTTCTGGACGTGCTTGCGATGGTAGGGAAGGAGAGAAGCGTAGATCGTTTTCTGAATGGGGGTCGGGATGGACAACCGTTCACCGAGTTTCACGACAGTTCCGGCAAGCGCCTCGAGTTCCATCGGTTTCCCGTTCGCGAGATCATAGTAAAGAGAAGACCTGGTGTCATTCTTGAATTTGCTCAGTGTTTCGAAAAACGACTCCATCAGACCAGGATTGAGAGAGATGTGTTCTGCAAACGCAACGGCCTGTGTTTCCTCCATGGCACTCCGGACGAGTTGGCGTGTTTCTTCATTGGCGAGCAACTCTCCAAGTGTCAGACGGGTGAGGGCGGTGATCCCGGAGACTCCCGTGATGAAAATGAACTTTTTCCAGAGTTCCTGTTGGATATTTGAGGACAGGTCAGTGCTGATGCCAGCGTGCTGTAATGTGTCGTGAATCTTGTGTGCCTGATCGCTTACCTCGTTGTCGAGCGGGCCGAAGACGATCTTTGCGGGACCTTCATAGCGAGTGATTTCTCCCGGGGCCGTAATGGTTGAGTAAATGTAAGCGACGCCGCCGTACACTGTTCCAGTGGGAACAACGCGCTGGATCAGCTGTTCATTGTCGATTCCATTTTGCAGACTGATGATGACTGTCTTCTTGTGGATTGAAGGAACGAGCTGGCGGGCGGCTTCCTCCGTGTCATATGATTTGACGCAGAAGAGAACGACATCAACTTGTCCGGCATCAGCAGCGTTTCCTGAGATCTTTTGCGGAGCTACAGTGAATGCCTCTTTCGCAGACTTCACCGTGAGGCCGCGTTGCTTCATCGCGTCAAGATGTTTTCCTCTGGCAATGAACCAAACGTCTTCGCCGGCATTCGCGAGCTTTGCCCCGAAATAACCCCCTACCCCTCCACAACCCAAAATCAGAAATTTCATAGAGTTGGATCTCGAGTTGTTTGGAATCAGATATCTGTATTCCGGAGCATCGGTATTTTTACACCCCATCGTTTTGCATTGTCGATTGCGCGAGTGTACCCGGCGTCAGCATGGCGCATGATTCCGGTCCCAGGATCGTAGGTGAGAACGCGCTGCAATCTCGCTTCAGCGTCCTTCGTTCCATCACATACGATCACCATCCCCGCGTGGATGGAGTTTCCAATCCCGACACCCCCACCGTGGTGAACACTTACCCAACTGGCTCCTCCGGTTGCATTCAGAAGAGCATTAAGGATTGGCCAATCGGCAATTGCG
Source organism: Bacteroidota bacterium (assembly GCA_017882185.1). Taxonomy (GTDB): domain Bacteria; phylum Bacteroidota; class Ignavibacteria; order UBA10030; family UBA10030; genus JADGQA01. The sequence goes on from JADGQA010000035.1 coordinate 20,696, forward strand.
TCACTGCCATCTTTCATCTTCTCTGTCTCGCGGTTTGGCGATGCCACGCTGCCACAATCGAGATGATCTCTTCCGAGGACGATAGGAGCGCTGACTTCTCCTCGCGCAACAAGATCATTAAATATTTTTCCCATTTTGGCACGCTCGCCATATCCGAGCCAGCAAATTCTTGCAGGCAATCCCTGGAATGCAACCTCTTTCTGAGCCTTCTCGATCCAATTGCAGAGCGGTTTGTTTTCCGGAAATGTTTCGATGATCGCACGATCGGTCCGGTGAATATCTTTTGGATCGCCGGACAAAGCTGCCCACCGGAAAGGACCTTTCCCATCACAAAAGAGAGGCCGTATATACTCGGGCACGAAACCCGGAATATCGAACGCGCGCTTGACGCCGTTCGCAAGAGCCTCTCCCCGAATATTGTTGCCATAATCGAATGTGATCACGCCCCTCTTCTGCAGCTTCAGGAGACCTTTTACATGCTCGACAATTGAAGTCTGTGCGAGGGCAATATACTTTTTCGGATTCTTTTTCCGCAATTCGAGCGCCTTCGCATAAGACATACCAGACGGAACATATCCATTGAGCGTATCGTGCGCAGAAGTCTGGTCGGTAACTATATCCGGAATGAATTTTCCGGCGGCAATTTTCGGGATGATTTCTGCAGCATTGCCCGGTAATCCAACGGACAACGGTTTCCTTTTCTCTTTTGCCTCTCGTATCAACGAGAGCGCATCATCGAGGCTTTCGCTCATCGTATCAAGATATCTTGTCTTCAATCGTTTTTCGATTCTTCCGCGATCTACCTCAATGACGAGGCATGCCGCGCCGTTCATTGTGGCAGCGAGAGGCTGGGCTCCGCCCATCCCGCCGAGTCCCGCGCTGAGCAGAAAACGACCTGCCAGCGAACCACCAAAATGTTGTGTGGCACACGCGGCGAAGGTCTCATACGTTCCCTGCAAAATTCCCTGCGTACCGATATAGATCCAGCTACCAGCCGTCATTTGCCCGTACATCGTCAGGCCGAGAGCTTCCAGCCGACGGAACTCATCCCACGTGGCCCACTTTGGCACAAGCATTGCGTTGCTAATCAGCACGCGTGGCGCGTTCAAGTGTGTCTTGAAGACGCCGACGGGCTTGCCGGATTGCACGAGCAGCGTTTCGTCATTCTCAAGATTCTTCAAACTCTGGACGATCGCATCAAAGCACTCCCAGTTGCGGGCTGCTTTTCCAGTTCCTCCGTACAC